>JACRLT010000005.1 GCA_016235185.1 Candidatus Omnitrophota bacterium
AGAAAGGGGCTTCAATAAACTATTGGGTAAACTGATCGTTACAATATTTCTCATGGGTTATGCCTCCTGTATTAAATTGTAATACAAATCGCTTCGTTTGTCAAGTGTAAGAATTTACACTTCCGATGCGGGTTCGGAAAAGCTCCATTTTTTTAATAGGCACTACCGCGATGATCAATAGTCAGCATAAAGACTATTTTTTTGTGGCCGTCCGTTGTATAAAAGAATCGATAATCGCCTATCCGGTAGCGCCAGGTTTCAAGCCGATAATTTGAGAGTTTCTTTATATTCTTGCCAAAATACGGATTTTGTTTTAGTTGAGGATATACATAAGAAGCAAGTTTTCTCTTTATCCGCTCCTGCTGGCCGCTGAAGTTTTGTTCAAGGTCTTCTAAGAATTGGCCTGTCTCAAAGATCCTAAAGTCATCCAATGAATCTTCCCCGCATTTTCTTTGCGTCGCGATGGCCGGATTCCAATTTCTTTAAGAGTTTCTTATCCGACTTGATCTGGGCCATCTCAACGGGGTCTACGTAGTAGGATTCTTCTATATCTTCCAGGACTTCGGTGGTGATAAAGTTGGAAATGGGACGATGCTCGATCCTTGCCGCGGCTGCTATTTTCTCGTATTCTTCTTCCGATAGACGCAATGTGATCACTTTAGACATCCGGCAAATACCTCCTCGTAAGTGTATTTTATTCTTTTTTATTCAAATATATTCTAATATATTTTTCACTATTTGTCAAGGGTGCTTTCCGATGCGGGTTCGGAAAAGTTCAAAACTCCTCTGCGGATATTTCTAACCACTCCAGGATCGCCTTTTGCATTTATCGATCACCCATTTGTAAAATTATTATTACTGTTTTCCTTTAAGCGAACAAATTAATTGTGATGCAAATTGTTTCGGATTGCGGCATTCGCGCTTCGGATCGTCTTATTTCCTTCCTGCATAAATGGATATGTCCCTATTAATCTTAATGTGGGTTTGGGAAAGCTCATTCCCGTCTCGTGTTTCTTGACATTCACTGACCATTCTGTTATGATTCCTTTTTAGATGCTCAAGCAAATACGAGAAAAATTTGATACTGGCCAGTTTCAAATTACCAGGCATGCCTTGAGACGCTGCGATACCAGAGGTATATCGCTGGCCGAAATTAAGAAAGTTATTTCTGACGGCGAGATTATCGAAAACTACCCCAAAGATTCTCCATATCCAAGCTGTCTTATTTTGGGCTATACGCACAAAAACGAACCTCTTTATGTCTTGTGTGCCCTTGGGAATCTCGTTCATATTGTCACCGTCCATTGGATAGATCCGGCAAAATGGCTGGATCCAAAAACTCGGAGGGAGAAAGTGTCATGAAAAACATCTTGTGCGCGCAATGCGGAGGAAAATTGCATAAACAGAAAACATCCCTTGACCGCATGACTGAAGGGCATCTTTATCTCTTTGCGGATGTATCTGTCCAAGTTTGTGATCAATGTGGAGAAATTTGGATCCCAGGCACTTTGGCAGAGCGAATGGATCAGGCCATTCAAGGAAAGATTAAGCCCAAAAAACTCATTCCAGTACCGGTCTATTAGTTTTTTTATTCTGTCCGCCATTCAGCCGTCTCTAATCAAATCTCGATATTCGCGCTTCGGATCTTCTTATCTTCTTCCCGCATAAATGGATGTGTGTTGTCCCTATTTTTAAGCTTTTAAAAAACATGCCCTTCCGATTTCAATTTTCAATGCCTGGCCCAAAAGATGACTAAAGAGCAACAAATTTTCCATAATTTTCTTTTATTCCGACCAAATCCAACCATCTCGCAGAAAGCCGGTTTCTAATCATCTGCTTTCTTATTGTATAGGTTTTGTAGCATTTCATTATGCCGAGGTATGAGTTCATGCTGCTTATAAACCGGTCCTTTTCTTCATCATCCGGTTCGTGATTGCGAATGACTTTGTTGTGTTTCTCCAACGACTGATAAAAGCTGCCTTTGATGCGATTAGCAATATAAATACGATATGGTTTTATATAAGCCCCCAAAAACAAGAATCCTGACTCATAATGATTAATTTTTGTTTTATTGGGATGTAAAGTAAGCTGCCCACTCTCTTTCAGGTAGGCTGTAATCTCAGGCAAAGCGGCTAATAGACGGGTTTTATCGTGATGCATGACAAAAAAATCATCCACATAGCGTCCATAATATTTAAACCCCAACTTTTTCTTCATCCAATGGTCAAAATCATTCAAAAAGATATTGCCAAAAAGCTGGCTGGTGAGATTTCCTATAGGCAGACCGCAGCCCTGAGAAGAATAAAATAGGCTTTTATTTGCGGGCAGTCCGCCCCAATCTGACGCTGATCCTTTAATTATACAATTATCTACCGGATTGCGAAATATTGTTCTCTGCAACAGAAAATCAACCAGGCCTATATCAAACTGTATAACCTTACCTGATAAAGCGCATTTTTGATATTCCGTTTCTAACATGCCTGTTACTTTATGATACAAGAGTTCTCTGTTGATGCTCATAAAATAACCTGAAATATCCATTTGCATGATGTAGCAATCTTTTTTATAGTTTTCAGGGCAGGAGCGCAAAAACTTTGCCGCCCTTTGAATACCAATGCTTGTGCCTTTGCCTTTACGGCACGAATAGCAATCGTAAATAAGGTATTTTTCAATTATAGGCTCAAGGTATCCAAATAAAAGATGGTGCACCACTCTATCTCTAAAATCTGCGGCAAATATTTCGCGTTTTATTGGTCTGTTTACAATAAAGGCTATTTCACGCGAGGGTTTATAACTACGGGTTTCTATTTCATTATGCAGTTTAAAGATTTCGCGTTCAAAATTTAATTCGAACTTTAATTGATTGATGGTGTTTCTCTTATTTTGCCGCGCATTGTAATAAGCCCGAAACAAATCGGCGATTAATTGTGTATTATCCATTGCCGCCTTTGTCATTCAAGACGCTTTTGTTTACGGATTTTTTCCAACCGCTAAGCTGTTTACTTATGCTTTCTATTAATACGTTGAGCGCGATCATTTTTTTAATATTTATTTGCCGCAAGTCATGCAGCAACCGTATAAGCAAACGGACTGTTTCAGTACTCTCTCTGCAACTATCTATTTCCATTTCCTTTGCCCGGCTAAGATTGGTTCTATATATTTTCAGCAATAGCTCAAGGGTTTCGTTTTTCAGTTTTTCTCCAACAGTATATTTATACTCGCGCGACAAACCGGAAGTCATTTTATAGATCTCTATCAATAAATCATATCCTTTTTTAAAAACCGGTAAGGTATCATACATCGCCATAATTTACCTTAATAGAATAGGAGGATTGGCAGTTTTGTTTTACAGTCTCTGAGACAACGAATACTAAAGCCATAAGCCTTATTGTTGTTGTTCATGTTGCTGTTGCCGCTGTTGAAGTTCAGGTTCCAGCCGTTGGTAGCACTGTACTGAGTACTGCTCCAGTAGAAGCCGCCCGAGCCTCTATTGTTCAGCACGCCATCGCTGTCGTTGAGGTAGCCTGCGGCAAAACAGCCCAATAAGTTGCCGCTTTACATGTGAATACACACAATTTGCGTGTATTCATCTTTTTTTGCTTTCGGAAAACCGAAAGCGGGCAACCAGACTATAATCTGCGCGCTAATCGAAACCAGTAGTTTCGATTACTCCGGCATTTCACTTCCTGCCAATCCTAAATTGTCAAAGAATCAAATTGTCAGTCTCTGAGACAACGAATACTAAAGCCATAAGCCTTATTGGTGCTGACCATGTAGCTGCCGCCGCTGGAGAAGTACAGGTACCAGCCGGCGGTAGCACTGTACTGAGTACTGCTCCAGTAGAAGCCGCCCGAGCCTCTATTGTACAGCACGCCACCGCTGACGTAGAGGTAGCCTGCGGCATGGAGTTTTAAAACATCAGTAAAAGTTTCGTTATAATCATCCCAACCTCCAACTTGACCAGTTGCATCTGCATTAGTCCATTCTGCAGAAGTGGGCAAGCGCCAGCCTGCGCCAAGCAATATGGTACAGGGATCGTTGACTGAAGTCCAATCGCTGGATTCATTAATTGAAGTAATAGTCCAGGACGGTGTAGGCCCAACTGCATAGCCCTGCTTACGGTTAAACTGCCAATACCAACCAGCAGAGGCATCTGTAGCATCTGTAGCTGAACTTGCCTGATTAGCAGCGCCAAGGTTTTGTTTTATCCAGCATTTACTCGCTCCCGAAAGAGAGCTAGTAACAGTCCCGTAAGTAATGGTTGTTGTAACAGGTGCTACAGCGCCGGCAGTGTGGTTAACGTTAGCCAAGTTATTCCCGCAGGCCCACGCCCAAGTCGACGCTGTCAGAGTGATAGTCATGGTTTGCTGGCCTTGCGAAGAATCAGAGGCTGGCGATGTAAACGCAAGGCCGAGCTTAAAGTTAGCGCCAGCCGGTAAACTCGTATAAAGGGTCTTAGACGTTGTCTCGTCTAAAATAAGTGCGTCATCGTTTTTGGCTTTAAGGACAAAGGCATTAACCCCGCTGGATGCCTCGGCAGTCCAATTGCCCGATGACACCACAGTAGCGCTGATATTTTCACTACCGTCCGATGACCCTGTTATCGTCCAATACACGTCGCCTGTATCAGCGCAATTGACATCCGGCGCTGTGCCGCAGCTATAAACCGTCTGTGCGGCTTTGATCAAACCGATATCCCAGGAGGTAATTGACCCCGCGCCTACCTTGGTACCGGTAACAGAGACCTCAACGCCGGCAGCGAGGGCGGAACCAGAGAACAGAGGACAGAGGACAGAGGACAGAGAACAGAGAACAGAGAACAGAAAAAATATAGGACCTAAACTTTTTCTAAAAAAGATTTTCATCGGATTCTCCATTTTTGCCTCCTGGCGACCTTCTGATATAAGCTTATATTAATTCCCGAAATTTATCTATCCGCAAACATACCTTATTTTCCTGCGCAAAGTACTCTATTCCGTTATAAACAAATCATCAGCTTTAGAAAGCTCAATAATTCTTTCTGCAATAATTCTTCTCCTATGCCTTCTTACCAAAATCTTTTTCATGATAGATCCCTTTGAATTAGGGACACATCCCATTATTTGATAGAAAATTGGGTATTAACACAAAGCACCTTTTTCTGACACCTGCCAGCGGTTATATCAACCGTATATCTTAAATTAAAGAGAACAAATCGTAGGTAGTCATCCATCTTGATCGCCTTGGACCGCGAAAAATCCTTCCTAATAATCGGAAAATTCAATCGTTCCATCTCACTCACCTTCGCATGCCTCAAGAATTTTGTGATAAATTTCAGGTGTGCCGTATTTCAAGCACACTGCCTTAAACCTCTCCTCTTTAGCGTCAATCTGGTTTATTTTTATCAAATTGATGATATCGCTGATATCCTTGGCAAGACGCTGGGCTTGATTGTGTTTAATGGCGTGCAGCTTCATGGCAATCAAATTTTCCAATGAAGGGACGCGCAATCGGCACCCGGCTATCTCGGTCGTTGGGCTGTCTTCAAGAATTTTGCCAAGCGTCTCCTCGTCAACAAACATAAAATCAATATCCATCATCAAAAAATCGCCTTTACCGAAAACAAGCCTCACAAAAACATCTTGACGGCTTTCTACCGTATAACCCGCTGATCCTAAAAAAGGCAATATTTTTTCAAAGTCTCTCTTAGTAATAAGAAAATCGACATCCAGGGTCTGCCGGGCATATTTATAATAATTAAGAGCAAACCCGCCGATTAAAACAAAACGAATATTTATCTTCTTAGAAATGTCCGACAACAAATCAAATACACTCTGATAACTCATAACCCTGCGTCCTATTTCTTGTCCTTTGCCTTTTTCTTTGTATTCTTTACACGATCTTCTTTTTTCTCGGTTGTTATCCATATCTGCGCTTGAGCCGCAACGACAAACATCTCGCCTTCATTATTCTTCTTTGACTTTACCTCTAATATAGCCATGTATTTTTTATCGGCGTATTGTTTTTTTTGAGGCACTAAAACATACAACTCCACCTCACGAGTGGCGAAAGCATCTATGCGGATCTCCTTTTCTTCAGGGACAACCCAGGAAACATCCGGAATATCCTGATATCCGAAGGCCAAGGGACTCGTCGTCTTTGAAACAGGCAGGATAGCTATTGTAAAAGTATAAGCGCTGTCACTCTTATTCGTTATCTGGATTTTTTTATGCTCGGTGGAATATTGCGACATGGCAGTTTTTTCCCCCAGCGGCACGTCTCTGACGGAGACGCTCCCGGGATTTACTGCAAGCCCCAGCGCAAAACACAAACAAGGGATCCCGAAAATAAAAAAAGCGGCCGCAGTCATTAACGCGTGCCGCAAACAAAAAAAAGACCCGCTTCTTGTTTTTGTATTTGATCTTAACATCCTGCCCTCCGCATCATTGGTTTCATAATTTTATCGTAACTACTTGCAGATAAAAGACTTTTATCCCTAATAGTAGAATTTAGACCGACAAAAAAACCACCCTTTAACAAGGTGGCTGATAGCTGTATTTTCTTTCTTAGGAGGACTCAAGATAAATGATCCTTCTTAATATTTATTTCTATGTTTCCATTATAATATAAAATCCTGAAACTTCAACAAAAATATTTTTAAAAACGCGTATTACGCCTTTAGCAATTCTTTCAATCTTTGGCGGACGCGCGCTTTTATCTTCCTGTCCGAAATTTTTCCTGCCCATGCCCGAGCCCTTGCAAAACTAAAAGAAGACGGAAAATACAATTCCGGAAAATGCCCGAATTGCCTTTTCTTGCGCGCAGACAAATATAGGCAATCAACCAAAGCCTTCTCCGGCTCTGCAATAAGGAAATCTCCTGACTCTCTATACCAATGGAACCCGCAAAAAAAAGAAGGCTGTATCTGATGGATGGCAAACGTACCGAGGGATGTCCGAATAACCTTTGAATGCGTTGTGGAAGCAAGTGTAATAGTCTGGGGTATCTGTTCAATGATGCCGTAAAGATGCAAGGCGCTGATAAAAGAAACATACGCGCGCTGCCTAGGCAAAAGAAAAGGTACGAGTTTAAAAGGGCTAAGTTGCTGGTGTCCGCTTTGGGCCCATAGGCCGCGAGAGAGTTTAAAAATAAAACCCTCCCTCTTTAGAAAATTAAGCGATTGAACCGTTGCTGACAGAGATCTACCGCAAAAATTAGCTAAGTCCCGAGTTGTAAATACGGGGCTCGTGATCTTTCTAATGAATTCCAAAACAGGCCTTTTCCTAAGCATCGGGCTTACCTAACTCGTCGATAAAATCAGCTGCCCTTAATTTGATCTCATCCCAATAGGCTTGCCGATCATACAAAGCCTGGTCGTCAGAAGCCAGATATGAAACAACGGTGTCTCGAAATTGCTCAAAACTAACATCAAATATCCTCTCATGGGCTTTAACAAGATTGCCGCCTATTACGCGGCTGTGTGGGCCGATCTTCATATCTTTGCATTGCGAACTTAAAATGTATAGATCAAAGATGTCCCTGGCCTGAAGAGACGGCCTCAAAGCGATCGCCTCGATCTTCTGGAGTATTGCTGATCGAACATCATAATGCGGAACCAGCAATGGGGCCAGCTTATAATCGCGCAAGAGTGTATTAGACACCGATCCAAACTCAATGCCCTTCTTTAAACCACGGCGGGAAAATTCGACTTTTGTAAATAGATCTTCCCCTGCCGAAGTAATAAGATGGATCTTAAACCGCTGTGTAGTAAAAGTCTGTTTTGCTTTGGTTATATCCGGCGGGATGACGGCATCGATACCGAAGGTTTTAAGATGTCCCTGGAAAGAAGCATTCACGATCGTTTCCATAACAATATCCTTCACTATATCGAGCCTCACGCCGCCTATATCAAGATCCATGTCTTCGGAATACCGAAGGCTTTTATAAAAGAAGCGCAGATTAACCCCGCCCTTCAAGGCAAAAATATCGGCTTTAACCCTTCGGCTAAACCACCGAAGGAATTCTAAATGAAAAACCTCTCGCTGCTGAAGGAAGTTATACATAATTATGTATTATAATTTAGGTATATCTAAATTTCAATACATATTTAATCTATATCGCTCTTAAGGAAGATTTAGAAGCCTTCGATGTCAACGATCTTGTTCTTTATGGCGTACTTGATCAGGTCGCTCGTCTTGTGGAGGCCGAGTTTTTTTAGGATATTATTTTTATAATTTTCTGCGGTCCTTGCGCTGATGAAGAGCGCATCCGCTATTTCCTTTGCCGTCTTGCCTTCTGCCACAAGGCGCAAGACCTGCTCTTCGCGTTCGCTCAATATCTTCTCCTTTGCCAATTCTTGCGGGCTCTTGCTGGCCTTTTCCAAAAGATATGTCGATACGTCCGCGCTTAAATAGATCTGTCCGGCGGTGATCTTGCGAAGCGCAGGCAAAAGGTCGTCAGCGGCATTCTCTTTGTTCAAATACCCCCGCACGCCCGCTTTGAGCGCCTGCATAACATAGGCATCAGCCTTATGCACGCTGATTATCAGGATGCTTGTCTTTTTCGAAAGGCGCTGGATCTGCGAAATGATCTCAAGGCCGCTTTTTTTAGGCATCGTGATATCCAATAAAAGGATATCGGGCTTAAGCGATGCCACTTTTTCAAGGACCTCTTCGCCGTCCTGCGCTTCGCCGGCTATCTCATAGGCGGCCTGGTTACGCAGGATATTCTTGATACCTTCACGGATTATGTCGTGGTCATCAGCAATAAGAATTTTATATGGCATAGTTTTGCGTAGAGCTTAGGGCATATGGCTTAGAGTAAAATCAAAGACAAGAACGGAAAGCTCTTATTTTTTTAACCAAAAGCTCACTCTCTTGGTACACTTGATCGAACTTATCCTGCGCTAAATAATTCTTCTCTTTAGCTAAAATCAACCCGGAGACAGTTTCGTAAAGAGACCGTATTGAATAATTCAGGAAACTCTTGAATTCCAGTTTTGAAGAACTCCCTGATCCCTCTGCAATGTTATTTGATATTGATAACGACGAATTTCTCAACTGGGAGGCTAAGCTATACTGGACCTTTTGAGGGAATTCATCTGTAAAATCGTAAACTTTGGAGGCATAAGTTATAGCCATCTTCCAAATATCCAATGATTCAAACCTAAACATACTCTACGCCCTATGCCCTTAGCCCTATGCCATACGCCCTACGCTATCGGCAGCTCAACTTCAAGCCTGGTACCTTTGCCGGGCCGCGACCCGACAGTGAGCTTGCCGCCTAATAATTCAATACGTTCCCTTACCCCCTGTAACCCGAGTTTTATCTTATCTTCTTTCCTGCGCAGCGGGCGCTTAAGGTATTGCTCATAATCAAACCCTGCACCGTCGTCGGAAACACACAGATAGACATCCTCATCTTTTTGCTCGAGAGTGACTTCAACATTTTTTGCTCCGGAATACTTGGCGCTATTCGTCAGCGCCTCCTGTGCCACGCGGTAAAGCACCAGGCTGTACTCCGGCGATAGCCGAAGCTTGGCATCAGGCCTTAAATAATTACAACTGCATCCTGTCAATTCCCGGTGCTGCAGGACTAAAGCAGCTATGCTTTCAATCAAGCCCAGGTCCTCTAATTCCGGCGGCCGCAGCATCTCGGAAATATTATGCGTTTTCTCCATAAGCGTGTCTAATATCTTTTTGGCCTTGTCTATCTTTTCTCTACCATCTGTCAATTCAGCCGGCAGGTCCTTACTGACCAACCCCAGGTATATCTTTAAGGCGCTTAAGTCCTGCCCCATCTGGTCGTGGACCTGCAGGGAAAGGTTATTGCGCTCCTCTTCCTCTATGCTGATCATTTTGCGGTAAATGAATTCCCTGTGTTCCTTTTCGCGCTTGTTGCGCCGGTATATAAGCAATGCTGTCTGGCCGCCTAAAAGGAGGCCGATAAGAAGAGACCAGGATAAAAAGGAAATTGACCTCTCCTTGCCGAGCCTTGCGTCTTTAAGCTGCGCCTGTATCTCCCTAAGATTGAATGTCACCAACGGGTCGTCAAGATATGCATCCACACGAAAAACCTTGTTTTCAAAATCCATGAGCTGCCTGTTTATCGCGGCCTCAATCTTTTTCCTGTTTTCAGGAGTGCTGGCATCGATCTGTTTAACGGAGGAGGCCACCTTATCACCTATCTGACGCAGCTCCGCCTCATTCGTGCGGATAGTATTGACCCAGGTTTTTTGTTCCTGCGCAGCGGCCAAGGCGCTATAGCGCTCAAGCTCTTTGTCAAATTTTTCCGACGTGGAGCGCACAAAATTCAATTTCTCTCCGAGCGCCGCGGCATCAAGGAATTTTGCCCCCTGCCAGAACATATAACTGCGTATGCCCATGGCGTATTTGGCATTGCTGGATTTCATCTCAAAGATAGCGCTCTGCGCCGGCACATAACTATTGCCTAAAATATCCACAGCGCGGCTTAGGTTCTGTATCTGTACGATACCAATAAGGCCTACGGCCACGATAAGCAAAAGCAGGCCGCCGAATCCAATTGCCATTTTCCAATCGATAGTAAAACGCTTGAACATTTTTAATTGGGGGCAGATATTCCTCTACTTATCCAGATTCGCCAGCCACTCTTGAACGGATTCTGCGTCGTCGGAAGTCGGCGAAAGTTCCAGGAACGCGCGGTAGTGAAACCGTGCATTCTCTTTATCCTTAAAATAGTCGTCAAAAATAATGCCGAGGTTATAGTGGCATGACGCGTTCTTTGGGTTATAGCTCAACGCGGCCTTAAACTCCCTTACTGCGGATTCATAATCTTTGTTCTGGGAATACAGGACGCCCAGATTATAGTGGTAGCGTTCCGACTCAATATTGACCTTGCCCTTGGACTTGGCAAGCTGGGCTTCCAGCGATAAGATCCTGGTCTCGTAAAGCTGTTTCTTTTTGTTAAAACTCTTCTCCAGAAGCCCCACATTATCTCGGCCGTCTTTTCTCAAGGCCGCCACATCCTTGCGCAGGCTGTCTAAGTCGTCATTGGCTGCCAAAGACATCTCCCTTTCTTTCAGGAATGCCTTCTTTACAGCCTCAACCGCCTTGTCAGCCCTGTCTTTTTTCCCGGAGATCTCCTCTATTTGGCCCAAGAGCCTCTTTTTTTCTTCCAACGCCTTTTCCTTTTCGGTTTTAAGTTCTTCTTTCAGCCGCTTGTTTTCCACCAGGGCGTCCTCGGCAGTCTTTAAATGCTCCGTGCGCAAAAGCTGATTCTTATCAGACTCGGCCTTATATAAAAAACCGACACCCGCGATTAAAATGATCAGGATGCCGGTCGTAGCCAAAAAGATAAATTTATTCATCGACTGTTATTTTCTCTCCCTCCAGGCCGCTTTTTATCTTTTTAGTCAGGACCCCGCGGGACTTTACTTCTTCTCTTTCAGCGTCGACGCGCTCTATGTCTCCGGTTATGATGCGCGGCGTCAAGAAAATAGCAAGCTCCGTTTTTTGCTTCTGGGTATCCTTGTTGCCGAACAGCCAGCCGACCAAAGGCAGCTTGCCTAAGACCGGAAGCTGGTCGCGCGAATTGCGCGTCTCTTCTTTCATGAGGCCGGCTATCATGATCATTGCCTTATCTTTGACCTTGACGACAGTTTCAGCCTGTGATGTTTCCACAACAGGCACGGTAGAGCCAAGGGGCGATGTTGCGGTCTCTCTCACCGAGCTGACCTCGGGACGGATCTTCATGACTACAAAACCATCGTCGGAGATCGTAGGGGTTACATTAAGCTTAACACCCACATCGACATAATTGACGGATTCTGCAGTAGTCGTCGTGACGCTGGACTGGCTCTGCGTCTGGGAAAAATAAACCTCCTTGGAACCGATGAGGATACTGGCTTCCTGATTATTGACAACGGCTATCCTGGGACGGGAAAGGATGTTGGTCTTGGTCAAAGTATTTAAGGCCTGCATAACGACATTAAAATCGTTGGCCGCCAGCGTCCCCACGCTCATCTGACCCAAAGTGCTGCTTAGGTTGGTTACGGGGAACTTGCCCTTAAAGCTTGTATCCTTAAGTTGCCCGACGTCAAAAAGCCTCTCCCAGTCAATGCCTAACCGCGTGCGGTCATTCAAGGAGATCTGCACTATCTGCACCTCGATCAAGACCTGCTTGGTCTCGTCGTCAAATGCCTCGACCATTTTTTTTATTCTTTTCATCCTGTCAGGCAGGTCGCTTATAGCAATTTTGTTGGTCCTTGCGTCAAATTGCATCTGGCTTGCACCGGGAGTCACGACACCGTCCAACTTAGCCTTTATGTCTTCAGCTTTAGCATACTTTAAGTCAAATATCTCTGTCTCCTTGGATTGATCCATCGCAATTGCAGCCCGTTCCATAAGTATAAGCGTCTCCGGGACATCGACAAGGATCACCGTACCCGAAGGCTCATCAACGATGATCTTACCCACATCGCTCTTCAATTGGCCCAAAGCCGTAGACACATCCTTGGGCGAGGCGTTTTTAAGCGAGAACATCCTCACCTTGCGCGTCTCCTGATAAGGCTGGCCGTAGAGCTGTTTATATTTATCGACGGGCATGATTGTTATGATATTTTTTTCTTTGACCATTGCCAAGGCGTTGCTTATCAAGATGATATCTAGCGCGTCTTCAAAAGTCACATTGTTCAAAAATACGTTCACGCGTCCTGTCACATCCTTGGTAGGGACTATATTAACATTCATCTTCATTGAAAGGATCTTCAAAAGCTCGATGATATCTACCCCTTTCAGGTCAAGGGAGATCTTGCCCGGCCCGGCATCATTGATAGTTGTAGACGGGAGCGGATCAGGAGTGGCGGTAAAATTGCCGGAGACCTCTTCTATCTGGGCCGAGGCGCATGAAAAAAACGCCGCCAAAATAAAAAAGGCAAGGATGCCGGCCTGTAAACGGATCTGTCTATGCATGGTTTATTGCCTTACCTTAGTTCTACTTCCTGATCATCATAACTCAAAATTACGCGGTCCTTCAAGATATCTTTTACGCGGCCGCTTTTGATCTTGCCGCCGCGGTTTAAAAGATAGGTCCTGCCGTCTTTGGAATCTTCGATCATCGCCTGCGGCGCATCAGACCAGATAATGCCGACTAATTTCAGGTCCGCTGCCAGGCTCGCCGCTGCCGCCTCCAGCTGGGCAGATGTTTTTCCAGACGGCGCCTGTGCCGCCGGTGTAGGCAATGAAAAAATATTTCTCGGCGTTATCTCCTGCAGATAAACAGCCAACGGGTCCAGGCGCTCAATGGCCAGGTCCCCCACGCCTTGAGTTTTTGCCAAAAGCTCCAATTGCTCTATCACACTTTTCCTGGGCAGGCCCAACCAAGAATCTACGGCTAAAAAAAAAGTTGCAAGCGCACCTAAAAAAACAAGGGCGACATTTACTGCCTTCAGGTTCAATAACTCTTTTACCCTGTCTCCGTATTTGGCGCGCAATAACTTCAAGTTAAGCTGGAAATCCTGCCGGCGGCGAGGAGCGCGCATTTGGCCCATTGCCCCAGGCGGGGATTCGATGATGCGCAACAGTTTCTCTTCAGGTGTTAGGTTTGATTCGGGCATAATTTTTAATGACAAAATCCAAATGACAAAATCCAAATTAAATCCCAATACCCAATGCCAAAAACATTCAGCATTGATATTTTGTCATTAATTTGACATTTGAGATTTGTCATTTGACATTTGCCGTTTCATACTACTTCCTCCGCGACGATCTTTCGCACGACGTCGCGGTCAACTACGATCTTATTTTCCATGACCAGGCTTTTCAACGCTTTATGCGCAAGCATCGCTATGCGTCGCGGATACCCCTGTGTCTGCTGGTATATCTCCATCAACGCATCATCCTTAAAAAGCGGCATTCCGGACTGATAGCCTGCCTGGCGGATGCGGAACTCTATCATCTCTTTTGTCTCGGCGTCGTCCAAAGGATTAATTATATATTTCATGCTGATCCTGTCCATGAGATTCTTCATCTCGCGGATCTTCGGCAACAGTTCCAACTGCGCCAGAAGCACCAACTGCAGAAGTTTGTATTCGTTGGTCTCATAATTCAGGAGCACACGCAAGACCTCTAAGGAAGCCTGATTGAGCTTCTGCGCCTCATCTACGAGAAGGATGACGGTCTTGTTCTCCTGCACGCCTTTTTGAAAAAGATATTTTTTGATGGCCTCCTTCATGTCGAGCAAGGACGGCCTTGAGTCCTCCATCTGTACGCCGAAGGTGCGCAATAGCGACTCCAGGAAAACCTCTTCAGTCTCATACGTCGGGTCAAGGATCATGGAGAAGATCGTGTCATCGCGCGTTTTTAGCATCTGGAATAATTTACGCGACAGCGTTGTCTTGCCCGTGCCTATATCGCCGAGGATGACGGACAAGCCCCGGCGCAGGCGGATCTCTATAAGGAGCCTGGTCAAAGCAGCCTGGTGCTCCCGTGATTGATAGAAAAACTCCGGATCAGGACTCGTTGAAAATGGTTCTTTGTTCAAACCTAATATCTGGAAGTAACTCATGAATTTGCCCTCTACCGTAACGCTGCGAATTCACCCCGCCTCTTGCATTCTGCAAGAATGCGGCGGGGTAAGTTCGCGCAGTTACTTTACGTAAACTTTAGTTTACGTAAAGTATGCGCTCACTTATTATCTCATAAATTTAGCCTTCATACCATTGGACAATCTTGCCGGCAGCATAATCCAAAATGATATGAAAAGAACTATTTATTTTTTGCGTCTTTCCTTCAAGGCCGCTCTTTTTGATACTCACGTCAAAAGCGATATAATTAGAGCTTGTACCCAATCTCCCGAAAGAGATCAATCCCACCAAGAGCGCTCTTTGAGCAGGATTCAGGCTGTAAGGCTCAAGCAATGGCAAAATCTCGGCTGAAGAAGAAAATACCTTATCATCCTCTGTCATCTCCTCTGTGTCATCTCCAGCCCTGCATTGCCGGATCTTATCGATCAGGTCGTCATCCATCCCTAAAACAGCCAATATATCCCCGGATGCCGTATTGATATTTACGCTGCCCGAGCCGTAAGCCGTAACAAGGTCCTTAAGCTGGTCATATATCTCTTCGGTCACGCCTTCTACCAAAAGAAGTTCCTCTTTTAACGAGAAGGATGCGGCCGCGATGCTATCGATAAGCGCCTGCTGCCCTGATAATCCGGGCAGCCTGGCTAAGATATCCGGCGGGGCGGTATTGATATTTATCTTGCTCTCCTCGTCAATAAAAACGGCCTCTGCCGTATCGCCGCCAAAAACAAAGGTTCGCGGCCGCAGGCCATAAAGGGTGCTGGCGTATGGCGCCTGGCCTCCAGGCCACAGGACCCTCATGGCGGAAACAACGGATCCGGCCTCGTAAACAGAAACATTTGCGTCTCTGACAAACTTAGCCAATTTTAATTGTTGTAAAACGCCGGATGTTGTGCCAATAGCGAGAATAGACAATACGGCGATCGCGCCGACAGCCATAAATAAAATAGCCCCTTTATTAGAAAAATCCGAAGCACGAAGCACGAATTTCGAAACAAATCCTAAATTCCGAATTCTGAAATGACTAAAACAATTTAGAACATTCGAATTTTGATCATTCGATATTGTTTCGGATTTCGATATTCGGATTTCGGCTTTATTGAGCAATTGGTATTTGTATGATCTTTTCAAAAGTCTCTCCGTCGTCCAAAACCAAAGTTGCCTTGACAGCCAATGGGATACCGCTCTTAGTATAATTCCAGCTCTCCGAAAATGTGTACTGGCTCAAGTTGGCATCAAAATAGTAGTACGAGAAGTCCGCGCTGCCTATGCCTGAAATTATCCGCCGCGCAGGGGTTTGGTTCTCAAGAGCAAGCATCTCCTGCCTGGTCACGGCAGAACGAAACACCGCTTTTTCCTGCGGCACATAAGAATAAGATACATTAGCGATCTCGCCTTTCAGGAGAGCGGCAAATTCAATACTTTCCTTATCCCCGAAAAAACCTATATCCGGATAATTAATACCCTGCCTTAATTCCCGGCTTAAGCGCTCAAGATTGATGACTGTCTTGCGGTACACGAGATTGGTAGTTGCCGCTCTTTTCCATACCCTCATACCCATGGAAAACGATGAGGCCAAAGACACACCTATCACAGCAAAAAGGGCCACGACCACCATTGTCTCGACGAGAGTGAATGCGTTTTTAGAAAAAAATCTCATGTTATTTGCTTAGGGCTTATGGCTAAGGGCTTAGGGCAACTGCTCTTTGCTCTTTGCTCTTTGCTCTTTGCTCTTTGCTCTTTGCTCTTTGCCCTATGCCTGCCTACTCTTTCTTCCTCTTCACATACCTCGTCACAGAAACATCCTTGACAGCCTTGCCCTGCTGCCAGGCGATCGCGACGGTCTCTTCATACAGGTTCTCCTGCACAAAAATGGTTTCATTGCCAAAATCCTGGGAAACAGGACGCACTGATTGAGTCCAGTTAAATCCTTCACGGCCCTCATCCTCGAACGTGCCGGACCAAATGCCCTCTTCGCTGCCATTGTTCTGGCGATTATCTGAATCTATTTGCCACATTCTAACATTCAAAAGGCCGCAGGCAGTAACGGTCTTATCTGCCGTAGTCATCGAACTCAAACACTGGTTAAAAGCACCTAAAATAAAGACCATCCCTACGGCGATAACAGCTACCGCCGCCATTAGTTCGACGAGAGTGAATGCGTTTTTAGAAAAAAATCTCATGTTATTTGCTTAGGGCTTATGGCTAAGGGCTTAGGGCAACTGCTCTTTGCTCTTTGCTCTATGCTCTATGCCCTATGCTCTTTGCTCTATGCTCTATGCCCTATGCTCTTTGCTCTATGCCTGCCTACTCCCAATTCGTGATATCATCATTGCCGCCTTCGGCGCCGTCCTTGCCCATCGACGATAGATCATAACTGTCTTCATTATGCTCCCCGGGGTATTTATAGACGTAAGAACGGCCCCATGGGTCCAAAGGTTTCTTCTTCAAATACGGCCCTTTCCAATTAGTAGCGTCCGACGGAGCGCTTGACAGGCCGTCGAGCGAGTCCGGATATGTGCCTGTATCAACTTCATAAAGGTCCACGGCCAGAGCCAGATTAGACTCGATGTCGGTTTTGGCAACAGAACGCCTGGCTTCATCCGAGCGGCCGGTCAGCCTGGGCACGACCATGGCAGCCAGTATGCCGATGATGATAACGACCAGCATGATCTCGATCAATGTGAATCCCTGTTTACATCTCATGTTACCTCCATTTGATTTTGCTTAGGGCTAATGGCATATGGCTTATGGCGACTACTCTATATGCCCTGTGCCCTACGCCCTACGCGAGCTACAAGAACGACACACCGACAATGGTCAACGAAATGCTCAATTGCGGCGAATCCTCTTGTTTGGGCACAAGTGTCATCTTCTCTACGCTGAATAAGACAGGCGACCCCTGAAGCTCATGGAGAAAACTGACCAACTGCTGCATGGCGCCTTCTGCCTTAATGCTGATCTGGTACTGTTTCGAAAACTTGTCAGCCTTGGTCTCTTTCTGGGGTTTCATGTCCAAAATAGCCAGGCCGGTCGAGCGGCTGATCCTTTCTATCTCCTTTAAGAAATTACCCACCGCCTCTTCGTCGGATAAACCCTGCAGTGAAAAATAAGTGGCGTATTTTTCATATTCTTTATCTATGCTTTCTTTGCTGGCGGCCAGACTTACGCTTTTTTTCAGTCGTGCCTCGCCAAGCGCCACATCGCGCGTTAAACCTGAAAGCTTGGAGGCAAACGGCCCGAAAATAGCGCGAGGCATGATCAAAACCGCCAATAAGCCGCCTATGGCATACAATAGAAGTAACTCGTTTTTCTTAAGATTCATTGATTTTGCCTATATCAGATATTTTTCCCTACAAAATCAACTCCGAAGCTTGCGCAGTAAATTATCGCAAGAGAATTTACAAGCGTATAAGCAAGGAGTGGATTTTTCATTCCTTCCCCGGCTTCTTTTTAACTGTGCCCTCTACAGGACAAGCGAGTTCAAACTCGATCATATCCTTTTCCTTGACCTTTTTGCGGGTTGTGTATCGCGTCGATACTTCCTTGAACAACGGCGAACCTTCAAGGACAGTTATAAACTTAAAGACATCCGACATCTCGAGGGTACGGCCTTTGAGGCTAAGTTTATCGTCTTTCTGGAAGGCGATGTTCAAAATAACGATTTCGGGCGGCATCAACTTTGAGATCTCGTAGAGGTAATTCAAGGCCGAAGACCTGGTGTCCAATTTGGCCTTGATCCTTTTTAAGCGCTCCACCTTCTCATTCAAACCATCAGCTTCCTTGGCTATCTTCTCGTACCTGGCTGTCAATAAGCCCAGATGCGCCTCTCTATTATGCATCTTCTCTAAATAAATACCGCAGACGATCAGTATAAAATACATGATAGCCGAGGCCAAAAATATCATGTCACGGCTGCGTTCGCGCAGGGTCTTGCGTATCTGCGCCTCCGGCAGGACAAAATTGATCTTCTTCTTCAATGTATCAAGGCCAAGCCCCAAAAGAGCCGAAAGCGAGGCTTTCTGAAATATGTCTTCGGGAGCCTTTTCTACTTCCTTAGCCAGGGGCAGATTTGTCAAAGGGTCTACTACCTGGGCAGGCAGGTTAAACTCAAGTTCTATTTTGGAAGCCAAGGCCTTTAGCTTATCCACGGCCCCTGAAATAAAAACCTTGGAGGGCTTCTGCATGACCTCTTCTCCCTGGGAGATCACTATCGTCTGTTTCATTTCACCGATGAACTTCTGCCACTTTGACTCGTCATTTAGCTGGTCGCTCCCCAAGGCAATGACACGGCTAAAAAGTATATTTTCGGTTGTAGAGACGACAAAATCCGTAAAGCCGGAATCAATGTCTAAAATAATAAAGGCCTCCGGGACTTTAAGGTCTGTGGCCTTGGTTGCGCGGCACAACCAGGATAGTATTCCGTCGGAGCCAAGCTCCACGCGATCAGTATAGAGGCCGGCTTTTTCCAATATACGAAAGACCTTACGGATGCTCTCGCGGTGCACTATCGCCAGCATCACCTTGGAGTAACCCATGGTATCGCGGCCGATAATACGGTAGCCGCTGACGATCTCTTCTTTGGCATATGGGACCTGGCGGCCCACGTGGAGTTTTATCATGTCGTCTACTTCATTAGGATTAGCCGACGGTATGCGCAGATTTCGCAGGGTGACAGTATTGCGGGGAAAAGACACTATTGTATTCTGCGGTTTTTTTACTTTGAGATCGCGGATAAAATCCAGGATGGCCTTAGCTGTATCGTCTTCGGAAAAGGCTGCAGCGTTAACGCAGGATAAAGACTTCAAATAGTAAGTGCCGATGACGGACCGAAAGACCGCCATCTTCAACCAGGGATTCCCTATCTCAAGGACGACCGTTGCATTCATCTATTATTTAATGAGCAGATTTATCTGGAAAATTGGCAAGAGCATCGCCAAAACGATGCTGCCCAAAATAAGCCCCAACACCAAAATGATCATAGGCTCCAGAAGCGAAGTGACGACCTTCAATTTTGCGTCCGTCTCCTGCGTGTAAATATTGGCTACCTCGGTAAGCACGCCTTCGAGCTTTCCGCCCTCTTCTCCGACGGACATCATCTGTACAAGGAATGGCGGAAAGAACGCCACCTTTTTCATGCTGCCGGCCAAGGTCGACCCTTCCATGACCTCCTTGCGCACGACTTCTAGATCTTTTATAAAAACTGCGTTCTCCAAAGTGGGAATAGCAACTTTTAGCGCCTGAAAAACAGGCAGGCCGCTGCGGATCAAAAGCGAGAGTGTCATGCAAAACCGCGCAAGGGACTGCTTCAAGCTCAAATCCCCGACGATCGGGATATGGAGCTTGACCCAATCAAGCTTCGCCTTGCCGCCGGGGCTTCCGGACATGCGCACGATGATACCGATAAAAGCAAACACAGCCAAAAGGATACCCCACCAATAAGACTTAAAGAAATCACTTGCCGCAAGCATCACCCTTGTAGGCAAAGGAAGCTCATATTCAAAATCCGCGAATATCGAGCTTAATTTCGGGATAACATAGCTGAACAGGACAAAGATAACGCAGACACCGACGGAGACCATAAGGATAGGATACGCCATGGCCGTGCGCACGTGCATCTTGAACTCTTCTTCTTTTGACAGGAAATTATCCAATTCTGCCAGGACATCATCAAGCCGGCCGGAAGCCTCTCCGCTCTTGATAAGGTTAATATAGAGGTTCGGAAAAAAATACGCGTGTTGTGAAAGCGCGTCGGAAAATGTAGCGCCGTTCTTGACCCGCGAATGCAGGTCCAGGACGATTATTTTAAGTTTTTCCTTGTCCGATTGAGCGTAAAGGATGCTTAAGGATTTTAAAAGGTCCACCCGGGCGCGGAGCAAGCTCTTGAGCTGGCTTGTAAAGACATTGAGGTCGCGGCGGTTTAGCCGCGCGAAAGATAAAATACGGCCGGGACCTGTACCTTCAGTCCGCCTGGCTTCGGAAGCAAGCACCTCGACCTTGACCGGCGAAAGCCCCATCTCAATAAGCTTATCCACCGCGTTATCCTGGCTGTCTGCGACGATTATCCCCTCGACGGTCTCATTGAGGTTCTTTTTTGCAAAATATGTATATGTCGGCATATGTTCGTTCTCCGGTTGCCTGTTTGCCGGTTAGCCGGTTGTTATCCGATCAACTGGTTAACCGGCAACTGGTTCACTGGCTAACCTAATTCTGTGACTCGCATGACTTCCTCCGGCGTGGTGACACCTTCCCTGATCTTCTGCCAGCCCTCGCGCAAAAGGGTGCGCAGCCCGGATTCTATGGCTTTCTTTTTTATCTGCGACGCCGAGGCCTTGTCCAAAACGAGCTGGCGTATGGCTTCATTGATCAATAAGATCTCATAGATAGCGATGCGGCCCTTGTAACCGGTGAACTTGCAGGCTTCGCAGCCCTTACCGCGAAAAACATGCGTTGGTTTCTCGATCATTTCCATAGCATCCTTGGTCGCTTCCTTTTCTTTATAGATATCTTTTAGCGGCACGCTCTCTTTACATTCAGTGCATATGGTCCTGACAAGGCGCTGGGCTATGAATGCCTGGACGCTGGAAGCCACAAGGTACGGCTCTATGCCCATATCGACCAGGCGGGTCACGGCAGAAGCCGCGTCATTAGTGTGCAGGGTTGAAAAAACCAAGTGGCCTGTCAAAGCTGTCCGTATGGCCAGCTCCCCGGTCTCCAGGTCACGGACCTCGCCGACCATCATGATGTCGGGGTCATGGCGCAGCAGATTGCGAAGCGCGCTTGCGAATGTCAAGCCGATCTTAGGGTTCACCTGCACCTGCGTAATACCGGTAAGATCGTATTCTATCGGGTCCTCTATTGTAATGATCTTTACATCCGGCTTGTTCAATTTCGATAAAAAGGAATAGAGCGTCGTCGTCTTGCCGGAACCGGTCGGGCCCGTCAAAAAGATTATTCCATGGGGCTTCTCCAAAAGATCGTCGACCATCAAAAGGTCGCCGGGCGAAAGGCCCAGGTCGCCGATATTAAATATCATCTGGGTCGGCAAAATACGTATGACCATGTTTTCACCGTAAAGCGTAGGGATGACAGAGATACGCAGGTCCACGTCTATCTCTCCCAGCTTGACTTTAGCGCGGCCATCCTGGGGCAGGCGGCGTTCTACGATATCCATGTTGGAAATTATCTTGATGCGCGAGACGATCGCAGGATGCAGCTGCTTTATCGTCTCCGGGACCGGCACGTCGTAAAGGATGCCGTCGATGCGGTAACGGACCTTTACGCGGTCGCGGTACGGCTCGATATGTATGTCTGTTGCGCGGGACTGAATTGCCTCTGCCAAGAGCTGGTTGACAAGCTTGATGACAGAGGCATCCTGCGCCATTTTTTCCGGCGACTCTAAAACCGTAACTCCCTCCTCCGCCCTCCTGGAGACACCTTCTTCTTTTTTGTCAAGGATGCCCTCGACAATAGCTGCGCCCAGGCCGTAATAAGTCTTGACCGCAGCCATTATTTCCGATTCAACAGCCAGAACCACCTCTACTTCAAAACCAAGATGGAACTTGATATCTTCGGTAGGCCATATATCCAAAGGATTTGATATGGCTATGGTGAGCAGATTCCCTTTTAAGGCGATCGGCATGAATTTATAGTGCCAGACGAACCGCGCCGGCACGGCGCGAA
The DNA here is from genome assembly GCA_016235185.1 of Candidatus Omnitrophota bacterium. Taxonomy (GTDB): domain Bacteria; phylum Omnitrophota; class Gorgyraeia; order Velamenicoccales; family Velamenicoccaceae; genus UBA9636. Next base: position 22,223 of record JACRLT010000005.1, read on the forward strand.
TGACATCGTCGGAGATCACCTTGTCCTTAAGCTTAGGGATGAACTGTATGGACAATTGCTCCGCCAGCGTCATCAATAGCTGGTCTTCGGAAATAAATCCCATCCGCACCAAGGCCTTTCCCAAAAGCTCGCCTGTGCGGTCATGTTCGCGCAAAGCCATATCCAGCTGGCCCTGGCTTAAAGTTCCCTTTTTTATCAAAAGTTCGCCGAGTTTTAGCATAATATTTTGCCCTACGCCCTTAGCCCTATGCCCTACGCAGTCACCAAAGCGCCTTTCATATAAAATTCCTCGTCGGGAGTATTGTCCATGCGGCCGGAGATGATCCGCTCGCAGCCTGTGAGCGTATCTTCCAGCGAAACATACTGCCCCGGCCTGTTCGTATAGACCTCCGCCGTAAAAAACGGCTGTGTTAAAAAATTATCCAATTTCCTGGCGCGATGAAAGATCGTGCGGTCATTTTTTGAAAGTTCCTCTATGCCGATAATGGCGACAATGCGCTGCAACTCCTCATACTTATGAAAAAGGCGTATCGCATCCTGCGCCATTTCGAAATGCCTTTTTCCGACGATACGGATATTTAAATAGGCTGACGAAGACATCAACGGGTCGATGGCCGGATACAGGCCGCGCTGCACGCGGCTGCGCGAAAGTACCAAAATAGAATCCAGATGCGAGAAGATGCAGACGACCGCAGGGTCAGTCAGGTCATCCGCAGGCACATAGACCGCCTCAATCGCGGTAATGGAGGCCCCTTGTCGCGAACGGATCCGCTCATGGAACTCGCCGATCTCGCTGGTCAGCGTAGGTTGATACCCTGTTTCAGAAGGTATCCTCCCAAGAAGCGCGGATAACTCACTGCCTGCCTGGGCAAACCTGAAGACATTGTCTAAAAGGAACAGGACGCTATGGCCTTCTTTCTGCAGGGATTCCGCCAGCGCCGCGCCCGACGAGACTACTTCAAACCTTGCGCCGGGAGACTCATCCATCTGGCCGAAGATAAGGGCGCTCCTTGACAGTATCTCACTGCGCACAAACTCAAAATAAAGCTCGTTGCCTTCGCGGATACGCTCGCCGGCTCCCGTAAAAACACAGAGCCACTCCTGTTTTTTTATGATGTTGTGGATGATCTCCAGCGTCAAGAGGCTCTTACCCAACGCCGCGCCTCCCAATATCCCGGTTTTTGTATTTTTAACAAGCGGAAAAAGTAAGTCTATCATCTTGATGCCGGTCTCGATTATCTCAAAGCCGTCTTTGTCTTTTGAGCCCAGCTCTATCTTTTCTTTTTCAACAGCCCTTCGCACTGTGTAGACTTCGCCTTTCCCGATAGGGCCTTTCTTGTCTATCGGCTCGCCCAGCACGTTCACAACCCGGCCTAAGACCGCCTCGCCTTTTGGGATAGACATGGGACGGCCGGTCCTCTCAACCACCGCGTTGCGCGCCAGGCCATACGTCGGAGTAAGTGCAATAGCGCGCGCGATATTTCCGGCCCTGTGCTCTACGACTTCCAGCACCACGACCTCCTGGTCATATGTTGTTGAACGGACGATCTCATATATCGACGGCAATAGATCTTCGGTCTCAAAAGCCATATCTACGACCGGGCCATGGACCGCAATGACCTTTCCTGTGCTAAATATTTTTTTATCCGGCTCGGCGCTAGTCTTCATCCGGCTGGGATCTCCGTGTTGTCTTCCTCAAAAAGCGCGCCTCGCCATTTCAGACGGCTGGCAAAGATCTCGCGGATATTTTTGTCGCTTTTGGCATGGAGGTGTTTAAAATATTCATGCATGAGTTTTTTATTGGAATTTATGATCTCCTCGTGGCTTCCTTCCAGGTGGACAATGCGGGCCGCGCATTCCGCCAATTTACTCTCCCAGAGCATATCGTATAGCCTCTGCATGAGCCACGCGCGTACCATATAATCCACTACCTTGCCCGGCGTCGGCTCTATCAAAACGTCGCGGGCTTTAAAGACTTTTATCTTTTGCCCATCTTTGCTGCCGAAAATATCGCCGCACGGCAAAACGCGGCTGACCTCCGTTCTCTGGACTGTCAGGGATAAGAACCTAGGGAAAGCTATCAAAACACTCCCGACTTTTTTTGCCAAAAATTTGCCTATCAATAAGTCCCTTAAAGCAACTGCGCGCCTGTAAGTGATGTCGTCGCCAATACCAGGCAAAACCGTAAATGAAGCGCTCTGCGCCTCGGCCAGATAGCGCGCGCCGCGCTCGCCAAGGACAATTAGCTCATCTGCCCCCGAAGCCTGCTCAAGGCCGGCGTTTACAACCTGCGCATTGAGGCCGCCCACAAAGCCTTCGTCCGACGTAATCATGACAACTGCCTTAGGCAGATTGGCCCGTCCGCGTAAAAATGGATGCGCGATACGGGACACATCCAGGCCGGTCAGAAACTCTTCCAGCCTTATTTTAAAATCCTCGAAGCCTTTACGTTTCTGCTGCAGGCTGCGGAACTGGCTTGCCGTAGCGCCTTTTAAAACCTCTATCATATCCTGGAGTTCCTGCGCAAACCTTAAGTTCTCCCTAAGTTTTATTAACGGGATCATATCTTAGTTTACCTGTTGCCGGTTTTCCGGTTAACCTCTAAAGTACTTTCTTCTTTCTGAAGAACTCGACAAAAGCATGGTCGAGCTCCTGTTTAATTTCCGCAGACAGCGTCTTCTGGTTTGCCAGATTTTGCAGCACCTGGGGACGCGTCTCCTCCAGATACTCCATTATGTCGCGGCAAAAAACATTAAGGCCTTCGGGGGAAAGGATCTCCAATATCTTCCTCTTGAAGGCGTATAGCTGGATGATCATGGCGATCTCCGGGACAGGATGGTGCGCATCTTGTATAAGTATCCGGGATAAGGCCTCACCCCGACGCAGTTTCTCCGCGATCTCCGTCGATAGCTTTGTCTTTACGCGCATAAGGCGCATCAGCTCTTTGTACTGGGCGTAATCTAGACGCAGCGTATCGGATACTTCGCGCAAAGCCTCGCTCTGGACCTTGCTGCCTATCCTGGAGACTGATAATCCCAGATCGATGGCCGGTTTAAAGCCTTCATGGAAAAGAGACCCTGAAATATAGATCTGGCCGTCGGTCATGGAAACAAGGTTGCTTTGGATATAGCCGGTAATATCGCCCTGCAATGTCTCGGTGATCGGCAAGAAAGTCATAGAGCCTGAACCCATCTCGGCATTAAGGCGGCCGGCGCGCTCCATAAGCTGGGAGTGAAGATAAAAAATATCTCCGGGGTAGGCCTCGCGGCCGGGCGACCTCTCTAAAAGCAAAGAAAGCTCGCGGTATATCCAGGCATGTTTGGTCAGATCATCGAATACGACGAGCGCGTCTCGGCCGCTATACATGAAATACTCGGCCATGGCTGCCGCCACATATGGCGCCAGGTACTGCTCGCCCGCAGACGACGAGGCAGGGGCCGCGACAACAACCGTATAATCAAGCGCCCCCGCCTCTTCAAGCGTGTGGATGATCTTTAATAAAGAAGAGTGCGCTCCTCCGATCCAGCAATAGACGCATAAAACATTTTTATCTTTCTGGTTGATGATGGCGTCTATTGCCAGCGTGGTCTTACCTGTCTGGCGGTCTCCGATGACGAGCTCGCGTTGGCCTCGGCCTATGGGGATAACCGCATCCAGGATCTTTGTCCCTGTATGGAGCTGCTCGGAGATAGGTATGCGGTCCAGGATCCCCGGCGCCTTGCGAAAAACCAGGCCTTGGCCGTTATTTTTAATATTCGGGTTTTTGTCGTCGATCGGCTCGCCCACCGCATTGATAACGCGGCCGAGAAAATTTTCTCCTACGGGCACAGAAAAGACTTCGTTTCGTCCGGTAACAGTGGAGCCCAGCTTGATATCACGCTCATCGCCCAAGATAAAAGCCATGACCTCTTTTTCGTTAAAATCAACGACAAGGCCTTTTCTGCCGAGGTCCTCAAACTCGATGAGCTGGCCATAAATACAAGATGGCAAGCCTTCGATCCTTGCGATGCCTCTTTTGAACTCTTTGACGACACCGACCTCTTTGATCTCAAACGGCTCGATCTTTAAAATGGTATCTTTCGTCATTAATGTGCTTGTTATGCTTTTTTCAGGCGCAGCGCATTCAGCGCCCTGTTGAATTTGTTCTTCAGGCTTCCGTCAATAATGAGGCCGCCGAGTTTAACGACCATACCTCCGACGATAGAAACATCGACCTTCTCCTCAAGGCTGACAGGGATGCCTAACTTAGAAGATAAAACTGCTTTTAATACCTGTTGTTCCTGGGAAGTCATAGCCTGCGGGGTCAGGACTAGGGCGTGATCTGTTGCGACAGTCAGCTTTTCTTTGTCGACTTTCTTTAGTTCTTCTATGAACTCATCGATGAGCTGTGTGTGCAAAGCCTTCTGGTCCGTTTGCGCAAGGGTAAACCGTATAAGCTCCTGGGCGAGCGTTAAGGCCTTTTCTTCGGAGCTGGCTAAAATTTCTGCCTCCAGCCTCTTGGCTTTATCCGTAGACTCATCCAGCATCTTTTTGGCCTCTGCCTGGGCCCGCGCGCTAGCCTCGAGGCCCAGCTTTTCCGCATTGCGCTTGGCGGTATCGACGATAAGCTTGGCTTCTTCTTTGGCCCGTGCGATCTCCGCGTCTACCTGCGTTTTGGCGCGCTCAAGCTCCTTATTCAAAATTTCTTCTTTTTCTAAACTATCCTGATGAAGGACCTGCAGCCTGTTCAGTGCGCTCTTGAGCTGGCTCCCGAACAAAAAACGCATGACAAGCAGGATCACGACGAAGGTAACAACCTGCAGTAATATTAGAGATAGAATCATAATTTTTGATAAACTCGAATTTCGAAACTCGAATTTCGAAACAAATCTGAATTTTCAAATGCTCTAATCTTTGAAACGGATTTTATTTTGATCATTGTTTTTCCGACATTTTAAACATTGTTTCGTATTTCGATATTCGTATTTCGGATTTTAATCTATTTGAACAAGTTATAGACCATGACCAAGGCTATCACAGCGATACCCTCGGCAAATAAAAAAGCGAACATCAGCGCCACAAGTATCTTCGGCGCCGCAGCCGGATTGCGGCCGAGCGCCTTTATCGCCGCATATCCTACGGTAGCGATGATCAACGACGGCCCCATGGTGCTTATGAACATGATTATTGCTATCGTTAAATTTCTAACCATTTCGTTTGGTCCGTTAGCCCGTTAGTCCGTTGAGTCCGTTGAGTCCGCTTAACGGGCAAAACGGGCCAAACTGGCATAACGGACACAACTTTTTACTCCACCAATATGATTAACTCGTTATTCCTCATACGCGCTAGGCCTCGGGAGATAAAGATCGGTTTTATCTCATCTTCCTTTTTACCTGACTGCGGGCCTACGCGCCCGGCAATAGCTGTGAGCCGGATATAGCCTCTTGCCAATAGGACGAATATCGGCTCGTGGTCATCCATTATGGTTAATTCTCCGCCGCTAGCGGGCAGGTTAGCCTCGGACACCGCGCCCTGGAAAATAGTCTGCTGGGCATCAAGTATAGAGATCTTCATGGAGGGGGTTTAAGCCAATACTACTTTATTCTTGCCGGTTGTTTTAGCCTGGTACAGGGCCTTATCTGCCCTATCCACCAAAACATCCCTTTCTGTGGCATCCGCCGGATAATCCGAGATGCCCATGCTGATAGTAGCAGGCAGGCTCAAGCGTACGAGATTTAGGATCCTCTCTGCAGCCAAAGTCGCGCCTTTTTTGTCGGTCTCGATCAACAGGATAACGAACTCTTCTCCGCCGTAGCGAAAGACCATATCAAGGCTGCGTATCGCGCGCACGAAAAGATTCGTCATGCCGCGCAATAATTCGTCGCCGGCCATGTGGCCGTTGGCATCATTGTACTTCTTAAAATTATCGACGTCTGCCATGATGAGTGACAAGTGCTGCGGATAGCGCCGCGCACGGGCGATTTCGCGGTCCAGGACTTCATAGAGGTGGCGATGGTTATAGACTCCGGTCAATCCGTCGAGAATAGAGAGGTCGTAATAGTATGATTTTTTGTTCGCCTCATCCATCAGAAAATACCGGTCTACGGCATGTTCTACAACGATGCGTATCTCACTTGGGTTAAAAGGTTTTGTGATATAACCAAAGGCGCCGTCTTCCATGACTTCGATCGCAGAATTAATGAACAGATACGGGGTAATGACTATTACGCTGATCTTTGGGTCCAGGTTTTTTATGGCGCGCACCAGTTCGGAGCCGCTCATATCCGGCATGCGCAATTCGGTGATAACAACAGCGCAATTTATGTCGGAAAGCATCCGGATGCCCTCTTTAGCCGTTGCAACAACATTAACATTGTGGCCTGCGGCATAAAGGACTGACCCAATTGTTTCCGCTGCTTCCTTCTCATCCTCAATGACCAAAATATCGGCGTTTCTTTTCATGTACACCTCTTGCGTAATTATCTTAGTAAAGTACAGACTAATTTAACGTAACTTATTAATATATATTATATATAGAACCGAGGAGAGTCAACTGTTTTCATTGTCCCGCCAAGCTATTTTTAACCAATGGCGGGATCCCGCCAACAATCCAAGTAGCAAGGCGGGAAAAAGCTTGTATCCTAACAAAAAAGAGCCTTTTAACAAACAAGGCTCTTATAAAATTTAACGTCCCCAACCGGATTTACTTTGAAACAAATACTGGAAGAAATCGAGAATATCTTCAAACTACGGGAATTTGTGCCTCAATATACGCCAATTCCCGCCCTAAAACCCGCTTAAATATCCCGTTACATAACAATCGATGAGCCGACTCCAAGTCAACTGAGCCAACTCAACAATCTATTGTTTTTTGCCATTCAAACCGTCTTTAAAAGTTATTTTGAACATTAAGGTCGTGACAAAATGTCACGATGTCTTCTCTTCGGAAATTATTTCCCAGTATCCGCCCTTATCCGGCCCAACACGGCGGATACAGCCGGAGGCCTGCAACTTGACCATTTGTTTCTCAATAGCGCGAGGCGTTAAACCCAATTTCTCAGCTATAACAGGGATGGTGATGTTCTTGTCTTGCCGTATCAGTCTTGCCGTATCAGCTCGACAATCTTCACCGAACTTTTCACCGAACCCAGGCCCAAAGATTCCTGGGTCTTCTTTGGCCGCTTGAATTCGATAAAAAAGAACTCGTCGCTTGTGATCGTCGGGAAGGGTAGGCCTGCGGCCTCCAAATATTATTTCAAAAACTTTTTCACCTTCCCGGGTAAATAGTTTTGCTTTGAAACAACCTTTGTCCCGGTTTGGTGTTCGATATCTTTTCTGGTCCTTCGGCTACTGCTCCTCCGTCTTTGGCATCCTTTTGAAGGGCCGGCATACCTAAAGAATCGCGGTCTTCTGTAATGCGTGTCGTGGCGGCCTCCCCGAGCATGGTGATGATGAGCTCAAGATCCGTCATGTGGTCGCGAAGGTTTTCTCTTTTCAGGCCTTTGTGTTTTTTGTAATCATCAACTTTTAAATCAAAGGCGCCCTGCATGATCTCATTGGTCAGGATGGCGTAATCTTTGTCAGTCTCAGCCCCGCGGCCATCCCATTCATCCGTCAACTTCTGCCGGACCGCAACCCCTCGCAGGCGTTTCTCAATCCAGGCTTTGGGATAACCCTTTTTCTCGTAAAGTGCTTTGGTTCTTTGCATTCCCAGTTCAGGATTTTCAATTTCATCCAGACGTTCCTTGCCTATGCGTGCCAGCCAGCGCTTGAACGGTTCAGCCTTGGGGGAGGGAATAGACTGGATAATTCGAAGAATGCCTTCGATATTGGCACAGTCTGTTTCGCGCAACTTGCCATCTGGAGCTGTTAATTTCAACTGTCGACAATTTGTCGACAGTTCAATACCAGCCTCATCTTTCTCCCGGATTTTCATTTTATACCAATAGTCGCGTGGATTTTCGCTTTCAGAGAGAATGGCAACCACGTCAATAACCGAAAACCACCATTCGTGATCAACTAAGGCCCGACGAACCTGTTTGCCTTTGAAAACAGCTGTCTTTATAATTTCTTGCGACATATCAATCCTCCTCAATAATTTCGTCTCATTTTTATAAACGCCTCGACATCTCTTGACGACGCGAAGAAATCGTATTAGTTCGTATTTTATACCCTTAACGGTTTTTGTGCCATCCTTATCTGTAACGAACAGAGAAGCAAATAGAGGTGTAAGCTTGGGGTGTTTATTGAAGAATTGAATAGCGTGGCGGGAAAAAGCTCGTTTTTTGTTAAAGAATGGCGTCCCCAACCGGATTTTCCCGCCAGGCAACTTTGAGCCAGGCGGGATCCCACCCGGCATTTTAAACTTGAGGTGGGAGAACCGGTGCTGCAAATCCGGTCGCATAAATTTGGCGTCCCCAACCGGATTTTCCCGCCAGGCAACTTTGAGCCAGGCGGGATCCCACCCGGCATTTTAAACTTGAGGTGGGAGAACCGGTGCTGCAAATCCGGTCGCATAAATTTGGCGTCCCCAACCGGATTTGAACCGGTGTCACAAGCTTGAAAAGCTTATGTCCTAGACCAGACTAGACGATGGGGACTCTATCAACCGCTTAAACTTACTATTACCCCTGTAACTTTTTATCTGAAATTCACGCTTGCGGGCTTCAGTCTTCGTAAAATATTCTTCTTTATGAATAACTTTAAAAGGCCCCTTGTTCTTAGTAGACCTGACGCTATTTTGATTATGCCTTCTGACTCTTTTCTCTAACTCTTTACAGCTGCCCATATAATGTTTCCCAAGGTTATTCTCTAACACATACACATAGTACATCTTATGTCACAAGCTTGTCCCGCTCCGCTACATCTTTTTGCACAGCGGGATCCCGCCCGCAATCTAAAATAGCCTGGCGGGAAAAAGCTTATGTCCTAGACCAGACTATCCCGCTCACAGTCTCTCGGTTTCTGCGGGACCCCGCCAGAACATTTTCTGCAAGGCGGGGGTCGATGGGGACACTTAAAAAGTTATCCGGTTTGCCAGTTCACCGGTCAGCCAGTTGAATAACCGATGAACAAAGTTATGAATGGCACAAAATTTTACCTACGAATATAGCACTTGTCAAGTAATTTAGGACAAGCAGCGCAACGTCTCTGTTCACAAACTCTGGGGTCGTCAACGAGATCACCCTAGCCCCTGCTCCAGAGCGTCATACACTGGTCGCAACGCAACGTCCCTGTTCGCAAACTGGAATTTTTTTCTTTGTTACTTTGTTGCTTTCGGTATTTTTCTCCGCTCAGGTTGGTTTCTTTACGCCAAAGGTCTTTCGCAGTTCGGTGGCTGAAGAACCCCGCAGCTTTAAAGTAGATAGTGGACAACTTCAGCCATTCCGAGATTGCCCTGTACCGGTTACCGGTACAGGGCCTCGGAATTCCCTCACTACTCAAGCAAAATTGTGGCCTTCAGCCGAAGGCTGATCCGCCTACGGCGGAAAAACCAACATTCGCTCTGAAAAACACCGTAAAGCAACTTATTAGCATATGAGCAATGCAATGTCCCTGTGGAGCAAACAATAATTTTTTGGCAAAAGTCTGCGAGCCTGCCTGCCGGCAGGCAGGGGATTGCATTTTGGCTGTAGCGACACGCCCTTGTGCTCAAGGTCCGACCTCGACAATCGGGGCCGAGGTCGGACCTCGGTTTAATTAAGGACCTCGGTTTAATTAAATGCAAACCGAAGCAGACGGCAAAAAACTTCGTCGGCAAACAGGTATATTGCAGTGCAAAGTTTAATTTCTTGACGCGGTTAATTTTTTACGTTATGTTTAAAGGAATGGCGACTTTCGTAGGCGTAGGCTTCAGCGAAAAAAAAGACCCGTATCTGGCCGCTCAAGAAGCGGCAAAGCTCGCTTTATACCAGCTCCACCACCGTGAGATCTCTTTCGGTATCTTATTTTCCACCATCCATTTTGCGGACCCACGCCTCCTTGAAGGCGTAAGCTACGCCCTCGGGAATATCAAAATACTCGGATGCACTGGTGCGGCCATCATCACACCCGGCGGCCTTTCAAACTATGGCGTTGGCCTTATGCTCATCAATTCCGATAAGATCAAATTCGGGACAGCAGCCGCCCACGACATAAGTTCCAAAGGGGCCCGCGCATCAGGCGAAGACTTTGCCCACCAGGCTCTCAAAAGTTTAAGCGCGACGCAAAGAGACCTTGCGCTGATATTTTCCGACGGGCTTATAGAGAACGGCTCCGACCTTTTGCGCGGCATAAAAGACGTCCTGGGTTTGAGCTTCCCGATCTTCGGCGGTTCAAGCGCGGACAATTTCAGGTTTTCAAAGACATTCCAATATTCCAACGCGGGCGTCTTCACTGACAGCCTTGTAGGCGCCCTGTTCTCCGGAGAAAACTTTTTCGGCATCGGCCTGCGGCACGGCTGGAAGCCCCTTGGCAAACCCCGGCCGATAACAAAAGTCAAAGGCAACGTCATTAAATCGATAGAAGGCAAGCCAGCCGTCACCATCTATGAAGACTACTTTGGTAAAACGCGCAAAGAGATAGAAAGATCGATCACCCGCATCAGCATCTATTACCCCCTGGGCCTCTATGTCCCGGGTGAAACCGAATACCTGCTGCGCAACTCATTGCGCATCGACGAAGACGGCGGCCTGGTCTGCCAGGGCGACGCAACAGAAGGCGCTGAAGCCCGCATAATGATGGGTACCAAAGACTGGGCCCTGGAGGCTGCCACGCAGGCAGCTGTTGAAGCCAAAAATGCGCTTGGGAACAGGGAGATCAAAGGCGCAATAATCCTGGAATCCATCTCAAGAAATAAACTCCTGGGCCGGTTGACAGATAAAGAGTTATCGCGTATAAAAGAAGTACTGGGGGACATCCCGATGTTAGGATTATGCACCTATGGCGAACAGGCCCCATTAAAATCCCTTGAACACTACGGAGAAACATACTTCCACAACGAAACAGTAGCAATATTGACCATAGGCGAACCCCATGCCCGCAACATTATCGCTTAAAGAACCGACTATTATAGAATCCGTCATCAACTTTGCCGGCATGTTCGGCTTAGTCGCACTCATTATCCTTATCATCATTTTAGTCTTTAAGATGGAAAAGATAAAAGAGCTGTCGGGCGAACTCGCAAAACTAAAGAGGGCCTTTGACGAACTCGACTTGCAGGCCAAGCTCATCGTCCAGACAGACCTTGAACTACATCGCGCCCAGGAAGAGCTGGACAAGAAAATGGCAGGCCTTGTGACATTGCAAAAACTAACGCGCCTAAACACATCACTGAACTGGGTTTCGACCGCGCTATAGCGTTTTCCCGCGGCGAGGAAAACTCGCTTGATGTAAAAGCCGTGATCGGCTACACCGTAGAAGAAGCCAGGGAGATCTTAAAAGAATTTTCAAACAGCCCGTCCGTCATAGACAAAGTCATCAATAAAAGCCACACATTCTCCTCGCTGGATACAGATAAAAGCTCAAAAGAGATACCAAAGTTTTTAAAAATATTGAACCTTTCCTCTTTTATTTGCGCGCCCATCATGCAGAAAAACGGCGCAGTAGGCGGGTTGGTAATGGGATGCGAATCCCCCTATACGCATTTGACCGAGGGCGACAAAGACATCGTCTATATCCTGGCCGCCCAAATAGGCCAGGCTGTAGAGAACGCCGGACTCTTTGAAGAAACTTACAGGTCCCATCAGGAGCTGGAGCAAAAGGTCCAACAGCGCACGCGCGAACTCTCGTCCGCCCTGGAAGAAATAAAGACCATATCAAAAAGAAAATCCGATTTCATATCGGCCGTATCGCACGAATTGCGCACGCCGCTTACATCCATAAAGGGCTATGCGTCTATTTTGGCCGCAGGTAAACTCGGCGAGCTGCCAGAGGCAGCCAAAGAACGGGTGGAAAAGATAAATAAGCACTCCGACAGCTTATCGCAACTTATCAATAACCTCCTGGATATCTCACGCATCGAATCCGGCCGAGTCGAGTTAAAATTCGAACCGATAAGCTTAAAGAATATCATCGATTCGCTCGGCGACATGCTCGCACCCGCAATGAAAGAGAAGAACATCGAGTTTGTCGCGGACATTCCTCTGGGCCTTTCTACTGTGCGGGCGGACAAAGGCCAACTGGAACGTGTTTTTATAAACCTGGCAGGCAATGCCATTAAATTCGTTCCGCCGGGCGGCCGCATCACTGTGCGCGCAAAAGCAACGGAAAACGACATGCTGCAGGTATCCGTGAGCGACAACGGCATAGGAATTTCAAACAATGACATTGCCAAGTTGGGCGAAGAATTTTTCCGAGTTGATAACGAAGTGAACGCCAAGGTAAAAGGCACGGGGCTTGGCCTTTCACTGGTCAAACATATCATTGAAGCCCACAAAGGAAAATTAACGATTACAAGTACCCTGGGTAAAGGCAGCACGTTTACATTTACATTGCCAAAAGCATAAGGAGCATTTATGAAAAAGAAAGTGTTAGTGATCGACGACGAAGCGGATATACGGGAGATAGTGCGGCTATATCTGGCAGACGAAGGATGTGAAGTCATCGAGGCAGAGAACGGCCATGAAGGTATCCTTAAAGCCCAGCAGATCCAGCCGGACTTGATAGTCCTTGATATCATGATGCCGGGCATTAATGGATTTGAGGTCGCCAAACACTTAAAAGACGACCCGAATACGCAAGGCATACCCATTATCATACTTTCCGTTTTGGCGCACGACTCTCAATACAGGCAGGGGATAATGGACTATATCTCCAAACCTTTCAGACAGGAGGAACTCGTGAATATCGTCCGCAATATCTTCGAGAAAGTTGAAGGGAAGGCCGGCAAAAAGACGGTCCTCGTGGTAGACGACGACCCGGATATCGTAGACATCATAGCTATCTGCCTCAAGGACAATCACATAATACCTGAAAAGGCATATAACGGCCAGGAGGCGCTGGAAAGAGTCAAAAGTAAAACTGTTGACCTCATCCTTCTGGATATCAACATGCCCGGCATGAACGGTTTCGAGGTCATAAAACACCTAAAAGACGATAAGGCAACATGCGACATCCCGATCGTAGTTTTGACCGGGACTTATATTTCCGAGGAAGACAAAAAACACGGCCTGACCTTAGGCGTCGCAAAATACCTGACTAAGCCGTTTTCAGGCGAAGACCTTGTCAAAGAGATAAAAGGCGCATTCCATGGCTAAAGCTAAGATCATAGTGATCGACGACGATCCGGATATCCGCGACGTATTGAACCTGACTCTCACAGAAGAAGGCTATGAGGTCCTGGAGGCCGGGGACGGCAAGGAAGGGCTTGCGCTCATTAAAAATAAGGCCCCGAACCTTGTCATCGTAGATTACAATATGCCCAGGATGAACGGCCCATCCTTAGTCGGCGTAGTAAAAAAAGATATCCTTATGAGCCACCTGCCCATAATCATGCTCACCGGCAAAGGCGAGGTCTCCGACAAAGTATCAGGCATCAACGCCGGAGCCGATGACTATATGGTCAAGCCATTTGAGCCGCGCGAGCTTTTGGCAAGGATAAAGATGATCCTGCGGCGCACGGAGCGCGACCTCGACGCCAACCCATTGACCCGCCTGCCGGGAAACGTCTCTATATTAAGCGAGTTCCAGGCGCGCATCGATAAAAAAATACCATTTGCGGTAGCATATTGCGACCTGGATAAATTCAAGGTCTATAACGACAAATACGGATTCCAACACGGGGATGAGGTCATCCGCGAAACCGCGCGCCTCCTGATCCGCGCCACACTGGAATTTGGGAACACTGACGATTTTATAGGCCATATAGGCGGCGACGACTTCGTCATCGTCACAACTCCTGAAAAGATCGACGGGTTAACCGGAAAGATAATCGAAGAATTTGAAAAGATGGCGCCGGGTTTCTACAACGAAGAGGACAGGGCCGCAGGTTTTATCATGGGGAAAGACCGTAAAGGTTCCGAGCAAAAATTCGGGATCCTCTCTATCTCTATCGGCGTTGTGTCAAATGAAAAACGGGGAATAACTCACGTCGCGCAGATCGCCGAGATAGGCGCGGAACTTAAAGAGGCTGCCAAACGCATCGAACGCTCAAGCGTAGCAAGAGACAAACGCGGCGACACACGCTCGCAGTGATCTCTCGCCGAGAAGAATTTCAAACTTCAGGCAAACCTTGGGCATTAAGCATCCGCTTCTGGACGATCTTCAGCAATTCGAACAGATCTATGGGTTTAGAGCCGATCTCGAAATTGTCGAAACCCAGCCCTTTGATGACCTCGACATATTCCTCAAGCTCCAAAGAACCGCTTAAGATGATAAAAGGAAGTATCTTGCCTCTCTTGCTGAACTCCCTTAAGACATCAATGCCTTTCATCTCCGGCATCTTCATATCTATAACCATAAAATCTATCTTTTCGCCTGAATCGATGATCTTTAACGCCTCTGCTCCGCAGGAAGCCTTAAGCACCTCATAGCCGCTTTTTGTCAAAAAGCGGTATAATATCTCTCTTATCCCCGGCTCATCATCAACAACCAAAATTTTTTGCATTTCAGCCCTTATCTTTTATTCTATTTTGATCGGCAACTGAATAGTTGCCGTCGTACCCTTGCCGGGCGCGCTCGCGTATGTCAACTCTCCCCCGTGGGCCTGGACAATGCTGTAGCAGACAGAAAGGCCTAACCCGGTCCCCATAGGCTTGGTGCTGAAGAACGGGTCGAATATCCTGCCCGCCACTTCTTCGCTCATGCCTATGCCGCTATCCTTGATATCTATCCTTAAAAAATCGCCCTCTCGATATGTCGAGATCTCAATCGCTCCTTTTTCTTTTACGGCGTCATGCGCATTATTCAAAAGATTGATTATCACTTCCTGGATCTCCTTGGAGTTGATCAGGAGTTTCGGAAAGTCATGGCCGTAATGCCTGGTGATCGTGATATCCTCAAGACTAAACTGGTGTTCGACGATCAAGACGATCTCGTCTATTATGGCATTTATATCCTCGTATTTGGCCTCTGACTTGGACGGTTTGGAAAATATAAGCAGCCTGTTGATGATCTCTTTGGCGCGCTGGCATTCATGAACGATGATGCCAAGATTGTTTTTGACCTCATCATTTAGGATCTCTTCCATCAGCGCCAACTGGGCGCGCCCGGAAACAACCATGAGCGGATTATTAACTTCATGCGCGACGTGCGCGACAAGAATACCCAATTGCACAAGGCGCTGGGTCTTCTCAAGTTCTTTTTGACGGCTGATGTCCTGGATCGTACCGACGAGCTTACTGATATTGCCTTCCCGATCCAAGATCGCCCTTCCCTCGACACGCAAGAAACGCTCTGTTCCTTCACCGCAAACAATACGGTATTCGCAGGCAAAAACCCCTTTGTCCTTAAGGCCTTTGATATTTTCTTCGTGCAGCTTTGCCAGGCCCTCCCTGTCTTCCGGATGGACTATGCCTAAAAGATCCGCAAACCGCTTAGGCATCTTGTCGGGCTCCAGGCCAAAAAGACGCCGGGCTTCAGGCGACCAGAAAAAGGCGTCGTCACGCGCATTCCATTCCCAGCTTCCCAGTTGCGCGATCCTCTGCGCCAAAATAAGGTTAGCCTCGCTTTCTTTCAAAGCGTCCTCGGCCTTACGGCGCTCTATAGCGCCTGCCAGGATAGAGCCGACAGCCAACAGGAATTCCTGGGCTTTGGGGTTAAACGGTTCATTCGCCCTGATATACATATTGATCACGCCCAATAACTTCTCTCCGGACAGGATAGGCACACAATAATGGCCGTGCTGTTTGATCCCATCATATGAAATTTCATGGCGTTCATCCAGATGATTGACAAACTGAAGCTTTTTCGTCAACGCTGCCTTGCCGCACAGGCATCTGCCGAAAGGCACAATAGCGCAGTGCTTCATCAAAGGCGGCGCGAGAGCCCTGGAAGTTTTCATTACAAGCGCATCGCCATCCGCTAAAAAAATAGCCCCTTTGGATTCAAATGTGAAAAGTGTAACAGACAACAAAAGGTTCAGCGTTTTGTCAAACAGTTCATTCAATGGAATGTCTTCCAAAGAAAAATTTAAAAAGGCATTCAGCGTGGACTGGATATTATAGTTGCGTCTGGCCTCCTCTTCCAGGAGCTTGCGTATCTTGACTTCTTCTTCCAGTTCGCTCTTAGAGACAGTGGTTGTATACAATTGCTCTATCATTTGATTAAAAGCGAGGGACACCTGCCCGATCTCATCATTGGTATGGCGAGCGATCTTGTAGCCTAAATTGCCGCGCCCCACCTCCTGCGCGGCTTTGATGATAAAGGAAAGCGGCTTGATGAAAAAACTCATCAGAATAATAATGATCGCGGAAATGACAAAGATAACAAATCCTATGACCAATGCGATCCTTAAGGCCAGCGCCCCCAGGGTTCGGCGCATGTTATCATATGACAACCCTAAGTGCAGCTCTCCTAACCTTGCGCCAAAAATCGGCAAGGCGATATCCGTAAAAACCTCTCCCTGCGTTTGCATCAACTGGAGGCTATATGGTTGTGCCGGATCAGCAGGATTGGCCGAAAGCAGACCATTAGGTATCCCGGCTTCAAAGGTATGCGCTATCGGCCTATGGTTGACATCCGCCACAAAGATATACTTAAAATCAGGGTTCTCCGCGTGCGCCTTGTTAATCATATTGCTCAAGGCAAATAAATCGTCTGTCATTATCAGATCAACACTGCGGCTGTTTAAGTCCTGGGCGACCGCGACGCTGCGCCTGGTAACCTCTTTTTCTAACAAAGACGACATCTCGCTATAGACAAAGATAAACAAAGGCACGCCGGCCGCAATAAGCGTGCCGGCAACAACCATAAAGATCTTTAGCCTTAGGCTGATAAAAAATTTTCTATTTAAGCGTCTAATCATTTTTTCTGCGCCTTATCCTGGAGCCAGTCCTGCATCTGCCTTACCGTTTCATAATTAGCATCGTCGGCTGCGACAAAGCGCTCGATCAATATCCCGCGCAGTATTTCTTTTCCTTTTTCATCCTCGTGCATATGCAAAAGGATAGCCCTGATCTTTTCTTTGAATTCAGGGCTGACCGCCGGGTTAACAGCAACAGGGGGGATACCGTAAGCAGACGACTTAACTATAACCTTGGTGTCTGCAACACCCCCTAAATGTTTTTCCCGCATATAGTCATAGATCAGGCTGTCTATTGCTGCGCCGTCAACGATCTTGTCGGCAACGGCATTAACGGAATTATCGTGGCTGTAGGTATAGATCGATTTCTTAAAAAAAGTTTCCGGGCTCTTGCCGATTTTTTCCAGCATATACACCGGGACCATTCTCCCTGTGTTAGAATTCGGATCAGTAAAGGCAAAGGCCTTCCCCTCTAAATCCTCAAGGCGCTCCATCGGGCTGTCCTTATGGACTATGATATAGCTATAATACACTACTTCCCCGTGGACCTGCGGGACAACCAGAAGCTCCAACCCGAATTTCTTCTGTCCGTCCACATAAGGGCCGGAACAAACAAAAGCAACATCCACCTTCCCTATTTCGATCAAGTCATTCATCTCTCTGTAGGTTTTGCGCTGGACAAGCCTTGTCGGCATGCCTAATTTCTCGCCGATATAATTCGTCAGGTCAACATAGTAATGGAAGGATTCCTTGGGAGAGATCATCGCGCTGATACCGATAGGAATTGTTTTCTCTTCCTGCGGAGCAGCCGTTGTTTTCTCGACCGCGTTTAAATCAACCTTTTTGATATCTTGTTTTTCCCGTTTTTCGCAGCCGCTCATCGAAAAACTAAAACATACAAAAAAGGCCGCCAAAATCGCCGCGCTTACACTTAAACCTCTGCCTGCTGACATATCACCTCCTGAAGCCCTGTGTTTATGCTGCATTATTTTGCTATACAAAGCTAATGGAACTTTTGGTTTTGCGCACTGGTTCGACTTTGGCTCTTCAAAAATGCTGCCCCGGATTATCGTCGAGGCTTATCAAAACTGGTGCCGGGAAAGGGGGTCGAACCCTTACGCCTTACGGCATACGCCCCTCAAACGTATGTGTCTGCCAATTCCACCATCCCGGCGAAGAATTAATTTTTCATTATGCTTTCTCAAAAGCTTTCTTATCATGGGTCTACTGAAGAGCTGTTTCCTTACAGGATATTACCAGCAGTCGCTAAAGTTTTCAACGATTTTTCACAGGCGAACTTATTATACTAAGATAAACGCATTGGTGCTATAATTTATAATTAAAATAAGGTGTGCTGTTGCAGGAAGCCGAAAATCGTTTTCTCAAATGCAAACCAGGGAGACCTATGCGCAAACCAAAAACCTTTTTGAAAATTTTATTGTTCCTGATATTTATCTCTTCTTTTATACAGCCTGCCTTGGCCCAGGTGCCTGCGCCTTCGCTGCAACTCAAAGACGCGGTCACTATAGCCGAAAGCGCCCTGGCAAAAGCCAATATAGACATGTCCAAGTATTATATTTACAGCGTTGTCTATACCAATTCTTCCGGAGGGCAATTCTGGTTCTTCACGTATAAGACGATAAAACCCTCCGTCTCACAGGAGATCCACGTCAACGTATACATGAACGGCAAGACGGAATTCTCCGGAAGCTTCTTCTTGCGCAGCGGATATTAAACAGGACTACGCCTGCCCTATCGCCGATATGACGGTATCGATAACAGCATCTACCCCTGCGGCTTTATCAATAAAACCGTTTGCCCCGGAGCGCCTTGCCTCCTCTTCCTGCTCTTCGCTATAAAGCCCTGAATACAGAAAAACCTTTGCCTCTTTATCAAAAGAACGTATGCGGCGCAAAACATCCATGCCATCCGTATCCGGCAAGTGCATATCAATCAGCACAGCGGATGGTTTTTCCTCCTGGGCCAATTTGACGCCTTCCCCGCCGGTCTCGGCCAAAATTACATGGCAATCTTTTTTTCCAAAGAATATCACAAACAATTCACCGAGGCTCGGCTGGTCTTCTATGATCAGGACTTTGTGCGGCATTTCTTTAGACGAAATTTATGTTTTCCTGGGTTCTGCCGCAGGGATCTGAATAATAAATGTTGTTCCTCCGACGGATGTATCCTGAATGCTGATTTTGCCTTTGTGCCGGGCAATGACCTCGTATGCTATGGCCAGGCCCATGCCCACGCCTTTATCGGGGGTCTTTGTAGTAAAAAAAGGTTCGCCTATTTTTTCTAAATTCTCACGCGATATGCCGGAACCGGTATCCGAAAACAAGACCTCTACTCCGGCGCCGCCGCTTAAAGCATTGGTCTTAATAGTAATGACGCCTTTCTTAGTTATTGCATCTACGCTGTTCAAGACCAAGGCAACAAAGACTTCCTGCATCTCGTCTTTATCCGCCGATATAAGCGGCAGGCTAATGTCATACAATCTTGTTACTCCGACATCGGCCATCTTCATCATTGGGGATGTCAACTCCAAGGCGTCGTCTATGATCTTATGGATATCCATGGGTAAGATCTTCTCTTTGGGCTTCTGCGAAAACTGCATCAGCTTGGCCAAAAGCTCCGAACTCTTCTTTTCAGCCTCTTCAATACGCTTTAGGCCTTCGATCAGCTTTCCCTGCTCCTGGCCTGTACCGGCATTTTGCAACTTTTCGATCAGGACATTGGCAAATGCCCTGACAGTAATAAGGTGGTTGACGATATCATGTGCTATTGCGCCTATGAGCGTGCCTGCTGCCAGGAACTTATGCGTGTGCCTAAGGTGCTCCTCCTGCTTCTTGCGTTCCAGGAGGCGGGCAATTTTCGATGAGCGCGCGCTGAAATAACCAAAGGCAAAAAGAAAAGAGACGTTCCCCAACAGAAGACTGAACATCTGCGCCCTTGGCATCTTGTAATCGAAATAAGAGACGCTGGGCAAAATACCGAAGTGGGCCAGGACTACGACCGCAGAAAACAATACCGCGGATGCCACAACCGCGAAAAATACCGCGAGATCGTCGGAGACAACGCCGGCCCAAAGGATAACTACATAATAAGAGAGGTTGACGACAGGCGCTTCGATGCCGCCTAAGTAATAGATGAGCCAGGATATGGCTATAATATCGGTAAACATCTGATAAAACTGGAAGCGGTATATGTCGACTTTCTTCAAAATAAAGGAATACGGCCTGTTGAGGAGCGCTTCGACAAAGATAAGGCTCAAGACTGCGGAATTCAGGTAGGTGTAACCGCCTACGGCTTTCATGGCCAGAAGGAAGAGGAAAAGTATCGTAAAACAGATAAGGCGCACTTTTCCGGCCCACTGGTATTTCTTTATAAGCTCCTGTTGAGAACTTATATTCATACGCCTATTGTAATCTAAATAAAAATCTCCTGCAACTACTTTGCAGGAGGCGGATATTTCTGCTTTTGGCGCGCTGCGCCTTTATCTTTTTACGCCGCACTTGCCCAAGATCCATACCATAGGGCACCAGTTTGTAAAAGCGGATTGCAGCAGATTGGCTCCGACAAAAGCCGTAAACCACAGCCAGAGCGGGCTGACAAAATAAGCCAAAAGCAGGCTCAGGAGGACAAAAGACCCAGCTATTCCTCTAAGCATTCTTTCCATCATAAATTCACCCCCCAAAACAACAAAACAAGCGAAACAGTTTCCGATTTGTTCGGGAAACTGTTTCCAGTTTATTCGGGACACAGGGTTATCTTTTCAGACTCTCCCACTGTCCCGATTGGGATGGAAACAGTTTCGTCTATACGCTATTGTGCTAAGCTTATTATTCTCGCAGTCCTACTTTCTGCGACCGCCCCCTCTTGGTCCGCCGCCCTGGGGAGCCCCTGCAGGCCCGCCTGCCCTATGAGCTCCGCCTTGGCCTTTGCCTGCGCCCACTCCTGCGCCATGGTCCCTGACACCTTGCTCCTGGCCCTTGTGAAGGCCCTGATTACCGGGATTATTGCGCTTATCGCGCATATCTTCACGCCTGTCAGCTCTATTTTCTCGTCGGTCCTTTACATCCTCCCTGCGGTCTAACTTATCTTCACGGCGGTCGCGGACATCCTCTTTTCTATCCAATTTATCCTCGCGGCGATCGCGAACATCTTCCGCCTTATCCTTGCGCCATGCTTCAGTACCACGGGGCGCATTATGCGTCGCATCCCATACGTCTTCGCGCCTGTCGCGGATATCCTCGCGACGGTCAGCTATATCTTCACGCTTGTCGCGGACATCTTCGCGCCTGTCGCGCACATCTTCCCTTCTATCCTTAACATCTTCCCTGCGGTCAAGCCTGTCTTCAACTCTGTCTCTTACACCTGGGGGAAGCGGCTTATAACCTGTCCCCGGAGGATTATAGCCCGGCGGGTTGCCCTCGCCTGCACCAGGGGGATTATAACCGGGAGGATTCATCTTTCCTGGCGGTAAGGCGCCGCTTTCACGCGCTTCTTTAACATCAGATCTTAACTCCTGCTTTGATTCCCGCAAATTCTGCAGGTCTTCTCTCTTTTGCTGTATATTCTCCTGGTGTGTTGCGTGAAGCTGGTCCCTCAATGATTTCGCTGTCTGGTAATCGCCGGCCTGGATCGCCTCTTGCATCTGATTAAACAAATTTTTTTCTTCCTCCCTTGCTGCCTGGGAATTGCTTTTTATCGTTTCTCTTTCTTGTTTGAGCGCTTCCAAGTCCGAAGAAAACTCCTGTTTCCAATCCGACGAGCTCTCCGTGCCGGGATCCGTGGAGGCCTCTTCTTGCGCAAATACATTTGCCGAAGAAGCTGCCAATAACCCGATACTCAAAACACCTATTGCCCACAAAACCTTCCTGCGTGTTTCCATTTTTTTCCTCCTTTATTTAATAATTCTCTGCCAAGACTTCAAAATATGCTTGCGGGTGTTTACAGGCAGGGCATTGGTGAGGCGCCTCGGGCCCTTCAGAAACATAACCGCAGTTAATGCAATGCCATTTGACGGAAGCTTTCTTTTTAAATACTTCGCCATCGGCGATATTGTTGATAAGTTTTCTATACCTGGACTCGTGGAATTTCTCGACCTTGGCTATCTGCTCAAACGATCGCGCGACATCCGGGAACCCTTCGTCCTTGGCTGCTTTTGCAAAATCGGAATACAGGGTCGTCCACTCCAGATTTTCTCCGGCTGCAGCTGCCTCAAGGTTGCTTTTTGTGTCTTTTATCGTGCCTGCGGGGTATATCGCCGTGATCTCTGCATCCCCGCCTTCGAGATGTTTAAAGAAGACCTTGGCGTGTTCTTTCTCATTCTCGGCGGTCTCGGCGAAAATATTGGCTATCTGCTCAAATCCTTCTTTTCTGGCCGCGGAAGCAAAATAAGTATACCTATTCCTTGCTTGCGACTCCCCGGCAAAAGCAGCCAAGAGATTTTTTTCTGTTTTTGTTCCTTTCAGTGTCTTTCCCATGGGCATTCCCCCTTACAAAAAAAGCCGGACAGTCAAGCCCTGCCCGATAATGCTTAAAACAGAAACCTTGGTTTATTTTTCTCTACCCTTTTCATCTTCTCTTCTTCTTGATTACCCGCGCTTTTCTTTTCTTCGGAGATAGAGAAGCCTTTTTCTTCATAGGTTTGCCGCAGCACCAGAGGTCTGTTTGGGATATGCCGCAATCATCTACTACGATCTCTCTGCCGCATGGAACGCAAGCCAATTTTTCACCCTTCTTCACTTTTTTCTTTGCCATGTCTGCCCCCTTTCCTCAACTATTTTATTCTACTCCAAACAAAAACCCTTTGCAACTCATTTATCGCCCTCAATCAAAGCAAGTTTCTCTATCCTTGTCCAACCTTTTATCTGCGCTTCACGCTGCAGAGCTTCTCCTTTATTATTCGCTTTCTCCGAAAAGAGGAGCTTTTGTGCTTTAAAAGCATGCGTGAATTTTCCGCCTTTGCCGGTTAAATGCTCTTTGACACGCCTTCCAAGGTCATTCGTGGCGCCTGTATATAAATACGTATTCTCGCATTCTAAGATATAGACGTACCACATATAAATTTTTGCCCTTCGGCTCCTCGGCCTAAAAAATCCAGAAAATGTCACTTTAGAGATAGATTTTATATTCCATTGTTAAGGATGAGGAGTAATTGCAAAAACAACTATCTCCCCACGTATGCGGCCGTAATAAAAAAAGATCCTATACGCGGCAGGCGTATCTTGTTCTGCATAAGCTTCAAAGACTTTTTCACCGCCTGGACCAGACAATGAAGAATATTGATGAGTCTGTAAACCTGGATGTCGTGGATTTTCTGCAAGGAATTTTAGCGCCTTAGCTACTGCCTTAAAACGCTTCTCCAGATGAGCTGAATCTTTGAGCGCTTTTAAAACTTGCTTTGCGCCAGGTGTAAAACTTAAAGAAAAACTCATAAGTTATCTAAAAAATCTTCCAGATTATCTACCTTCTCTGTCTTACCTTCTCCGGCTTCCTGTAACCCCTTGCGCACCTTGCCAATAACTTCGGGGTTGCGATAAACCCAGGCTTCGTTGCTAGGAATTGACACTGCAGGACGAAGCAGTATGTCTCCCTTTTTGCCCACAAAAACCTGATAAGAATCAATTTTTATCTTGCTCATCAAAAGTTTCTGGAGCCTGCCGCCCAAAGTAATCCTGTGCTTTGAGTCAAGCGGCCGCGTATCAACAGGCATAAATTTCTCTTTTATTTCCAACACTTCCTTCTTACTCTTTAAGGCTTTCATTGTTTTCATTTTTATTATCCCCCCTTTCCCGCTAAAAGCATACCATGCAGTGGGAATATTGTCAAGTGGGAAAGTGGGATATTTTCTTCATTGATCTTATCACCCATTGACTTTATATTAGTTTTATTTTCCGCAATAAAAACCCAAAAACTCTCTTTGCAGGTGGTTCAATAAAAGGGTGGGGGTCAAGATGGGCTTCGTAATAGATAAGCTTGAGCGGTCTTCTGGGTTTAGTGCTTGTATTCCTGCCTGCGTTATGATCAGCCAGGCGCTTTTTAACATCCTCACTAAAACCAATATAAAATTTCTTATCTTTTAAGCTTAGCAGCACATAAACATAATACATTTATCAAAAAGTAGGATTCGCCCTAAACCACGTTGGGTTTAGGGCGCTGAACCCTACGTGGTTCAGCGCTGCCCAGAGTTGTCGCCAGCCAAAGTCGCCAACCTCAAGTGATACAATTAGTTGTGAAGATGGAGATCCGGCGTAGCAAGCGAATTTTAATCAGCCCAATCGATCCTTTGCCTCCGCTACCCATCCGAAAGCCCCGGATCTACCCAAATGCCATAGTAGAAGCCCTAAAGATTAAAACCTTCATCAACAGCGGCTCAACCAGAATAACCTGGGCAAAAACCTGTAGAGAACTTAAAATGTCGGAATCCAAATTAGCACACTTATTAAAAATAGTCAACAAATTGCCCCAGGAGTTCATCGGAGACATGAAGCAATGCGACAATCAAGAGACGCTAAGAATCTTCACCGGCAGACGACTTTTGAATATTTCCCGCCTTAAAACCATCCAAGAGCGACGGGATATGATTGAACGCCTGTTGCCAAAAGCCTAAGCTTCCCTGCCCCTTTCGCCCCTTTGATGCCCCTTTACCCCAATCGCCAACTAATCGCCACAATCGCCAAGTAGAACGCCTCTGTCCCATTTCATGTCCGATATGTCCGATAAATGTCCGATATTAAAGCTCTATAGCGGATGTATTGATGAACCAATTGCGCACTAATCGCGCAAATCGCGCATTAACCAGCAACCTCCCAATGCCCGCCCTTATCGGGGCCGATACGACGCAAAAGTGCTTGTTGTTTCAATGTTCGAATAATTTTCTCAACGCCCTTAAGACTCAAATTGAGAACTTGCGCAATTTCCTGCGTAGTAATTGCCGAATTCTCCTTTATAAGCCGCAGGACTTTCTCCCTACTTTTCTCCCTACTTTTCTCCCTACTTTTTCCCAGCCCTTCACCTTCTTCCCATTTCGGCCGGTGGAAAGAAACGACGAATCCTGTCTTAACGCGCTTGAATTCGACCTTAACTCCAGCGGCAGTGCACTCATCGTAAATTCGCTTAAGCCCGCTCGCCCACTTTTCGATATCGGCCGACATATACATCGTTTCGGCGATCAAAGGGTTACGGAGGATGGAATATCCCTCTCCTTTGATGAAATCCTCTGGGGCCAGTTCATCCGGAAAAGTGCCGGGATTATAAACATCGACTCTGTCTTTGAAGATTGCGACTTCATTGCCCTTTGGGTTCGCGTAATCCCTGTGGCAAAGCGAATTGCCGATGGCTTCGCGTATCGCATCAACCGGAATCTCGGGAATTTCCTTACGGGGCCCGGATGTAATTTCCGCGCGCCATTTGATATGCTCTTTAACATATGCCTCGGCCTGCCTGCGCAAACTGAAGATATTGCCTTTGAACTTTTTGATATCAAGAAACGTTATCTTATCGGTACCGGCAAATACGGCGGCTTGGACTTCCATGGAATTGTCGTTGCAGAAAAGCACCTCCGCGGCTTTGAGCAATTTCTCGCCGCTTAAAAGGTGCAGTTTTCTCAAGGTCGTTTTCGCGTTGGAATACTTGAAATTGATGCGGCCCTCTTCGTTCGCCCTCCTTATGTAATCCTTAAGCGTCTTGACATCGACATCCTTCAATTGACGCTCGGATATCTCGCTTTCCCAGAGAAGTTTTTTCTTGCTTAAAATAAGCGTCTCGATCTTATGAGGACTCAACGCCTTGTTCGATTCTCCGACACGAATATAAGCCCTGCCGTAAGCGATTTCCTACTAAGAAACAAACTATTCTTCAATAAACACCCACTAAAGATATCAACTTTAACATTAGTTCGCCGGTCTTTTTTCTTTCTTCAAAATTATGTACGATGTCCACGCCACAAGGAATAACGCCGCATGCGTCTTACTTTGACTGCCTAGAGCTGTGAAAATAACGATATTAACCATCCAAAGGAATGCCACGAGCCCGATCGCCCAGCCCTTGGATAATGGTTTACGAACGATAGCGTAACGAATAAGGAGTGGCGGGATAATTCCAATTCCCCATGTTAAAACAAACGAGACGATAATTGTTAGCCACCACATAGGGCCATATAAATACTTCATTGGAGAATACGTCGCCACCTCATCATTTTTTGTCCATTTATCCGGGATAATGACGCTGTTGGCGATCTGTTGAAAGAGCGGGATATAACTATTGAACTCCTGATAGAGATTGCCACTCATTTGTTCCAATCCACCAACCATGCATTGGATACTTATCATTTTGCCACCATAGATAAACATGTGTAGTAACCCGTAAGACTTTCCCTTCATCCCCGCACGCTCTGAATCTATCGAAACAATAATCCACGCTCCTGGCTGACCATCATATTTTGTCTGCCCTCCTTTAATAAAACTCCCGCCAGGAGGCACCATTTCCTTTAAAGCGTCTCCCGAAAAAGCCTCTTTGGCGATATCTTCTGCTGACATCGCAGACGCCTCGCTTGGAATATCTTTAATAAGAATCAGGAACATTCGCGTTATTCCGTCTGACGCATCTCCGGAAAACTTCTGAACAATATTCGGACGCTCGCCTTCGCTAAGTTTCCAATGGCTTGGATATTCAACGGTAATATTTATACCCTTAGCTTTGGGATGATCTTTTGTTGAGTATTTTGATTTATTCCCACTAGAAAACGATTGGAGGTCGGCATTCTGCGCGAGAGCCAAAGTGCTTACGGCAAACATAAACAATACGCCGATCAGAACAAAAAGATTTCTTTTCATGCATCTCCTCTATTTTTAATTAATCTGAAGTGAATATTTATAGCTGTAAAATATCTCGCAATTGTTTTTCTCTGGCTTCGGGTACTACTGCACCGCTATCCGGTGTTTCAGACAGTTGTCAACATTGGCTGCCCGTCTTAGACGCCATTCGCTCCCCAGAGCGTGAGCATGTCACACTCCTCGTGAAGCTCTATAGGCACCGCAAACGGGGATTTATGCTGTCTTTAAACCGGCCTTTTCCTCCCAAAAAGGTACGCCCTAAACGAATTTACCAAAATATCATCCATGAAGGCTTAAAACTTCAATCTTTCATCAAAAACAGCCCTACCCGGATGACTTGGGCGAAAGCCAGTAAAGAACTCCAAATGTCAGATTCCAAAATAGCACACTTATTGAAGATAATCAATAAGCTTCCGCCCGACTTCGTCGAT
This sequence comes from Candidatus Omnitrophota bacterium, assembly GCA_016235185.1. Lineage (GTDB taxonomy): Bacteria > Omnitrophota > Gorgyraeia > Velamenicoccales > Velamenicoccaceae > UBA9636. Next base: position 49,417 of record JACRLT010000005.1, read on the forward strand.
AATATGCGATCCTGCGCCGATGAAACAACCTTGAAAGTCTTCACAGGCAGGCGTCTTTTGAGCATATCCCGCCTTAAAACCGAGAAAGAACGCCAAAACGAAATCAACCGCCTATTGCCGAAGGCGTAAATCTCCTGTGTTTCTCTGTATTCCTACAATAGCTTTTAATGAGAATGCCCGGGCAAATTATCGTGCGCATGATTAGGAATACGGTGATGCTCTTCCCCAGATGCATGCGTAGGGTCAATATGAATTGTGGCATTCGATAAATATTTCAAATGATGCAAAAGCTGGTGACGCACTTCATGGGCTATTTCGTGACCTTTTTCGACCGAGAGATGATCATCCACCGCCACGTTAACCTCCGCATGGAGCCGATGTCCAAGCCATCGCACGCGGATTTCTGCCACATCTTGCACGCCTTTAACATGGCTAACAGCATGCCGGATCTCGTCAACCACTTGCGGATCAACACCGTCAAGTAACCGCGAGAAAACTGATTTCGCCGAATCCCACACGATCCAAAGTATGGCTATAGTAATAAGCATGCCAACAATCGGATCTGCCAAAGGAAATCCAAACCATACCCCTATAGCACCGACAAGAACAGCCAAGCTCGTCAATCCGTCTACACGCGCATGATAACCATCCGCAATGAGGGCGGCACTGCCTATTTCCTTGCCAACCTTTATACGAAATAAAGCTACTGCTTCATTGCCTAAAAAGCCGATTATCGAAGCAAGCGCGACCATCCAAAGGTATCCTATTTTCTGAGGATGGATAAACCGTTCATAGGATTGATACCCGGCCACGATGGCGCTGAAAAGAATCGTAAGAACCACGGCGACACCTGCCAAATCTTCTACCCGGCCGTATCCATAAGTAAAACGTTTGGTAGCCTTGTGCTTTGCAAGCATAAAAGCAAACCACAAAGGAATGGCTGTCGCGGCATCACCGAAATTATGAATGGTATCCGCTAAAAGAGCCACGCTCCCGCTTAAAAAGACAACAATGATTTGAAATACAGCGGTAAGAAATAACCAAAAGAAAGACCATTTGACCGCCCAAATCCCACGCTCGCTGGTAAAAAGGGTGGCATCTACCGCACCATGAGTATGCCCGTGCTTTCCTTGGCCAAGTCCAGCTTTATGCGAATCCTCTTTATGATGAATATGGTTACTCATTACCCCTCTGAATCTCCCAATACCCGCCTCTATCAGGGCCCACGCGCTTGAGCAATCCTTTTTTCTTCAGCTGACTGATATTCTTATCTATGGCCGTTGTGCTTATGCCGACTTTATCCGATAATTCCTTCTTTGAAATATATGGGTTCTCCTTAACAAGGTCGAAAATCTTGCGCTGGCTTTCTGCCAACCTTTCTACCAACCCTTCTGCCAACCCCTTGCCTTCCTCCCATTTAGGTTGATTTATACATCGTCTCGGCAATCAGAGGATTGCGCAAAATCGACTTCTCATGTCCGGTAAAAAAGTCCTCCGGATTAATTTCTTTAGGAAAAAGACCGGGGTTATAGATTTCGATACGATCCTTGAAAATCGCCACCTCATTGCCCTTGGGGTTAAAATAATCCCGATGGCATAAAGAATTACCCACGGCCTCACGAATCGCCTCAACCGGGACCTCAGGGATTTCCTTGCGGGGCCCTGATTTTATTTCAGCCCGCCATTTGATATTGCCGTTAACATAAACCTCGGCCTGCTGACGTAAGCTAAAAAGGTTACCCTTGAACGATTTGATATCCAAAAACGTCAGTTTGTCTGTCCCGGCAAAAATCGCGGCCTGAACTTCCAAAGAATTGTCATCGCAAAACAGAACCTCTGCCGCGCGCAATAAATGATTCCCTTCCAGCAGGTGTAGTTTATGCAATGTCGTTTTTACGTTAACGAACTCGAAATCCACGCGCTTGACTGTCTTCGCCTTGCGCATGAATTCTTTAACCTCTTCTTCGTTAACGTCGGCAAGCGTCTTTTCGGATACCCCTTTATCCCAAAGAAAATTCTTCTTCTCCAAGAACCGTTCTTCAAGCTCCTGCGGACTCATACCTTTATCCGATTCCCCGACACGCATATACGCCCGGCCATATGCAAAGTAAGGCCCCTTATTTCCCTTGGCCTCTACGACAATACAGTCTTTTCCGTCAATGTTACGCGCCTCTACCTTGGGATAAACCTTCGGCTCCGTATTATCCACTACCGCCTGCGTCACATCCTTGATCGTCATCCGCCCAATGGTCATCCCTAAAATCTTACCGTGATCATCGATACCAAAGTACACCTCTCCCCGGCCGTGCTTATTGAGCATGGCGACAATGGAGATCACCGCTTCCTTAAGCTCCGCGGTGGATTTCTTGAATTCTATTGTTTCGGATTCTTTATGCACCGTTATTCCTCGCTTTTCTCTTCGGTGACGCTTTAGCAATATCTACCCTGCCGAGAATCTCGTCCTGCGTCGGCTCCCGGCCGAGAACGCCTCGTAAAATACCGGTGGCCGCCTCCGCCATCTTTTTACTTCTGTCCGCCTCTTCGACAAAAGATGCTTTCTTCGCTTCAAACTTTATTTCAATTCGCGGCGGATCCCCGAATCGTTTCTTAAAATTGTCATGAACTGTTCTACGCATTATTTACTACCTATAATTTTCCCTTTTGTTTTCTTGTCCTGATAATAATCAAAGACTTTTTTAAGAAATTCATGCCGTCTTTTTATTGAATATCCTTCAACAGAAGCTTGGAGAACATATTTTTGAAATTCCTCCATCACAGTTGAATTGGCAGGTTTTTCATATTTGCTTAGAAGCTCCATGTTGTGATTAATTTCTTCAAGCAAACCAAAAAAACATTTTGCGAAAAGGGGAATCAGATTATTCCTTTTATTCACAAATAATTCTTCGACAAATAAATAAGCAGTCACAGCAATCGCACGACTCGAAATCATGGAACCTTTTTTCTTGAATGCTTTGTCTATTTCTTTCAGTACTTTTCTTATACGGTCAAGATTCTCATCATCCTTATTGAGGTCGTGATTTTCCTCGAAGAAATCCTCAATATCTTGCAGTCTTGCTCTTACAAATTCGCCATTGGGCTTTGCCTTCGCAAACGAGTTGACGCATATTTGAGAAAGAGTAAAAGGCCGTGAAAATCTTTTCTCAGATAAATTCGTAATTCTAAAGAAAGGCCCACTGTTTCCTATTTCTTTATAGACAAAGTCACGAATTGTCCCAGTGCGCGTCTTTAACAACTCACCCGAATTAAGTCTAATGCCTAATTGAAGTCTTCTAAATATCTCTCTTACATACTCATCATCAAGCGGCTCATAAATAGTAAAACTTAGTGCATAATCCTCAATCTTTTTTGCATCCGTTGGATGCGTCTTTTTGAATTCTTCATATGTATATTCTTTTTCATAATGCCGAACCTTCAGCGAATGTTCTTCGCCGGGATCCGGTTTAAAGAATCGTAACAACGCTGTCATTCTCTGCTTACCATCGATACACTCATATTCAAATTGTTTGTTCCCTTCAACTTTAACGATATAGATCTTTGGGATATCTATATCCCTCAGAATTGAATCCAGCAATAGCTGTTGCTGTTTTGGCGTCCAGATTTTTTCCCTCTGATAATCTGCATCTAAATCAATTCGATATACATAATCACCGATAAACTCTTTAACAGATATATTGAGAAGCTTCCTATTCCCCATAAGTTCATGTTTTTTTGTAGTCATATCTTTCCCTCCTAGGAATCAAAGGCACTTTTTTAAATATTTTGTGTTATTAATTTCCGATGCTTGCAACATCTTCTCCGCTTTAGCTTTTAACCATATTTTGAAAGGATTTCCTACGTCACAATTGGATATCGTCTCATCCGCTATTAACGTCTCCTCGATTTTATTCGGCTCAACAATGCTCGGGAAGAAACCATAATTTCTCTTTATTTGATGATGACCATTGGGCGGCTGGAAATCAATTATTTGAATTTCAATACTTTTGCCTCTTTCACGATGCGCCTTAAACAATAGGTCGATCAAGCCAATATCATTTTGATTCAATGAGCACCCAACAATTCTGAGAACATCGCATTTAACAAGAAGCTCATATGCACGACCCCATATAAAATTGTACGGAGGCGCTAAATAATTTTTATTTATGCCGATAGGAATAATCGATATTTTCTTCCGCTTTTCATATATCGTTATCCTATTCCAATTAAAAGATCCATGTAGCTTCAACAAAGACGGTTTATCGTCTGCCGCTTCCGAAGTAAGACAATAATTCGGCTTACTCCCTAATATTTTTTCATAAGCTTCATCTATGATGTTGTCATAATTCAGTGAAATTATCCCTAACAACTTTTCCCTATCTTCAATCTTGTTGTGGAGCTCAAAAAACGCCTTGTGCAAATAAAACTTTTGCCTTCGATTATTCGACAGCACTCTTTTGATATCCTCTTGAACTAATTTTTTCAATGAACTAATGGTATAATCGGGCATCTCGTTAATTTCAAAGAGGCTGATAAACAATTCAATATTAAATTCACCTTTGGCTGAAGCGAATATTTCTTCGTGCTTCTTAAACCATGCTTGCCTTTGTGCTCTCTTGATTACTCTTTTAGAAACACTAGCAATAAGCAAACCATAGTTTTCCCTGAAAGTTTCATCTGGGCTACTTTCAGAATTTATAATTTCGGCATGAGTTGCGCCTGCGCCAAATAAATATACAATTTTTTTTAGTGACATAGCTCAATCCGGGTTATTTCTCCCACAAAATGATACTTTCGCGAGAGGGTTTCCTCTTATACTCTTTCATTTGCTGAGAACTATTGCCTCTATATCGAGCGACCCAAATCGCCCTTGGCTTCAGTCCAACCTGCTCCCCCGTCTCGGAAAGAATTTCATCAACGGGTATGTTGACTCCTGCAAAACGCACATTACTGATAACTAGAGCTATTTTGCCTTTCTTTTTTACTCTCTTTGACATTTCTCGCATAACAAGATACATGTCCTCAAAATAACCCTCCAGCATTTCTCCAATCCTCGGATTATTCGTACCATTCTTATTAATTCTTCCAATTAACCTACACAATCTGGCTGATTTAACATAATCACCAGAATTATATTTTTTTCTAGCTTCAACATGTGATCGCAAAGTTTCATAACGAATTTTCTTTAAATCATCATTACTCTTCACAAAATCAAAAAGCATTTCAAGGGAATAAATCCTCGTATAGTCGTGCCTATTTGGATACGGTGGTGAAGTTATAACAGCATCGTATTTTCGTTCAGTATCGATTTCCCTTGCGTCGTTATACGATGCTGATACATCAATATTTTTCCATTTCATTGCTTCATTAAATTTCTGAACATCGGAAATCATCGATTCAATTTTATTCATAAAAACTTCTTTTACTTTCCCTATCCGTACCCTTTGCTCCACAATCCGTAAGAAGCCACCCGATTTTGATGTATTACTGACGGACTCTAGAATACTCAACATTCCAAGATTATAAAAATCTCGTGTTGTCGAATCACTGATCTCTTCGATCCCCTGTTTTATTTGAATAAGCTCATTTCTAACACTTGTACTAAATGCCTTTTTAGCAATTGGAATATTTGTTAAAGAAGGAATGTGCAGTGATATTTTTTTGCTCCGATCAAATTTCTTTTTTTCTGATGAAAGCTTCTCTAAATTGTATTCCCGAGTTTTTACATTACTGAGAAAAATAGAAAAGGGAAGTATGTCAAATCCGCTTGAATTTATTCCTAACTCCTTACAAGCAAGAAGCGTTGTCCCCCCGCCACAGAATGGATCCATGACCCATGATCCTTTTCTGAGTCCGAATTCATGGACTAAATTATCTACTAATGCCTTTGAATAACTGTGCTTAAAAGAATGCCAATTATAAATAGGTTTTTGTAAATCTCTATGTGGAGAGATTAAGTCGGATAAGCTATCTATTTTATCAACTATTTTAGTCATATGAACCCTATTGGATTATCCTTCCTTCCCCGCCTCATAAGTGACCGCGAAGATTGAATCTGCAAGCCACTTGCGGAAGCTCTGGTTGTCGCTGTATTGCTTAAACAGCTCCGCATGATCCGTAAAGAGCCCTAAAAGCACCTTCTGTAACACCTTGTCGTGTTCGATGCGGGCATTTTGCTTGTCGGAATTCTTAATCGCGTTTCGGTAAGCCTTATCTGCTGAAACCTTCGCGGGAATTTCTTCCGCAATAACCTTGCGAATTTTATCAACATCTTTCCAATCAATATTGCCAAATTGATCGTTAAACATCTTGATAATATTGCTGAGCAAATCGAGATCGGGCTCTGCCTTTCTGCCTCCGCCGCTTGTCGGAACAGCGTCCACTTCCCCATCCTTATCCATCAAAGCAATGTCTATGGCCGCCTTTGCTTCAACCCGATAACTATCCATATCAATTGCCTCTAAAACCCCTTTTGACAAATCTTCTTCTTTCGGAGCCGGAAGCTTGGGATTCAAAAAGTTTAAGAATATGGACAGCTTCTCCCATGCCGCATTCGTATACGGAAGGATCGTTGCCAAAAAGCTATAAGTTCTTACAAACGTCTTTGATTTTCCTTTAAAGTCGACCTGACCATCCTCATCAAGATTCTCTTTGTAAGCCGCCACGCAAGCATCAAGTATCGGATCGAGACGATCCCGATCGGCTCCAGACAAATACAGCTGAACAAATTCCTCAACCTGCGGCCATGCGTATACCTGATAGCCATCCAAACTCGCCTGCAGATCATGAAGCTTGTTCGGATCCGTTTCTTCGCTCAAAATCGTAGTGCGATAATAAGGCTCGAAGGCTTCCCTGATAGTATCCGCGGTATTATAAAAATCGAGTACAAAGGAGTCATATTTCTGCGGATGCGCCTGGTTAAGCCGCGACAACGTCTGAACGGCCTTTATGTCCGTCAATTGCTTATCCACATACATGGTATGAAGCAACGGCTCGTCGTAACCAGTCTGAAACTTCTCGGCGCAGATAAGAAACCGGTATGGCTCCTCCTCAAATCGGTCTGTAATCACATTGCTCGAAAAATCATTCATCGATGATTCGGTTAATTTCTTCCCGTCATACTCATGTTCTCCGGAAAACGCAACGATAGCCTTATAACGACTCTTGATCTCTCTTAAGTAATCTTTAATCGCATGATAATATTGAATCGCGCGCTCAACGCTCCCAGTCACCACCATTGCCCGCGCCTGACCATTAATCTTGCGATGCGCAATCACCTGTTCATGGAAATGATCTACGATTATCTCCGCTTTTTGCCGAACCGCGTAATCATGGGATTCGACATAGTGGCGCAGTTTTTTGCGAGCCTTCTTCACATCAAATTGTGGATCATCTGGAACAGTTTTCATAAGACGGTAATAGCTCTCGACCGTCGTGTAGTTCTTTAAAACATCCAAGATAAAACCTTCTTGGATCGCCTGCTTCATCGTGTAAGAGTGAAACGGACGGTGCTTAATCTTCTCGCCCTCTTTGAAGGGTTCACCAAAAATCTCAAGTGTTTTATTCTTGGGGGTCGCGGTAAAAGCGAAATAACTGGAATTCTTCAACATCTTGCGGGATTCCATAATTCGGTTAACGGTATCCTCAAATGTCTCCTGCTCCTCTTCTTTCCCGTCTTCCGCAAGAACCCTGTGCATCTTCGCTGTTGTCCGGCCGCCTTGGCTTGAATGCGCCTCATCAATAATAATCGCGAACTTCCGATTGCGGTGCTCGTCGCCAATCTCATCAAGGATAAAAGGAAACTTCTGAACGGTTGAAATAATAATCTTCTTCCCTGATGTCAAAAATTTCTTAAGGTCTCCGGAATTCTCCGCATGCCCTACGGTAGAAGCGACTTGAGCGAATTGCTTAATAGTGTCTTTAATTTGCTTATCAAGAACCTTCCTGTCAGTAACAACGATCATTGAATCAAAGACTGGCTTATCATTCTTCTCAACGGCAATAAGCTGATGCGCCAACCACGCAATTGAATTGGACTTCCCGCTCCCGGCCGAATGTTGGATAAGATACCGCCTGCCAACGTCAGACTCGCGTGCTTTAGCAAGCAATACCCTGACAACGTCAAGCTGATGATATCGCGGAAATATCTGCCTTTGCTTCTTCCGGCCAGTGCGCTCGTCTTTCTCTTCGACGATCTGAGCATAATTTTCTAATATATCGGTTAAACCCTTCTTGGTAAGAATCTCTTTCCAGAGATAATCGGTCTTTAGCCCATTCGGATTGGGGGGATTACCGGCTCCGTCATTCCATCCTTTATTAAAAGGCAAAAACCATGAACCTTTACCTTTTAAATGCGTACACATCCTCACCTCATGATCATCCACGGCGAAATGAATCATACAGCGGCCGAACTGAAACAAAAGCTCTCGAGGGTCGCGATCTCTCCTATACTGCTGAACAGCGTCCTCAACGGTCTGTTTAGTAAGGCTATTTTTTAACTCAAAAGTGGCTATTGGTAATCCGTTTATAAAAAGGCACAAATCCAATGACAGTTGGGTTTCGTCTTTGCTATAACGCAATTGCCGGGTAACGCTGAAGATATTTTGAGAAAAACGTTTTACCGCCTCTTTATTGCCCGCTGTAGGTGTACCATAAAACAAATCAATTGTATGGGGCCCATGCTTTGCGCCATTACGAAGCACATCGATCACGCCCCGCTTAGCGATCTCCCCTTGGAGTCGCGCAAGGGATTGCTGGCGTTTTGGTGAATCGGATTCTAAATCGAGAGCTTCAACTAATTTGGGCTGGGTTGTTTTTATAAAAGATGCGAGCTTCTTTAAATCGATAGCGTGATCCCTATCATAGTCTGCCGGATCCCCGGGTATATATCCCTCACCACCGTAAGGAACAACTGGCTCCGCCACACCGCTTCCCGATTTTGCCGGATCACATGGGCGCCCTGTCAGCGCCATACAAATTAATTTTTCAAGGCCCTTTTCGCTTGTATCACTCGTCGGCATTCACTACCTCCTCAGTATCTTCAATTTCCTCAGGAATTTCTTGCTCATCAACTGACGCCTGCTCATCAATCTCCAGAACTTCGGGTAATTTAACATCACGTACATCAATTTTACCAGTCACGACATCTGAAATAAGACGCGAACGATATTCTTGAACGAAATTAATTGAGGCTTTTAATTGTTTTATCATTAACTCAAATTTTAACGTCTGTTCGTCAATATATTTATTGATCGCGAGTTGCTCATCCTTAGGAGGTAATGCAACTAAATAATTTTTGACGAAACTCGAAGAAACTCTTTGTTGCCCAGCGGCACCTGTCATAGCCTCTGCCCCAAGCAACCGAAAAATGCGGGTTGTAGTTATGCGGTATAAATAATCTGGGGAAATTTCCTCTTTTTTTGCGCGCAATACAATAAATTCAGATGTTCCAAAACCGAAGTCGGATTGAAGCTCATCTAGACAAGCCCCCTTCCCGTTTTCAAAACACGGCGTAATCTTTGCAATCACAACGTCATCTTTACGAAAATAAGTGTACCCTTGCCATACTTCGGAAATTGAACGCCGCTCACTACAATCAATCTGTCCATCGCAACTAACTTTCTCCATGGGCAAAAATACGACTTTTTCGTTGGAATTTTTTGTAAAAGAACATTCCGCTCTAGAAGGCGCAAAATTGACAATCCGTTTTATTTTCTTTAGTTCCCAATGTTCCGGGATATCTCCAATCCACTCAACTCCAGAAGGTTTAAGACGCACGCTTGCATCAATACCACGAGTAAGAGCTTCATAAATAACTGCTTGTTTCTGTTCATTAAGAAGCTTAACAACCTTTTGTTTGGCGCTAATATAGCGACGAATACGCTTGTCCGCATAATCAAGAAAATTCGTAATAGCTATTTGTTCTTCTCGACTGGGATATGGAAGCGAAACTCGTTTCAATCTGGACATAGGAATCCTGAGTCGGATAGTATTCAATTTTCCAGTTGATTTTGACTCAATATACATAATGCCATTCCCGAGCCCGAATAGACTACGCTGAAAAACAACGTTATGAAAAATTGCATCAAAATACTCCACTAAGTCATTTGAGTTTCTAGGGCGAAGCATATAATATACTGGACTTACCGCGCCAAAATATTTGGATAAACCAACAGATCCGACAACCACATTCATGCTGTTTAAGACTATATCGCCGGGATAAGCAAGCATATATGCTGATAAATCTTCTTTTGATTTGTTGCCACCCGGGTCTTTATCAGCATACAGTATTACTCCACGCGTCATGCTAAGTGAAAGAATATTATCGGTTTTAATGGGGCAATTCTTTTCTTTGCGCTCTTTTAGAAGTCTGGCTAAAGCCAAAACATCCCAATGCTCCGGTACTTCTCCGATCCATGGAACATACGAATTTTTATATTTTAGATAAGCTTTTACCATCACCCTCTCACAATCCCATAAAATATGTTTTCATTTTCTGCGCCATGAGCTTGCGCCGCTCCGCTAAAAACTGCGGATAATCATCAATTGTCATTTCTTTAATCCCATCGGGAATACAATTCATTTTTAAATTCTCCTTCAGTTTATCAGGATCGCAAATGTTGCCGTATTTCTTGCGCCCTCCCCGGCACTGATCGAGGATCTGCCCGAAGTATACTTTCGGCTCTTTATTGCCAATGGATATATTTATCTCGCTCTGCGCGACAACATAGTTCGCAATTTGATTATATTGGCCGCGGCTAAGCCCGTTCTTCTTTAAAAAATCCCGCGGGAAGATATGATGCACATCAGATTTTACTTCCACAAGCTCTCGTATGCTGATATCGCTGGATAGAAAGCCGCGATCCCCAAGCTTATTCTGAGCGGCCAGAAATACACAGAAATACGGACTCGACGCGACTGACGTGTCCATTTCCTGCGGCAATAAAGCATCCCAAAATGCGTCGGAGAGCTCACCTTTTATAACGGATTCACTAAATACCTTTATCCCTTGCGCGTTGATTTGACGAATGTCATAGTCAAAGGCTGATTCCGGAGAACTAGAATATCGCCCCGTGAGAACTGATAACACAAACCATCGGCGCACATAGAGTTCAATATCTGCATCCGGAATGCTCTGCGCTCTTAAAGTAAGATACAAAATGTAAGCGAAATTAAGCGCGTTTTGAGAGCCAATCATAGAAGAATCAATAAATCCTGCTGAACGAATAATCATAATAAACCGCTTAAAATGCGTTTCATTCATGAACCTGATAATACTCTGCCTTAAACGATTAAAACTGTCCTCTACAATTACCTCCTCATATTGCTTTGTTTCAAAATTACGCCCTGAGAGCAAAGCAACCAAATCCTGTAATTTCCCGCGCTTAAACTCTGAAGTAAACGCGACCCTTAACATATCGATATACGATGGGTCATAAAGATCATCATTCTCTTTTTTAAGCCAACTCATCAGCGGCAAAAATTCGCTCCTTGCAAATGACTCGTCCTCTTTAGCAATATTGTAAAAATCAGGCGCAACCGACATATGGCAAAAATAATCGATGGCTTTACGAAGCATATTCCCGCCATATGTTTCATTAACGGCGATCTTGGACATGGCAAAGTCGGCTTGATTAAGCGGCACACCTTCTGAGTTAACGCGGATGAATATTACAGTAACCGTTTCGATATCAAGATCCGGCGCAAGTTCAACAAGCCCGATTTGATTACTTGTGATGCCTCTCAATAGCTCAATACTGCGAAACACATCGTCCTTATTTGTTCCCGGGTTTCGCCCACAATACTCATTTACCAGATCAAAGAGACTTGTGTGCGGATCAAAAACAACTGCGATATCCGAAATCCATGTTACATCCTTGACAATGGCAGGGTTGGATACTTCAAATTTCCTCTCACCCGGATGAAATGCGATACGGATACGAACCCGCTGATAATCTTTATTGATTACCTCATGCCCAAGCAATGAAGCCATAAGAGCGGTGATCCTTTGTTGTCCATCGATAAGAATGCGCCTGCCGGATGATGACTTCCCATCCTTGAGCTTTACATCAGGATTCCGCCATGCGATCAGATACCCGACAGGAAATCCTTCAAACAAAGAATCAAGCAAGTTGCGAACTTTGGTAGCATCCCAAACAAACGGCCGCTGGATTTCAGGGATAGCGATCTCGCCGGATTTAATCCAAGTAATCAGTGTTTCAATCGGCGGTTGAGTAACAGTATATCTTTGCGTAGGCATAATTAATTCCCCCCTGATATATCAAGAATCGAACGAAGCAACCCATCAGATTCCTTCTCAATCTTTTCTATGTCGACCCGTATTTCTTCCAGCGAGCGCAACTGTTGCGGTTTATAAAAATACCGAGTGAACGATACCTCGTATCCTATTTTGGTGGATTTGGTGTCAATCCACGCGTCCGGAACATACGGTAATACCTCCCGTCGGAAGAATGCCTCTACGCCACCATCCTCAAGAAGCGGCACCTGCTCTGTATCACGAAGATCTGTGTCAGGCTCGTATTCCACCACATGTTTTTTCCCGTCAAGCGTTACCACAAACAATCCTTCAATAGGATTCGCCTCGGCTTGACCATGCTTATGTATTTTCTTAATAACGGGCTTTGCATTCTCGTCTTTTTTCGCCAATTCCGATTCCAGAAACTTTTGCCTCTTTGTGGTCATTTTTACGTTATGCTCGCTGGCATCATTATCAACAGCTTCCATAAAAATATTAAAATCCATATGGGGCCCTGCGCCGAGCGACTTGGAAATCCGCTGAACCAGTTTTGCCAAAAGTTCCTCATCCGCTTCTTTGCATAGCTGAGCAAATCGATTAACATTCGCGGACGATAAATCAACACTAAACCGAAGCGGACGTTCAACCAAAACCTTCCAATAGCCAAGCGCCTCGTTTGAGAATATTTTGGATTCTGCTGTTTCTTTAAAGGAAAGGAAGAGATCGCATATTTTCTTTATATCCTCTTCAGACAATTCGCAATTCTTCTTGCCGAGATTCTTACGCAGAGGTTTAAACCATGCCGACGCATCGATGAGCTGAACTTTGCCTTTACGTTTTGCGGATTTGCGATTTGTAAGTACCCAGATATAGGTCGCGATACCCGTATTGTAAAAAATATTCAATGGGAGCGCGATAATTGCTTCCAGCCAGTCGTTCTCAATAATCCACCTGCGGATGTTACTCTCACCCTGCCCCGCATCTCCCGTAAAAAGAGCCGAGCCGTTATGAACCTCAGCAATCCGGCTTCCAAGCTTTGTGTCATGCTTCATTTTGCATAGTTTATTTGCCAAAAACATAAGCTGACCATCACTTGACCGAGTAAGAAGACTGAACTCCGGATCTCCGGCATATTCAATAATAAAACGAGGATCTTTAATATCCGCTTTCCCGCCCATACGATCCAAATCTGTTTTCCAGCTCTTGCCGTATGGAGGATTGGATAACATGAAATCAAATTCTCTGGTCGGAAATCCGTCTTGCGACAGCGTAGAGCCCCATTTGAAGTTTTCTGCCTCATCACCTTCACCTTTAATCAAAAGGTCTGCCTTGGTGATAGCATAAGTTTCAGGATTAATCTCCTGCCCGAAAAGATGGATAGACACCTCTTTCTTTTGTTTCTTGGCAAGCTCAACCAAAGATTCTTCTGCAACGGATAACATGCCACCAGTCCCGCATGCACCGTCATAGACTAAATACGTTCCAGATTCAATTTTATCGGCAATCGGAAGAAATATTAATTTTGCCATAAGCTTTACAACATCCCGCGGGGTAAAATGTTCTCCGGCTTCCTCGTTATTCTCCTCATTGAAACGACGAATAAGCTCTTCGAAGATTGTCCCCATAGTATGATTATCAAGCGCCGGGAGCCTCACGCTACCATCTTGATTGAAAACCGGATTCGGGCTAAGGTTAATGGAATTTTCCAAAAACTTTTCAATCATATACCCTAAGATGTCCGCTTCAACCATTGTCGCTACTTGGTTGCGAAATTTAAACTTTTCAAGGATCTCTTGAACATTGGGAGAAAAACCATCTAAATAAGTCTCAAAATCTGACTTAAGTTGTTGTTTAGCGCGGGCTTTTAAATCGTGGAGCGTAAATGGCGAGGTGTTGTAAAACGCTTGCCCGGCGGCACTCCGAAGCGCGGCATCCTGATTTGTTATTTTCCTCTTATCAAGACTCTCTTTCATCTTTATAACAGCCTGCTTGGTTGGCTCCAGAACTGCGTCGAGCCTGCGTATAACCGTCATAGGCAATATGACATCGCGGTATTTACCGCGGACATAAACATCGCGAAGAATGTCATCTGCAATACCCCAGATGAAATTCGCTATCCAATTAAGATCACCATTCGCCATAATTTTCTCCTAAGCCTAAATTGCTAAAATAAATTACATGCTAATATTTTTTATTTTTCTTAACGCCCCACGCTTCTATTTCACTCTTGCGAAAACGCCATTGGCCGCCAAATTTAAAAGCCGGGATTTTTCCTTCCCGGCTTAAACGTCTGATCGTATAGGGGTGTAACTTCAGTGCCCGCGCGACTTCATCTACAGTGTAGGTTTCCATTGGGTTTTTGTGAGTAGACATCTTTTGTAAC
>JACRLT010000003.1 GCA_016235185.1 Candidatus Omnitrophota bacterium
GCGAGAAAGTTTTTAACCATCATTTATCGTACTCTAAAGAATAAATGGGTGTTCGAGGACTTTAACAAATTTAAATTAGCGCCAAGTCTATAACAACACAGTCGTTAGAGTAGAGATATTTGACTTTTAACATAGGAGGTAGTTATGGGAGAGAGATTCAGAAAGACATCAGGGACAGACCTTAAGGAACTTATCGCAGATTTGAACAGGGCGTATTGCGATGAGTGGCTGGCTTTTTATGCCTATACTTACACAGCACAGGTAGTTTCCGGAAAAGGCTATGAGGATATGCAAGAGTTTTTGGAAAAGATAGCCAAAGAAGAGTTGGAGCATCAGTCGGAATTGGCTGATATGATCGTCAAGCTCGGAGGCATGCCCACAGTTAATTTTAACGAGATCGAGAAGAATGGTAATGCGCCGTTCCCTATGCCGCCGAAAAAGACCGATGATTATGACGGTATCATAGGGTTTGTAATGGCTGCCGAGGGCGGGGCTATCGAGGTATACCGTAAGATCGCGAAAAAGACATTCGGCAAGGAAGACGTTGTTTATCAGCTGGTGACGCATATTTTAGGCGAAGAGGTCAATCACGAAGAGATATTTGAGAATCTGAAATAAAATCCTAAATCCGAAACACTGAACAATAACCAAGCTCCAAGAAACAATAACCAAACAATGATCAATAACCAAATCCAAATAACCAAACAAACAAAAAATAATAATCTATTTGGTGATTGGTTATTGGATGTTGGATTTGTTTGGTAATTGTATCTTGATAATTGGTTTTTTGTTTCGAGTTTAGAGTTTAACATGGGGGTATGATATGGTTAAGGTAGTAGTGGATGCGGCTACATGCGTGGGTTGCGGGCTTTGCGAACAGAATTGCCCCGAGGTCTTTGAAGTCAAGGATGACGGTATTGCTTATGTCAAAGCGCAAACATGTGATAGCTGTAATTTAAAAGAAGTCGCTGAACAGTGCCCTGTGAATGCGATAACAGTAAGCTAATTAGACCCCGCCCTTTCTTAAAAGCATTTTAGAAAGGGCGGGGTTCGTCTGTCTAGGAGTGCTAATGAAAGAAGCTCTCTTCTACAAGAATACAGGCGGTACAACCCTGCAATGTTTTCTTTGTCCGCATTTCTGTAGTATCAAAGACGGAGGTATTGGTTTCTGCGGAGTGCGCCAGAACAAAGATGGAAAGCTCTACACTGTCAACTACGGCCGCATAGCGGCTATCGCTTTAGACCCTATAGAGAAAAAACCACTTTACCACTACCATCCAGGAGAGTTTATCTTTTCTATCGGCACAGTCGGGTGCAACTTATCGTGCCTTTTTTGCCAAAACTGGTCGATTGCCAAAGAAGTGCAGGCGCCCACAGAGCCTATGACGAGCGAAGAGATAATAGAAAAAGCAAAACAGTTAAACTCTTTCGGCATCGCCTACACGTATAATGAACCTTTTATCTGGTATGAGTTTGTTTTAGAAACAGCCCGGCTTGCCAAAAAAGCAGGCTTGGAAAACGTTTTAGTGACCAATGGATACGTCTCGCCGGAGCCTTTAAAAGAACTTTTGCCTTTTATTGATGCGATGAACATCGATATCAAATCCATGGAGGACGGATTTTATAAAAAGGTTTGTTCCGGCAGCGTCGCCGAAGTTTTGGAGACTGTCAAGACATCAGCCAGGAGTTGCCACGTGGAGTTGACTAATCTTGTCATCCCTACGCTGAATGATTCAGACGAAAACTTTACTAAGCTGGTTGATTGGATCTATGAGTCTGTTGGTGCGGATGTCCCGCTGCACTTCTCGCGTTATTTTCCCTGCTATAAGATGACTATTGCGCCTACCCCTAAAGAGACTCTAAAGCGGGCCGAGGCTATAGCCAAAAAGAAGCTCAAATACGTCTATTTAGGCAATATTTAGTTACCATTGGAAAAGTGGTAACTAACCGGGGGTTGATAAGGGGGTTGCGGGCAACCCACTTATGGGGTAACAGGAGCCCCCGAAGACAAGATTATAATCGGGGCGACGCCATAGGGGCGGGACCCCCTATGGAATAGTTAACGCCGGGATTCTTTAGCGTTAACTATTTAGCGATATTTTTCCACCATCGAATCTTGTATGTAGTTTACGAGTCTCGCCTTTTTCTTCAACTCTTCGAAGAAATCGTTAAAGGCTTTGTTGCGTTTATTCTCCAGGAGTTGCTTGGAAAATTCTTCTTTTTCTTTTTTGTATTTCTCTTCATCTATTGGGAAGGTTTCGATGGACTTGATCGCGTAAAACCCCTGTTGAAGCTCTATTGGGATGGCTGTAACCTCGTCTTTGGAGAGCGCAAACGCAGCATCTTTTAATGGTTGAGCCAAGCCCAGTTCGGGTATATACCCTTCGTGGCTGAAAAGTGGAGTTTCTTTGACCTCCAGAGCTTCCTTGGCAGCCGCCTGTTTGAAGTCCGATGGTTTTGTTTTTATTGCGTTGACAAAATCCGCGGCATTTTTTGCTGCCATATCCTTGGATCTTTCGCTCAAAAGGCCGTCTTTGGCCTTTTCCTTGGCATCATTAAAATCTGCAAGGTATGTATCTTTTTTCTCCTTGATCTTAAAAAGATATACTCCGCGGTTGAGCTCCACGACTTTGCTTGTGGCATCTTTGGGCAAGTCAAATAACAGTGTAGAAAGCTCCGGGATCCAGCCGAATCCGGGGATAGGGTCCTCTAAACTAAAAAGGCCCGTTTCTTTGATCTCAAGTCCTTCAACTTTGGCAGCCTCCGCCAGTTCTTTTGTTTTTGCTGCTGCCGCTATTTTTTTGATCTTTTCTGCGGCCTCGGCCTTCTGGGCTTCTGTGGCATCGTTTTTTAGCTCTATCGCTGCATAAGCCGCATTTATCTGGGGCGGCACCCGGAATTTATCCTTATGCGCCTCATAGTAGGCCTTTATTTCGTCATCTGAAATAGCTATTTTGCTCTTGTATCCGAGCGAAGGGAAGAAAACATATTCAATCCGTGTCTGGATGTTCTGTTTTTCGTATTCTTTCCGGATTTCATCTTCGGAAATATTGATCTTATCGGTAACTTCTTCGAATACCTTGGACATGGCGATATTTTGGCGCAGTTTTTCTTCAAAGATACGGGCCTGCTCGTTTAAAGAATATTTCAAAAACAGGTTATAGGTTTGAGGGTCAAAGCGGCCGTCTCTTTGTAAGAACGGTAAATTTGTGATCATTGCCACTATATCGCTGTCTTTTACACTGATACGGCGCGCTCTGGCTTCATGAAGGATAATAAGCCTGTCCCAGGCCGCTTGAGCAGGGTTGAAAAAGGCTCCTGTAATCTCATTTGCTTTGTC
Organism: Candidatus Omnitrophota bacterium; assembly: GCA_016235185.1. Classification (GTDB taxonomy): domain Bacteria; phylum Omnitrophota; class Gorgyraeia; order Velamenicoccales; family Velamenicoccaceae; genus UBA9636. Next base: position 3,341 of record JACRLT010000003.1, read on the forward strand.
GCCGTACTGGAGTTTCATCTGCATCCGCCATCCTGCAAGCGCGTCCTGGAATTCATCGAAACTGATCTTTTTCCCGAAGATGACGCCTGCGTAATCCGGGGCCTTGCTTTTATTGATCACGCTCGCTGAACCCCAGATCACAAAGGCAGGGATGATGATGGCGGCAAGCACGTAAAATATCCTTTTTGCAACCTTTTTTTTGCGCAGCAGTTTTAACATAGGGGACTCCTGAAATTTTGAATTTTGATTTTTAAGTTTTGAATTTGTCCATTATACACCCCATTTTTTTCTTTACAAAGCATATTTTCAAATGTATAATGGCGCAGCCATTCGCCGGTGTAACGTGCAAGATGGCAAAGTAGTTACTCGAAGAGAGGAAAGTACAATGACGAGAAAAGAAGATACAAAACGGCTCAAACTAGGCCTTCCGAAAGGCAGTTTGAGCGAGGCGACCTTAAAGATGTTCGCTAAGGCCGGTTTTAACGTAGTGGTCAGCTCCCGCTCCTACATACCGTCCATCGATGACCCTGAAATAGAGCCTATTATGTTGAGAGCCCAGGAGATGTCGCGTTATGTTGATGACGGCGTGTTGGATTGCGGGATAACGGGCAATGACTGGATCCTGGAGAATAAGTCTAGCGTAGAGCGGCTGGCGGACTTGGCTTATGCCAAGCAGAGCATGAGCCCTGTGCGGTGGGTTTTGGCTATTCCCGAAGCCTCGGCTATTAAAAGTGTAGCTGATCTCGAAGGGAAAAGGATAGCTACTGAGCTTGTCCAGGTAACCCGCGATTTTTTGAAGAAGAATAAGGTTAATGCCGATGTTGAGTTCAGCTGGGGCGCCACCGAGGTTAAGGTTGCTGCACGGCTTGTGGATGCCATAGTTGAATTGACGGAAACCGGCTCAAGCCTTCGCGCCCACAACTTAAAAGAAATCGCTACGGTCTGCACATCAACTACGCAGTTCATCGCTAACAAAAAGGCCTGCTCTGACGTCTGGAAAAAAAAGAAGATGGAGCAGATCATTATTCTTTTGAAAGGCGCTATTGAGGCCGAAGGCAAGGTAGGTTTAAAGATGAATGTGCCCCAGGAAAATTTGGCGCGCTTGTTAAAGATACTGCCCGCGCTAAGGGAACCCACGGTATCCGGCCTCTCGGATAAGTTGTGGGTGGCTGTCGAGACTGTTATCGACGAGAAATTGGTCAGGAAGATCATCCCTGAATTAAAAGAAGCCGGCGCCGAAGGCATCATTGAATATGCGTTGAATAAATTGATACAGTAGCAAAAGGAGTGAAACATGCCCTGTGGCAGAAAAAGAAAAAGACGCAAGATCAAGACGCACAAGAGAAAAAAAATGCGTCGTAAGCTTAGACATTTAAAGAAGAGAGACTGGGGATGATCCCTGTGAGGGTTTTTTTGACCCTCGCTCTGGTCGTTTTCCTATCTTCTTGCGCAACTCAAGGCCCGGATGTCCGTCGAGCTTCTTACGCCTACAGCCGCTATATGAAGGGCTTGTTGAGCGATAGGGTAGGAAGCGTTGATGAAGCAGTTTCATTTTATCTGGATGCACAGGAATTAGATAAACAGGCGCCGGCTTTGCACCAACAGGCCGGGCTTGACTATATCCGGCTCAAAAATTTTAATAAAGCCGCAGCCGAGTTTGAAAAAGTCGTTGGCCTGGCTCCGGAAGATACCTATGCTCGCTATGTGCTCGCATTGTTATATGTCCAACTTAACGATTTCAAGAAAGCCGCAGGCCAGTACGCAAGCCTGCTTGAAAAAAATCTCGAGGATAGAAATCAGAATATCGGGCTGAGACGCATCTTGTCTCAGCTTTATTTTTTGGACGAGGATTTTGATGCGGCCCGCAGGGAATCAAAAGAGATCTTGAAGCTCGCCCCAGTGGATGAATGGGGCTTGTATATGATAGCGATGATCGACGGCCAACAGGGCCGGGTGCAAGAAGCCATGGCCGGTTTTAAAGAAGTCCTTCTGCACTATCCGGATAATTCCGAGGCCATGAATGCCTTGGCCTATATGTACGCGGAGCAATCGATCGAGCTTGATCAGGCGCTTACCCTGGCAGAAAAAGCATTGGCGCTCGATCCGGCAAATGCCGCATATCTTGACACTGCCGGATGGATATATTTTAAGCTGGGTGATATTGACAGGGCGCTCGAGTTCCTTAAAAAGGCTCACAAGTTGATGTTGGACCCGGTCATCTCCGGGCATTTAAAAAAGGCAGAAGAAGCCAGTAAAAGTCTGAAAAAACCGTAATACGATCAGGCCGGTCTATCCGGCCTTTAGCTGGAAAAATATGTTAGACTCAAGAAAAATAAAGGAATTAGAAGAAAAAGCGCGCCAGATCCGTATGATGATCGTGGAAATGTTGAGCCGCGCTGGCTCTGGCCATCCGGGCGGATCCCTTTCGAGTACAGATATTTTGACATGCCTTTATTTTTCCGTAATGCGGCATAATCCCAAGGACCCAGGCTGGCCGGAGAGGGACAGATTCCACTTATCCAAGGGCCACTGTTGCCCTGCGCTCTATGCGATCTTAGCAGAAAGCGGTTATTTTCTGAAAGAAGAATTAGCTAATCTTAGAAAGATCGGTTGTATGCTCCAGGGGCATCCGGAGAGGCACACGCCCGGCATTGAAGTCTGTAGCGGTTCTTTGGGCCAGGGTTTGTCCGTGGCTTTAGGTATGAGCCTGGCTGCGGAGCTGGATGGAAAAGATTACCGCACTTATTGCCTTATGGGTGATGGCGAGATCCAGGAGGGAAATATTTGGGAAGCGGCCATGGCTGCCGCGCACTATAAGCGCGATAACCTGTGCGCTATCCTTGATTATAACGGATTCCAGATCGACGGCCGCGTATCCGAAGTCATGGGTATTGAGCCTTTGGCCGAAAAATGGCGGAGCTTCGGCTGGTATGTGTTAGAGATCGACGGGCACAATATGGCGGCCATCCACAAAGCCTTTGATGCGGCAAAGAAGATAAAGGGGCAACCCACCATCATTATTGCAAAGACTATCAAGGGCAAGGGCGTCTCTTTTATGGAGAATGTAGTTGATTTTCATGGCCGTGCGCCTTCGGCGGAAGAGACGATCCAGGCTACAAAAGAGTTAAATAGTAACGAAAAAAATACCTGAAGGATAGATCCATGGCAGAAATGCTTTATGCGCGCGATTGTTACGGCAAGACACTTGTTGAATTAGGCAAGCGCGGGGAAGATATAGTAGTTTGTGACGCCGACCTGTCCGGTTCTACGCGCACGAGCCTTTTTGCCCGGGAGTTTCCAGCCAGGTTTTTTAATTTTGGAGTTGCTGAACAGAATATGATGGCAACTGCCGCGGGCTTAGCCAGTTGCGGCAAGGTTGTTTTTGTTTCGACATTCGCAATGTTTGCATCAGGCCGAGCCTGGGACCAGGTAAGGAATACGATATGTTACAGCGGCTTAAACGTCAAGATCGTGGCGACTCACTCCGGTATAACCGTAGGCCCGGATGGGGCCAGCCATCAGGCCTTGGAAGATATCGCCATACTGCGGGCGATCCCAAACATTAATATAGTCGTTCCCTGCGACGGGCCAGAAACGCGTGAAGCGATATTTGCCGCTTATCAGACTCCCGGGCCGTTCTATATCCGTCTGGGGCGTTCCAAAGTGCCGACGATCGAAGGCAAGGCGCCTTTTAAATTGGGCAAGGGTTATATTTTAAGGGAAGGCAGCGACGTTACGATAGTTGCCTGCGGCCTTATGGTGCAGGAGGCTTTGCTTGCCTGTGATCAGTTAAAAAAAGAAAAGGTCTCGGCCCGAGTCATCAACATCCACACGGTTAAGCCCATTGACGAAGAACTTCTTCTGGATGCCGCGCGTAATACCCGGGGGTTAGTGGTATGCGAAGAACATTCTGTTATCGGAGGGCTTGCGTCGAGTGTCGCAGAGATCCTGTCTGAAAAACACCCTACAAAAATTTTGAAAGTCGGCGTCAAGAACAGATTCGGCCAATCAGGCGAGGAAAAAGACCTGCTCCGGGAGTATCAGTTGACCTCTCATGATATTGTGGCCCTGGCCAAATCGCTCATACTTTAAGTATCTGCCAACAGCTATGTTTTCTTCTGCCGCGAAAACCCTCAAAGTATCTTCACCCGCCAAGCTGAACCTTTTTTTGGATATTTTAAGTAAAAGGCCTGACGGCTACCACGACCTTGTGTCCCTTTTTGAGCGGATAAGCTTATGCGACAATATCCGTCTCACAAAGATCTCAAGCGATGAGATCGTGGTCGCGGTCCACGGTGAACTTGGTTTACCTACCGATTCCAGGAATTTAGCTTACCAGGCCGCTGATTTGATAAGAAGGTCTCAAGGGATAAGATCCGGGCTCAAGATAGAGATCGAGAAAAATATTCCTGTGGGGGCCGGGTTGGCCGGCGGGTCGAGCAATGCGGCATCCGTGCTTTTGGGTTATGCCAAGCTTTTGGGGCTCAAGCTTTCAAAAAAAGACCTGATCTCTTATGCAAATAGGCTTGGCAGCGATGTTGCTTTTTTTATCTTCAATCAGCCATTTGCAGTTGGAACCGGCCGCGGAGGGGATCTAAAAAGCGCATTGATCCCAAAAACGACGAAATTATGGCATCTTTTGTTCTCGCCCCCCATTAAAATCATGACTAAAGATGTCTATGGGCTCCTGGATAGGGAGGTAAAGCTGCATTGTAGGGCTGGCCGTACGAATGTGTTGACAAAAAAATCTCATGATGTTAATATACTAATCTCAAATTTAAGAAGAAATAACTCGCTTTTGCTTAACCAGAATATTTACAATCGGTTAAGCGAAACCGTAATGAAATCATATAGATTGGTTTCTGAACTAAGATCGGATCTTTTACAATCAGGCCTGAAATATGTACATATGTCTGGCAGCGGCCCAACGCTTTTTACGGTATTTGGTTCAAAAAAAGAAGCGCAAGGGGCAAGTGACCGTTTAAGCAGCCGGTTTAAAGATAGATGCAGGATCTTTTTAGCAAGCACTGCGTAGGTCTCTTATAGGAGGACGAGCTATGGAGATAACAGAGGTAAGGATTTTCTTAAAAGATAGCCCAGACAAGAAGCTAAAGGCTTATGCCACCGTGACTTTTGATAATGCCTTTGTGGTCAGAAATATCAAGGTGATCGAAGGCAGCGGCGGTTTATTTATAGCCATGCCCTCAAGAAAACTTAAAGTTGCATGCCCTAAGTGCGGTTTTAGGAATGAAGTAAAGAGCAAATACTGTAATCAGTGCGCCACGCAGTTGCCTGCGGTATCGCGTCCTATCAGCTCGGAACACGAGGCCAATGGCTCCCAGTCTGAACACAGAGATATCGCTCATCCGATTACCCAAACCTTCAGGGATTATCTTCAGAAAAAGGTGTTGGAAGCTTACGATACAGATAAGGCAAAAGGCCCGTCGGCAGTTTCAAGAGATACTGAATTTTGATCTAGTCATTTTGCCCGGTAGTGTAATCGGTAACACTCCAGAATTTTCCCGCCAGCAAGCTTAGAAATGGGCGGGATCCCGCCAGGGGCTAATAATACAAGGGCGGGAGGATCTAAGCCTCAATGAATTATTTTTGGGATGTCGTCCAAGCGGTAGGACACGAGAATTTGGATCTCGTTATTCTGGTTCGAGTCCAGACGTCCCAGCCAACCTTGACGCTCAGGCGAACTTCGAGCGTTCGATACAGTAACAAGCGCCTTGCAGGCATCCCCTGCAGGGCGTTCTTGGTTTTTAGGGGCTTTTTGGGCCTCCGGGGCAGGCAGGCTGCATGAAAGGCTGTCTACCGTGGGCTGGTCTATATACATCTTGATTTCGATGTAGTCCTTGTAAACTATAATTTCCTTGATCAGGGCCTGAATAAGAGCTTTCTGTGCTTCCGGAGGGGCCTGTTCGATATATTGCATGGCAAATTTAAGATTCGAGTGCAGGAACTGCCCTGAGTTTGCCGACATTTGAGCCACGCTCTTTTTTGCCTGTAGTCTGTCCAGCTCGTCTTCCAGCCCGACAATTTCCTCATCCAGCTTCGCCATCTTATCCTTATAAGTTTTTCCCTGCGATACTTTATTATCCATAGCCAGCTCAAGGAGCCTGTTTGCTTCCTGCTGGATTGCCACCAGCTTGTCCTGGATAGGCCTCATTAGCTTCTCGAGGCCCTCAAGCTTTATCTGGGAATCCCGGATCGCATCTCCTCGCCTTTACGATGATTTCCTGGTCATTGGATGCCCGCTTGAAGTAATCGATTAGGGCCTCGTCAAAGCCCCTGGCAGAGAATCGGGACACATCGCAACCTAATTTCTGCTTGGATCGGCCGCAGACATAGTAGAAGAATTTCTCGGCAGTATGGCCGTTGCCGCTTTCGCAGACATAATGGCTTCCGCATTCGCCGCACTTAAGGAGTCCGGCTAAGAGATAGATATACTCCGGAGTTCGCTTTATAAAACGATGACCGGGCAGTTTCGCGGTCAGGACCCGGTTTGCTTTTTCCCACAACTCTTCGTCTACGATGGCAGGATGGGTGCCTTTATGGATCTCATCGCCATATTTTATATAGCCCTTATGAAACGGATTCTTTATGATCCAGGCTATGCTTTGTTTGCGCCAGATTTTTTGGCTGGGAGTTTTTATGCCTCGGCGTATTAATTCCTGCGCGATATCATAAAGCGATTTATTATTAGCGGCCATCTCCCAGATAAAACGCAGCTTATTTCCTACTTCGGGATCAACGATGATTTTGTGCGGCTGTCTTCCGTTTGGCAGAGGATCGCCGTTGGGTATTAATTTATAGCCAAAAGGAACGTTGCCGCCCACCCACTTGCCGAGCCTCACCCTGGCTATGCAGGAGGCTTTCACACGCTCGCCTATGAGCTCTCGCTCAAAAGCTGACAAAATCCCCAGTATGCCGATTACTACCCTGCCTATGGCGGTTGAGCTGTCGAGATTTTCTCTTACCGATACAAAATCAATTTCCTTTTCCCTGAATAGATCAATAAGCCAGTAAAGGTCCCGGGTATTACGGGTCAAGCGGTCGAGCCGGAAGAAAATTATTCCGTCAAACAGCGCTTTTTTACGTACGTGGTCGATAATCATTTGAATGCCGGGCCGGTTGAGATCTTTGCCGGAGTAACCGTCGTCTATTACTACGCCTTTCTTTCCAATGTCAGCAAGTTCATACCCGAAAGCATCCAGCATGTTCTTACAGTGATAGGCCTGCGCGTCCAGGGTGGTGAAATCTCCTTGGGCCTGGTCATCAGTAGAGCAGCGGGTATAAATAACATATTTCTTTTTGTCTTGTTTCTTATTGAGTGTTATCACGGTCACTCCTTTTTACACCACAACCCCTATAACAAAAGTGCATACAAGTCAAGCGATATCAATGGTTTTTACAAGTTCCGGGGGATAATGTAAAGCATCGGCACCTATGCATATATATTGGGTTTTTTTACGATTTGTCACAGGCGCAGTGTGACAGTTTTAAGAAAAACCCAATATACACGCGGAGATCAGGGAGCGTCTGGCAAGGCTCGAGACACTCGTAGAGCGGATAGATAAGAAAATCGGAAATTGAGGAGGTGCAAAGATGAAGGTATTGATAGCTTTTACTCTGGGGAATATCGTTGGAGGGTTAGGGATGTTTTTCTATCTGTGGCTGAAAGGCAAGGTGCAGGATGGCGGAAAGCGAAAGATTTAGCCTGTTTAAATTCGCCGGGAGCTTCTTTCAGTTTTTGCCGTGGGTAAAGACCTTACGTTATGCAGCCGGAATTGCGCTCATCGGCTTTGTGGGCCTGACGATTTACCGGGCGTTCTTTATGCCTACGGAATCGACTAAACAGGAAATGCATATCATTGCTCAATCCGGGTCGCAGATAACGGTGGATCAGAAAAAACAGGAGAAAAAAACCGGGATTGAGGTTAGTCCTTTCGTTGAGGGATATGGTTTCGTGGAATCCGACGAGCGCAAGGGCGCAGGCGCCAAGGCTGGAGTGCGGGTAGATTTTTAAAGAAAGACCTTGCCAACGATTAGACCCTATGGCCTACTTACGGCATTATGAGTAAGTATCAATGGCCAGCTTCCCGCTTGGATGGAAAAGAGATGGCTTTGCTGTTTCACGAAAAGCAGAAGACCAAAAATAGCATCTGCGAATTACTACGCAGGGCCGTCCATATTGCCTATGGCGAGGTTGCTGGTGAAGAGAATGGTAGAAAGATAAGAAAGGAGGTTCGGGATGGCGACTAAACAAAAGCAAAGGGGTAAGAAATAAAAGGCCGTAAAAGATAAGAAGATTTCAGCTGAAAGCTCTCCGTCGCCCAAGGAAGGCATTATTCTGCATGCTTGGGCTTCGCGCAATGAGCTGATGATGACAGCCAAGGAGCGCGGGGTTAAGAACTTCCGTGTACTTAATAAGCAGGAGTTGACGGACGTCTTAAAGAATATCGGTGATCAGAAAGCTGTTGATGCGATCGTGGCAGGGGCCGTTGCCAGATGGAAGTCTGGCTGGGGCAAGGGAAAGGATAAGACCAAGGCAAAAGCATAAGACACCGATATCCCATTGAACCTCCGCTGGTTTTAATAACTGGCGGAGGTTTTTTGTTTCCAAAAGCAATGCTTTGTGCTATAATCCATAATTATGGGGATACGGGTAAAATACTAAGCAACAATCCAAGGAGGTATAAAGAAAACAACCATCGAGATTACGCAAGATCAGTATTTTTTCTTAAAAGAAAAAGCTCTTGCACTTCAGAAACAAAGTAAGAACGCATCCATTGTTTCTATTATCCGGGATTTGATTGAGAAAGATAGGCAAAATTGGACGAAGAAGAAATATGGCACATAAATTACAAATGAAACTTAATCAGGACTAAGATGAAAATTGTTCTTATCATGCCACGAGGAGCGCTTTACCGATATAAGGATGGTGTATTCAAGAAACCAATTCGTTATGCGCCACTTACATTAACGACATTGGCTTCTTTAATTCCATCAGAGATTAATGCTGAAGTTGAAATAATCGATGAAGGTGTAGAAGAAATTCCTAATGATTTTCAGGCTGATTTAGTAGGAATTACTGCAATTACTGGGACTGCAATACGTGCATATGCCATTGCGGATAATATACGAAATAAAAGAATCCCTGTTGTTTTAGGAGGCGTCCATGCGACCTTAATGTCTCAAGAGGCAATGCAGCACGCGGATAGTGTTGTTACTGGTTTTGCTGAGGAATCTTGGCCACAACTTTTGCGCGATTTTTTAAATAATAAAATGAAAAAACTTTATACCCAGTCTCCAAATTTATCGTTAGTTAACCTCCCTATACCACGAAGGGAACTTTTTAAGCAGCGAAAGAAAGGATTTGTAAGTATTGATACTGTCCAGGCTACTCGTGGATGTACGAATCTTTGTGATTTTTGTATAGTTCCCGTTGCATGGGGAAAGAGGATGTATTTTCGGCCAATAAAGGAAGTAATCGAAGAACTTCAACAGATTGAAAGTCAAAATATACTTTTTGTTGATGTCAGCCCAATCGAAGACAAAAAATACGCCAAAGAACTTTATAGCGCCATGATTCCCCTTAAGAAGAGATGGGTTAGTCCCGCAACAATAAAGATGGCTGATGATGGAGAATTACTAAAGGTAGCAGCGAAAAGCGGCTGCAGAGGGTTGTTAATTGGCTTTGAATCGGTTTCGCAAGCAACTCTAAAACAGATGGGCAAGGCTTTTAATTACGCCGATAAATACAAAACACAAGTAAAGAAATTACACGACTGCGGCATTGCGATCCAGGCTTGTTTTGTTTTCGGGTTTGATACCGATGATAAGACAGTTTTTGAAAAGACTATAGATTTGGTTAATAAGTTAAATTTAGACCTTCCTCGATTCACTGCATATACACCTTTTCCAGGAACACCAATTTTTAAAAAACTCAAATCTGAAAATCGCATTATTGAAGAAAACTGGTCATTTTACGACGCGCAGCATGTTGTATTTAGGCCTGCTTTGATGAGTCCCGAAGAATTACAGGCAGGTTTATTTTGGGCTTGGAAGCAAAGCTATAAATCAAGCTCAATTTTTAAGCGTCTTTTAGGAGCTCGTTGTTTATTACCGTATATGATTCCTGCGAACATAGCTTATAGATTCTATGCAAACAATTTGGCCAATTATAGCAAAGCAATGATTGCAGATTGCTTATGGTAACAATAAGGAGTTATTTTTGAAAGTAACTTTTATTATGCCATCAGTAGGGAGAAAGGACAATGAGCCTTATGTAGACTCATGGAAGATGGAGCCTTTGGCTTTGGCTACTTTAGCTGGGTTAACTCCACCGGATATTGAGATTGATTTCCTTGATGATAGGATAGAAACAATTGACTATAATCGTGCAACTGATTTGGTGGCGATAAATGTCGAGACTTATACAGCCCAAAGGGCATATGAAATTTCTAAGCGGTATCGTCAATTAGGCAAACAAGTTGTTTTAGGTGGTTTCCACCCTACACTTATACCCAATGAGGCAATTGAATTTGCCGATGCAATAGTTATAGGTGAGGTAGAGAATATTTGGACTCAGGTTATTGAGGATTCTCAAGAGAGAAAACTAAAGAAGTACTACAAATCTGATGTGAGACCTGTGCTAAATGGAGTAAAACCAAGACGGGAAATATTCAAGCATAAGCAATATCTGCCCATCTCATTAGTCGAATCTGGCAGAGGGTGTAAATTTGCATGTAATTTTTGTTCTATAAGCAGTTTTTTTAATCAATCGTACATTGCCCGTCCAATTCAAGAGATTGTCAAAGAGATAGAGTCTTTAAACAAAAAGTTTATTTTTTTAGTCGATGACAATATCAATGTGGATAGTAAAAGGTCAAAGGAGCTTTTCAGGGCTCTTATACCTTTGCGTATTTCATGGGCTAGCCAAGGCAGCATCAATATAGCTGAAGATGAAGAGCTCCTCTGTTTAATGAAAAAGAGTGGTTGTTTTGGCCTTTTAATTGGATTCGAATCATTAAGCAAAAATAATCTTAATCAGATGGGAAAAAATTGGAATGGTGGTTTAGAACGGTATATGCAGGCGCTGAAGAAATTCCGGGACCATGGAATCGGAATCTACGCTACCTTTGTTTTTGGCTACGACTATGACGATATAAACTCATTTGATACAACTTTAGATTTTGCAATTAAAAATAAATTTTTTCTTGCGGCATTTAACCATCTAGTTCCATTTCCCGGAACACCTTTATATAATCAACTAAAAAAAGAAGGTCGATTACTGTTTGATAATTGGTGGCTAGATCCTAAATATAGATTTGGCGATGTTGCCTTTATGCCTAAACAAATGAGTCCAGAGGAACTATCACGAGGTTGCATGGAAGCGCGAAGAAAATTCTATCGGTTTAGTTCTATTTTAAGAAGATTTTCTGATTTTAAGGCAAATTGTAGGAATCCGTATAATGCAGTACAATTCCTATCATTAAATCTTTTTTCGCAAAAAGAGATTATTAAAAGACAAGGATTGCCGCTTGGAAGGGAGGCGGCTGTTCAATAAGATGGGTAGATTCAACTTTAAAATAGCTCAGGATTCGGATGATTGTGCGATCCGGGAAGTTTTCCATGATACTCCTATGGATGGCAAGATAGGCGTTGCCTTTAAACGGGAGCCAAGTTATTTTACTGCCACAAAGGTTGGGAACGAATTTCACCAGACTATAATAGCTACAGATGAAAAGACAAACGATATTGTTGGATTAGGGAGCCGTTCAATAAAACCCTGCTACATAAATGGCGAGGTTGCAAATATTGGTTATTTAAGTAGTCTGAGAATAAAAAACGATTATCGTAATAATATCTTATTAGCTCGGGGCTACGAATATCTTCATAAATTACATCAGGACAAAAAAGCGTCTATTTATATCACCTCAATAATAGAAGATAACAATTACGCTATCGGTTTATTGACTAGCAAAAGAGCGGGTTTACCCCGCTATCTTGATATGGGATTATATTGCACAACAGCAATTGGATTATCGCGAAAGAAGCATGACATAAGCGGTAATATTAAGGTTGTCAAAGGTTCGTATAAAAACATTGATGCTATTGTTGAGTACTTAAACAGAAATGGAAAAAATAAACAATTCTATCCATATTATACAAGGGAATCTTTTCTTTCAAATAACGGCATATTAAAAGATTTTCAGATTGATAATTTTTATATAGCACTTAGAAATAATAATGTTGTCGGCACAATAGCAACGTGGTATCAAGGCAATTTCAAACAAACCATCATTACGGGATATAACGGACTTTTACGCTTCATTAAACCTTTTTATAACTTAGGTGCTACGGTAATAGGGTTGCCCAAGTTACCTAGATCAAATACGCAGTTAAAATTTTTGTATACCGGATTTATCGCTATTGATTCTAATGATATGGAGATTTTTCGTGCATTATTGCGCACAATATATAACGATGCAGTGAATTCTAATTATGACTATCTTTTAGTTGGTTTACACGAAAGCGATCCTTTGTTGAGAGCTATTAAAGAAGATTATCGCTTTATTAAGTACAGTAGTAGGGTTTTTGTGGTTTGTTGGGATGACGGTGTAGATTTGTTTAATAAGTTAGATAACCGGATCCCTTATTTGGAATTGGCAACTTTGTAGCTTCAATTAAGGAGGTAAGTCTTGTCCCGTCTTAAAGGTGATATTTTAGAAATCTCGCAGCTTTCCATTAACCAAAAAAACGAAATGTTCAATCTTTTTTGTTTGTACTTCAATCGTGTTGAAAGAACCCAATTTGATATGGATTTACAAGAAAAAAATTGGGTAATAATTTTAAAGGACTATATTTCTGGGCAAATTAAGGGGTTTTCAACGCAAATGATTATGGAGAGCGAAGTCGATGGGAGTGTTATTAAAGCAATTTTCTCCGGGGATACAATTATTCATAAGGATTTCTGGGGTGAATCAACGCTTGCTAAGGTTTGGTTAAATTTTGTTTGTTCTTTAGCACGTCTCTATAAAGAGACTAAGTTATATTGGTTTCTTGTAGCTATGGGCTATAAGACTTATCGTTTTCTCCCTGTATATTTCAAAGAATTTTACCCCTGTTACAATAAACTGACCCCTGAATTCGAACAGGTTGTTTTAGATTGTTTTGCGTCTTACAAATATCCCTTAGAATATAATAAAACGACAGGCATAATTAAACATTTATCAGCGAAAGAGAGTTTAAAGCCCGGAGTGGCTGACATTACTGCTGCAAAATTGCATAATCCGCACATTGACTTTTTTATGAAGAAAAATCCTGGTTATCCGTATGGTGATGAATTGGCCTGTTTGACTCTTATAAATGAAGAAAATCTAAAACCGGTTGCTTATCGTGTTATGGGAATAAAGGAAGCATATTCTACAAAAAGCATATAATGAAATACACTGTTAACACACCTAATAAATATATAAATTCGATAGATAACGTTCCCCGGTTATCGCTGGGAGAATTTCCTACTCCTATAAAGAAAATTCATTTACATAATGGCTGTTATTTTTGGTTTAAAGACGACGGTTTAAGCTCACCTTTATATGGGGGTAATAAAGTTCGCAAGCTGGAATATCTTTTAGCTGAGGCGAAACAGAGCCATGCTACAAGGCTAATTACCTATGGTGATTATGGTTCTCATAATTTGCTTGCCTGCGCTCTTTTTGGCAAAAAACTAGGATTTAATTTAGACATCATAACATTTCCCTCTCCTGATGGATATAATACTGAAAACAGTTTATCAATTTATGAAAAACTAAACGCAAACATTATAACAACCAAAAATATGATTACCGCATCAATTCACGCTTTAAAACTCAGAAAAAAAGGAAGTTATCTAATGCCTCTCGGGAGCTCCTCTCCTCTATCTACTTTGGGTTATGTAAAAGCAGGATTAGAATTAAGCGCACAGATTCAAGAAGGTATTTTACCGCCCCCCAAAAAGATTTATGTTGCATTAGGTACTACTGGGACAGTTGCTGGATTACTTATTGGTTTAACCTTAGCTGAAGTGCCGACTTGCGTTGTGGCAGTACGAACCATAGAACCCATTATTGCTAATAGATTCCGTCTCTCTAAATTAGTTTTAGGGGCTCTAAAGTGTTTACAGTTGCCCAAATCATTTTATAAAGCGACAATGAACCGCCTTGAGTATATTGATGGTAATTGGTTAGGTAAAGGGTATGGTTATTCAACCCCAGAATCTCAAAAGGCTGTGGAATTGATGGTAAAAATTGATGTAGATTTAGAGCCTGTGTTTACAGGTAAAACAATGGCAGCAATGCTTAATCGATTGTCAGAATATCCTAGTGGAGAATTATTATTTTGGAATACTCACTCTAGAATCAAAGAAAGTCAATTATAGCGATGTTAACTCATAGGGATAGAGATATTCATTTGTTAAACCGCTTAGTAGGCTTGGGGGCCAAGAAGATATGTTCTGTCAGCAATCAACAAGCGCAGAAGTTGATTCGTGAAGAAATTGCACTTAGGATACCCGGTAAATATGCTTATTCGGAAGAAAAATTCCCAGTGAAAGTATGTAGCTGTAGTCAGGCAAGGGTATGTTTCGATAATAAACACTGCAACGCATATTTACTTGATTATACTGGTTCGCAAGGCACTAGCGTAAAGGGTGAGCTTATTTATTTAGGTAGTGGTGCTGAAAGAGATTTTAAGAATAACGATGTACAAGGTAAGATTGTTGCCTGTAGGTACGGTTTAGCTAACCATCGGATTCTACAGGTCGAGCGAGCTAAAAAATATAATGCAGCAGGAATAATCATTATTTCTGGACATAATGACCTTTTCCAGATAGGGACTGGTTATCCTGAGTTTAAAGAACCATCTGTTATACCTGCGCTTTCTATCACTAAGAATGATTGGTCATCTTTATCTAAATATGTCAGAAAGCAGATAACGCTGGAATATCAACAAAGGATAGAATCTGGGCAAGCAAGGAATCTGATTTTCGACCTTTTGCATGACGAAATAAAAGAATACATCGTCATTGGCACACACTTTGATAGCTGGAACAGCGGAGCTCAGGATAATAGCATTGGAGTAGTAATGCTTGTTGCCTTAGCGGAATCTGTTGCAAGAAGGGAGTATAAGAAAAATATACGTTTAATATTCTTTGATGCTGAAGAAATTGGAATGGTGGGTTCGAAATGGCATGTTAATCACACTGACACTAACAACTATATTGCATATATTAATTTGGAGATGCCCATACCTTGTAAAAACACAAATATGAGGACAATCTTATTTTCTAATGAGCCGCATATACGTAATTCGGTTTCTTTCACACAATTATTGTGTAATCGATTTTTACCTGTGCCTTTAAATTGGTTTTATTGGATAAGCAATTCTTTATTTCCTTCTGATGTAGATAGTTTTTTCCAAAAAGGTATTCCCTGCATGACTACATATTGCAGTAATATCTACTATCATACTTCAGAAGATACTGTGGATAAGCTAAATTTAAAAATGTACCCAGTGGTTTTATCGATGATAGAAAAATTTATCAGAAAGCTAGAGAGTTTCTAAATGGTTATTAACAAGACAACATCATATTGTTGTGAATGTCGCCAGAGCCATAATGCAACTATTGAACAAAATGGTGAGCATATTGATTTTCATGTTGATTGCCCTAAGAGAGTAAAGTCTTCTCGGATTTCTTCTAATGCCAGTATTTTTTTAGGGATTAGGAAGAAATATTCTAGGGATATTTTGAGCCCCTCAAGCCATAATGGTAAAAAGTGGTTCCACTTAGTAGAAATAACTGATGATTGTAATTTTAAGTGTCCGGTATGCTATGTAAATGCTGGCAGCAGCTCCTCGAAGACTTTTTTATCAGTAGAATCTGTTTTAGAGAAAGCAGCCTATGTAAAGAATAGTGGCGGTAAGATTGTTACGCTTACTGGTGGTGAGCCGACGCTGCACTCTGGTTTACCCACAATGGTTAAGAAAATTTCAGATATGGGATTGAAAGTCGAAATTGCTACAAATGGTTTACAAATCGCAGAAGATTCTAACTATGCAAGAATTCTTAAGAAAAGTGGATTGCGGCGGGCATGGTTACAGTTAGACACTTTTGATGAAGATACACATAAGAAAATGCGAGGTAATAACTTTATAGAGCAGAAAAAAAAGGCAACTGAGCACATTATTTCTTCTGGGTTGCGCTTAGGCATTATTGTTACTGTAACCAGTCTGAATATTAATGATATCGATAGTATCTTGGATTATGCTCTCAAATTAGGATCGAAACTAGATTTTATTGTTTTCCAGGTAGCTGTGCCTGCTGGGAGATACCAGTTACCACAAGATACACTGGTAGATCGAGAGGCAGTGATAAAAAGGCTAATGGATTCTAGGATACTTAATATGGTCCGATCTTTAGACTGTTTCTGGCCTATGCCAGCTTTTAGGCCATGGCAATTAGAAGTGCATCCGGACTGTGCAGCTGTTCTATTTCTTCTTGTTGAAGGAGAAACATGGCAAGGTTTTATCGGCGGTTAAGCACAAACAATATGAATCCTAACTTTTTTACCAGAAATATAGTGCCTATTTTTTATGCTCTAAGAGAAACTGACCTTACAAAAATAATAAATCTGATACATTTTTTTTATGGGTTTATTACCGGAAAAGGCAAAAAAAGTATGGTGGTTATATCAATTGATAGTTTTTTAGGAGCTGAATATCAAGATGAACAAAGGCTCTCTAGATGTGCCAATTCTCATGTTACTCCCCAAGGTTTAATATCTCCCTGTATTTACAACTATCCTGATAAAAGAAGACAGGATTCGCGTAAAAATTTGGAGGGACAATGGGCCTAATTACTAATTTACGATATAATTTTATTAGTGCTGCATTAACCCTGCCCACATTTAAGAAATTTAAAGAAACGGCAGTTAAGTTACTTTTAGGGCATAATAAGATTATTGGCTGGGAAGGCTCATTGCCGGTTCGTAGTTTAATTATACCTGCTGAGTATAGCCAATCCTTTATCAAATCTGCAGCCCGTCTGTATAATTCAGGACGATATGATTTACATTATCCGGGATTAGTCACTCTCTCTATTACTGCCAAATGTGATTGTAGTTGTTTCCATTGTACTGCCTATGGGCAAGAAGGAAAAGAACTCTCAACAGAGCAATGGATTGATATTATTCGACAATCAGTTGATTTGGGTGTTTTTAGCTTTGCTTTTACCGGTGGAGAGCCTCTCTTGCGAGATGACCTTTCAGAGATAATAAAAGCCGTGGACAAAAAGAGCGCCATCTGCGTCATCTATACTAACGGATCTAAATTAAAGGAGCAGGCAAAAGAATTGTATAAAGCAGGTTTAAAGCGAGTTCTCATAAGTATAGATTTTTCGGATGAGAAATCACATGATGAGCACCGTAGACATAGCGGATTGATGAGAAAGGCGCTCGCAGGGTTGGAAGAAGCACAGCGTTTAGGTA
The DNA here is from genome assembly GCA_016235185.1 of Candidatus Omnitrophota bacterium. Lineage (GTDB taxonomy): Bacteria > Omnitrophota > Gorgyraeia > Velamenicoccales > Velamenicoccaceae > UBA9636. The sequence continues at coordinate 20,875 of JACRLT010000003.1, forward strand.
TGCTAGTTGGTTTCTCAACCTTTATTTCACCCGAACGTCTCTATTCAGGAACAGTTGAGAAAATATTCAAACTTGGGATTGAAAAAAAAGTTAAAGAAATCGCAGTGTTTGATGCATTGCCTTCGGGAAGGCTAGAAAATCAAACAGACCTTAAAAATCCGCCACCGAAATATAAATTAGACCTGCGTAAATTTATGGAGTCTTGGTGGAACAAAAAAAATGCTCCGGGTATTTGGTGGTATGGTCATTTTCGGTCCTTCCAAGCCTGTGGCTGTCCAGGTGGTACATCAATGTTTAATATCTCTGCCGATGGTGAATTCCGGCCTTGCGACTTTTGTAAAGTTAGTGTTGGTTCAATAACTAAAAATGATTTATTGACGCTGTGGATTAAGCTGAACAATCTGGCAAAAGAACAACGAAGTAAGGGCAATGAATGTTGGCTGTTACGGTAATGAAAGGCTTTTGAACAATTATGCAAAATTTATTAATATTAAGAAGAATTAAATTATTATTTGCGAATTTCTCTTGGATGATATTGTGTTTCAAACGTAGCTATTATTTTCATATAGCAACATCTAATGTCGAAAATGCGCAGAAAAAAGTCTTATTACGTATTCTAAAGAAAAATAGCGATACAGCGTTTGGTAAAGAGCACAAATTGGTTTCGATAACTAATGTCGTAGATTTCCAGTCCAGGGTAGAAGTTAATCCATACGATTTTTATAAAGGATATATAGATTCAATCGCTCAGGGTGAAAAAGCAATATTAACATCTGATCCCATAGTGTTATTGGAACCTTCGAGTGGGTCAACTTCTAGCTCAAAATACATTCCCTATACTCTAAGTTTGTATGAAGAATTTAAGAATGGACTATCATCATGGATTTACGATCTATTTACAAAAAGAAATCATCTTCTTTCGGGCAGCGCCTATTGGTCAATTTCACCAATAACGAAAATAAATAAGACAAATTCAAAAATTCCTATTGGTTTTGGAAACGATGCTAGTTATTTTGGAAGAATCGAACAAAGGTTGTTAAATACTATTTTTGCTGTGCCATCGATAGTAAGTGAAATCGAAGATGTAGAGACATTCAGATATGTTACCCTGCGTTTTCTTTTATGTGATAAGCACCTTGCTTTTATTTCAATTTGGAATCCTTCTTTCTTGACTCTTTTATTAGAACCTCTTGAAGAATGGTCTCTCCAGCTAATAAGAGACATAGAAAATGGAACCCTAACTCCTCCTGGCAGTGTTAATTCAGATCTTAAGCGGGAGTTTCTTAAAAAATGTCTTAGAGATAAGCAAAGGGCAAGAGAGTTACAAGATATCATTGTTCATTGGGATGTGAAAAACTCAGCTTTTGTTGATAAGAAGACTATTTACGAGAAAATTTGGCCAAATTTAACTTTAATCAGCTGTTGGGCTGACAGTCATGCTGCCCCGCAAATCAAAGAATTAAAGGTGTTATTTCCCAATATAGAAATTCAACCCAAAGGTTTACTTGCTACTGAAGGCATTGTGTCATTTCCGTTAATCGGAGAAAAAGGAGCTGCGCTCAGTATCCGTTCGCATTTTTTTGAGTTTATAGAGATTAAGAATGAGTTTAGGAATAGTAGCAACGCTCTTAAGACAAAATTAGCGCATCAATTAGAAAAAGAAAAGCTCTATTCTGTTGTGGTGACTACGTGTGGTGGATTATATAGGTACAAGTTGCAAGATATTATAAAAGTTGTCGGCTTCAAAAACCAATGTCCATTGATTCAATTTATAAGCAAGGAGTCTAATATATCTGACTTAGTTGGCGAGAAGCTAAATGAATTTCATATCTCAACAATTTTGAATGATAGCTTTAATAAATATTCACTCAAGCCAAGCTTCTTTTTATTGGCGCCAGAAAGAAGCATAAAAAAAGGAGCTTATTTTTATGCCTTATTTATCGAATTACAAGAAAATAATATTATAGATGATGATTCGCTTTCTTTATTGGCAGAAGAGCTGGAAAAAAGATTGGAAGAGAATTATCACTATGCCCATTGTATAAATTTAGGGCAACTCTTATCAGCTAAGCTTTTTGTAATTAAGAATAATAGCCAGGCAGCATATATTTATGTAAACATCTGTCGAAAAGCTGGTCAAAAAATAGGTAATATTAAACCCTCTGTTCTTAGTTCTAGGGTTGGTTGGTCTGAATTTCTTGAAGGAAGATTTATTGGAGAATTAAATGTTCAAAATATACACTCCTGTATTAACAAAGATTCGTAAAAAATCGTCAATCAAGACCTATTTGATTTTAGTTTTGATGTGGATTGTCATTTGCCCTTGTGATCTTTATGCTGCGAGTTTAAAAGAGCTGCATGAAAAAGCATATCTATCCACTTTAGAGGAATTAAGAAAATACGCCGACTCATTATCAAACAAATCCGAAAGCCATTATATACTTGGATTGGGGTATTTAAAAAATCACTTGGAACAGAAAGCGTCTAAAGAATTTGAGGAAGTTCTGAGACTAGAACCCGGTAATATAAATGCTTTATGGGGGCAAGCTGAGGTATTACGGCGAAATAATGAATATGAGAAATCTATAAAAATACTCGATGAAGTTCTAAGGAAAAACCCAGAGCATGCCCCCGCGTTAATTACTAAATCCTATACGCAGCTTCTGTTAGGCGATTTACAACAAGCAATTAAAACAGCTGCGGTAGTTGAAAGATTGCAAGAAACAGGTAAACCTGTCGATAAGCCGAATTTGGCACGCGCCTATCTTATTATTGCTACGGCTAAGATTCGAATAGTAGAAAAGAGTATATTTTTAGGGAAATTGCAGGCTCTTACGATTAAAGGTTACATAATGAAAGCTGCAGAAATAAATCCGGATGCTGCTGAGGTACGTTTCGCATTGGGAAATTTTTACCTCTTTGCTCCCGGGTTCTGGGGCGGCAATGTTGATTTAGCTATTGAAGAGTTCAAAAAAGCATTAAACAAAGATCCACAATTCATGGATGCCTATGTTCGATTAGCTCAAACCTATCGTAAGAAAAATGATTTACCCCAGCTTAATTATTATTTAGATAAAATCAAGAAATTAGATCCCAATAATAAACTCGCTAAAGAACTGGGGTATTTAAAGTAACGAGAAAGGGGGTGATATATTTTTATTGATTTCTTTAGAAATGTCTCAGATAATATATGAATACAAAACTCAGGGAGGTGGAAGATGGAGAGCAAATCGTTAGCACCTATTAAATTTTTTTGTGGTTTGATTTGTATCTATCATGTGGTTGAGGGATTGATTGCAACAATTTCTGGTGAAATGATTTGCAATCGCCTTTGGCGTTTTAATGGGGTTTGCTGCTATAAATCCCGTTAAAAACAAGGCTATCATTTACGGTGGCATTGTGTTTTTTGCAGTAAGAGCTTTCGATAGAATTGTGTTTGCAAATGTGCTTCGGGAAGCCTTCGATGTTTCCACTGGAAGAAACTTAATTAGCCTTGTTTTTGTGATTATTATGTTGCTTGGTTTGCTAATTTTTAAACCCGAAGAGGCCTAATTTCAAAACTCTATGCTGAACTGGACAAAAAGGGTCGGGGAAACTATAGCTATTATTTTGACAATAGGCGTGTAATTTCGTTTCGGCGTTCTTTCTCGGTTTTTAGGCGGGAGATTTGCAAAAGCCGTCTGCCGTTGAAGATTTTTAGCTTCGCTTCATTGGTGCAGGATTTCATATCTGCGACAAAATCCGAAGGCAGTGTATTGACTATTTTTAGCAGGTGTGCTAACTTGGCTTCTGAGATATTTAGCTCTTTACGGGTTTTTGCCCAGGTTATTCTTTCCGGGTCGCTATTGATGAAAGCCTGGATTTTTAGGCCCTCATAGATGGTATTTTTGATAATTCGCTTTGCCCGCTGAGGTTTCTCAGGTAAAGGATCGCCAAAACGGATTAATTGTTTCCTGCCCCTACGGGTGTATATTTTCACAACCATATGCACTATATGGAGTTGTGAAGTTCGTCTGGCGTCCAGTTCGGGCAGCCAGTTCGCCGAAGTTCGATCATCTATAGTTTTTATCATGATACTTTACGAAGAGATATTCCGGGAATTCCATAAGCAAAAGGTTAAGTATGTGCTTGTAGGAGGGCTGGCGGTAAATCTTTTAGGCTCTTTGAGAAGTACGGCAGACATGGATATTCTTGTTGAGATGAGCGACGGAAATCTTAAGAAGGTCGTGACTATTCTAAAAAAGAAAGGATACCGGGTAAAACAACCTGTGGATCCTATGGGAATAGCTGATGAAAAGACGAGGTATGACTGGATCCACAATAAGCATATGAGGGCGTTCAATTTTTACAAATACGATGAAATGAAAGAAGTGGATATCATCATAGAATCGCCAGTTACTTTTGAGATCGCGAATAAGGATCCTGTCCGGATTAAAATAAATGATATGATATTGTTCGTTATATCGATAACCAATCTTATAAAAATGAAGATGGCCGCTGGGCGCGATACTGACAAGCTTGATATCAAGGAATTAAAAAAAATAAAGGAATTAAAGAGGAAAAAATGATATTTAAATGGGAGAGCCAGGAGCAGAGATTGCGGCGTTTTATGGCGATTTCTCCGAAGAAGAAATTAGAATGGCTCTGCCAGATGAATAATTTTTTGCTCAAAGCATCGAATAAAAAGCGCAGGGATATTTATTGGCGTTTGAGAACCAGCAGGTGATTTTTTATTTTTATGTCAAACTTCTGCATAATAATTTTGGCGGCGGGAGAAGGCAAACGGATGAAGTCCGGTTTGCCGAAGGTCCTGCATTGTATAAATTTAAGGCCGATGATCGATTATGTGGTTGATGCTGCAAAAAGGTTGGACCCTAAAAAGATCATTGTAGTCGTGGCGCGCAAGCGTCTTGAGGTGCGCGATGCGCTCCCCAAAGATGTAAAGGTGTCAATACAGGAGAAGCAGCTGGGTACAGCGGATGCCGTCAAAGCCGCCCTCAAAAATATCCCCTCGGGTGTCAGGGATGTGGTTGTGCTTTACGGCGATACGCCTTTGATCACAGAAGAAACAGTGCGTGCGCTTTATGATTTTCACGTAGGCCGGGATGCCTCTTGTACGGTCCTGACCACTATATTGCCTAACCCAAGGGGTTATGGCAGGATATTACGCAGTGATGCAGGGCAGCTTATCGGCATTATCGAAGATAAAGACGCCAATTTCCAGCAAAGGGCTATAAACGAGATCAATACAGGGCTTTACTGTTTTAAAAAAGATGATCTTTTTACCGCATTGGAGCATATCAAGCCATTAAATAATGCCGGCGAACTTTATTTGACGGATGCATTCTCGTGGCTTTTCAATAGGAACAAAAAGATAGAAGCATACATCACGGATAATTATCATGAAGTATTAGGAGTAAATTCTCAAACCGAGCTTATGGAAGCAGCAGGGATCATACGCAAGAGGGCCCTTACCAAATATGTGGAGAATGGCGTGTCGGTCGATGATTTTTCGACCGTATTTATTGACGAGTCTGTTGTCATCGGGGCAGGTACAAGGATCTTTCCTTTCACATATATCGAAGAGGGCGTTATTATCGGAGCAAATTGCAGCGTAGGGCCTTTTGTGCATCTGCGTCACGGGGCAGTGTTAAAAGATAAGGTGCGCGTTGGTAATTTTGCAGAAATAAAAAATTCTACGCTTGGCCAGGGCACTACTATGGGGCATGTCGGCTATCTCGGAGATACATATGTCGGCAAGGATGTAAATATCGGCGCAGGCACGGTCGTGGCAAATTTTGACGGCAAGAAGAAAAATAAGACCGTTATCAAAGATAAGGCTTTTATCGGATGCGATTCTGTATTGGTCGCACCGGTAGTTGTCGGACGCAGGGCTGTGGTCGGTGCCGGCAGTGTTGTAACTCGAGGCCATGATGTGGCTGACGGAGCTATTGTCGTAGGAGTTCCGGCAAGGCCTATAAATAAAATGAAAAAGAAATAAGAGAGGGCAATATGAATAAATTAGAGATTTTTACGGGTAATGCGAATCCTATGCTGGCCGAGGATATTGCAAAGGAGCTCGGTAAAAAGTTGGGCGGGATGATGGTGGCGCGCTTCAGCGAAGGCGAGATCCGCGTCAAGATCGACGATAACGTGCGCGGCAAAGACGTTTTTGTAGTGCAGCCGACATGTCCGCCTCCTAACGAGAACTTGATGGAATTATTGGTCATACTAGACGCGCTAAAGCGCGCCTCCGCCGGAAGGATCACCGCGGTCATGCCTTATTATGGTTATGCGCGCCAGGACAGAAAAGACCAGCCGCGCGTGCCTATAACAGCCAAGCTTGTAGCCAATCTCCTTACCGTAGCCGGCGCTGACAGGGTCCTGACCATGGACCTACATGCCGGCCAGATCCAGGGATTTTTTGATATCCCGCTGGACCATCTCTTCGCCATCAATGTTTTTGTGGAATATATCCAAAGATTGAAACTCAATGATCTCGTAGTCGTCTCTCCCGACGTGGGGGGCATCAAGACCGCGCGGGCATATGCCAAGCGCTTAGGTGCCGCGCTCGCCATTGTTGACAAACGCCGCATCTCTCCGGAAAAGGCCGAAGCGATGAATATATTGGGCGAAGTGGAGGGCAAAAATGCGGTGCTGGTCGATGATCTTATCGCGACAGGCGGGTCGCTGCTTGAAGCAGCCCACGCTTTAAAGAAGGCAGGAGTAAAAAAGATATTTGCCGGAGTGGTGCACGGTATCTTGACGGGTAACGCCATAAAAAATATAGAAGATTCGATCTTAGAAGAACTTATCATAACCGATACAATACCGTTGCCGGACCATAAAAAGCATCCTAAGATAAAGGTTTTATCGGTCGCACCGCTTTTGGCGGAGGCCATAAAGAGGATCCACAGGGAAGAATCCATCAGTTGCTTGTTCGATTAAAAGGGAAAACTCCTTGCCTAAACAATCTAAAAATCTCTTTCGATATTTTTAGATTAGACTTCGGAGTCAATTTTGTAAGGAATAAGCCTAAATAAAGGCAAAATTGAGGAGAGTAAAGAAATGGAAGCGATTTATTTGGAAGCGGAAGTTCGACAAGATTCAGAGGTGGGAAAGAGCCATCTCTTGCGCAAAAGTAACTTTGTGCCTTGTGTTGTCTATGGCGAGGGCAAAAAGACAGTGCCTTTAAAAATAGAGCGGGGCCGTTTGATAAAGTTTATGCATGCGCATCACGGAGGCGAGAACATGGTCATTACGCTCAAGGTAGCATCGTCTGCGAAGAAGGGCTTTGAGGAAAGGGCTGTCCTTATCAAGGAGCTCCAGACTCATCCTGTGAGCGGTGATATCCTGCACGTGGATTTCAATGAGATCTCTCTGACTAAGCGCATAGAGGTCAAAGTTCCTATTCATAGCAAGGGTGACGCTGTCGGCGTCAAGCAGGACGGTGGAACTCTTGAGCACATCCTATGGGAAGTTGAGGTAGAGTGTTTGCCTACGCAGATCCCTGAAAAGATCGAGGTAGACGTCACTAATATGAAGATCGGAGATTCTGTACAGGTTAAAGATCTGATAATGCCGGAAGGCGTTATGCTTAAGCACGAGCTTGATGCTATAGTATTTTCTCTGGTGCCTCCGTTTAAAGAAGAAGCGGCTGCGCCTGAAGCGGCAGTGGGCGAGGCGGCTACGAGCGCGGAACCCGAGGTCATCAAGAAAGAAAAGAAACCGGTTGAAGGCGAAGAAGAGGCTGCCAAGCCAGCCAAGCCGGAGGCAAAGTAGTTTGTCAGTGTCAACCCGCATAAAAGCCGAACTTAAGTTGATCGTCGGGCTAGGCAATCCCGGGGCGGCCTACAAACGCACGCGGCACAATACAGGCGCTCTTACGGTTGAGAGACTCGCGCGAAAAACCGGGCTAACGCTAAAGCCAAATAGTTCTTTTAAAAGTTTGTCAGCAATAGGCGGATATGCCGGCCGTACGGTAATTTTATTCTTGCCGCAGACGTTCATGAATCTTTCCGGAGAGGCTGTGGCAGGTATTGTCAGGAAAAAGCATATTGCGCCCAGTGATATCTTGGTCGTCTATGATGATGTGGCCTTGCCCTTTGGCGAGATTCGCCTGAAAGCATCCGGCGGCTCCGGAGGGCATAATGGCATGGTATCTGTGATAGAACGTCTGGGCACAAAAGATTTTGCGCGCCTGAAGTTGGGCATAGGCAGCGAGGGCGCAGCAGGCAACCTATCCGATTATGTCCTTTCCAAATTTAATAAAAATGAACAAGTTGTCCTTGGGGAGATGTTAGAGAAAGCTGCGGATGCGATAGAGGTTTGGGCTACGCAAGGAATCGATGCAGCCATGAACTGCTTTAACATAAAAACTAAAGGAAAAAAAACGTGACTCTTGGCTTAACCACTTCAAAATTCTCTTCCGATAATTTTGAAGTAAGCTGCAGAGTTTCAGCCACAAGGATTGGCTGATCCGCTAAAGAATTGTGGCGGAAATTTTGTAAGGAAGAGTCTGAATAAAGCAAAATTAAGAGAGGAGTTATTAAAAGCATGAAAAAGTATGAAGCGATGTTTATAATCAAGCCAGATTTGAAAGACGAAGAAAAGAGCGCTGTTATGAAGGGTATCAAAGAACAGGTAACCAAACATAACGGCACAGTGACAGGCGATCAGATATGGGCCGAGAGACGCAAGCTCGCCTATGACCTGTTCCCTTTGGGCGGCCAGGCGCGTTTCAAGGAAGGGATGTATTACCTTATGAATTTTGACATTGACCCTTTGCAGATAACGCCTCTTAGGAGTCTTTATGGCCTCAATGAGAATGTCTTAAGATATATGGTCGTAAAGATCGAAGAAAAGGGAAAGAAATAGGCTAAAATTAAGGGATTTCAGCCGAAGGCTGATCCGCCTATGGCGGAAACTTTGTAAGGAGTAAGCCTAAAATAAGGCAAAGTTAAGGAGCTGAATATGGCGAATTTAAATAAGGTATTTATTATCGGAAATCTGACCCGAGACCCAGAGTTGCGCTATACTCCGGGAGGAACGGCTGTGGCAAATCTGCGGATGGCTACCAACCGTCGTTATAAAGATAAGGCCGGAGAGGTCAAACAGGACGTATGCTACCTTACGGTCGTAACTTGGGATAAGCAGGCAGAAGTATGTAACCAATATTTGCATAAGGGCAGCCCGCTTTTTGTCGAGGGCCGCTTACAATCCCGCAGCTGGGACGGGCCGGATGGGAAAAAGAGGACGGTCCTTGAAATCCGGGCAGAAAGGGTTCAGTTCCTGGGGGCAGGCGGCGGCGCTCCAGCTGCAAAAACAGCCGGCGGGACTGAAGATGTTAGTCAGGCAGTTGATGAGAAGGCCGATACTGGGGCCACGGGTTCTGGCGCGGATCTCGCCGCGGGAGAAGTTCCTTGGGGCCAGGATATGGCTGAAGATATGAGCTAAAGGAAAATTACCTGAATAGATCCCGATGCCTAATCGCTTCGCAGGCACGGGATTAATTCCGACAAATAGCTTACGTCGCAAAAAGCTCCGTAAGTTATGTCGTCATTTAAGGAGGCTAAAAAGGTATGTTTAAGAAAAAAGAAAGCACTAGTAGAGGCAGAGGAACAGAGAAGTCAAGGACCGGCGGACCGGGCGGGCGTACGTTTGGCCGTCGCCGTGAAAAAAAAGAAGATGTCCTGATGGCGCGCATGAAGAAGAAGACGTGCCGTTTCTGTGAAGAGAAGATCACAACACTCGATTATAAAGATTACAGAAGGCTTGAGCGCCTGATCAGCGAGAGAGGCAAGATCTTGTCCCGTCGTGTCACAGGCACATGCGCCAAGCATCAGAGAAAAGTGGAAGACGCAGTCAAGAAGGCCAGGTTTATCGCATTGCTTCCGTTCCTGAAGGGGTGAATTCATGATTAAGGTTATCTTGAAAGAAGATGTTGCGGGTTTGGGTAAAAGCGGCGAGGTGAAACAGGTCAAAGACGGTTTCGCAAGGAATTTTCTTTTTCCCCGCAACCTGGCGCTTATCGCTACCGGTTATAATCTGGAACAGATAGAGGCAGACGCAAAAAAGAAAGAGGCCAAGAATGCGCTTGAGAAAAAGAAGGCGCAGGAATTGGCGCAGAGGCTGGCGAATTTGTCAGTCACAATAGCTGTAGAGGTCAACGAAGATGGTAAACTATACGGAAGCCTGACGCAGCAGGATATTGCCAAGGCTGTATCGGCAGAAGGGGCAGAGATCGAAAAGTCGAGTATTGCGCTAGATAGCCCTATCAAGGAACTCGGTATTTATGATCTGGATATGAAATTGCATCCTGAAGTAGTCTCTAAGGTCAAAGTCTGGGTAGTCAAAAAATAAAAAGAAAAATAATCAATAACCAAGATACAATCACCAAACAACAGGAAATCTTTTAGTTTGTTTTGTTATTTGAATTTGGTTATTGGTTATTGTTTGATTATTGTTTCTTGGAACTTGGTTATTTAAAGAGTTTTATATCTATGGCAAGAAATCCGAAGCGTTCAGATAAAGAACCCGCCAAAAATCCTTTTATAGAGCGGCTCCCTCCTCAAAACATCGAAGCTGAAATGGCTGTATTGGGTTCGATGCTGATAGAGGAGGATGCTATCTCTATTTCTGTCGAGCACCTGCAGGCAGACGATTTCTATAAAGACGCCCACAAAAAAATATTTTCAGGCATAGTCGAGCTTTACGATAAGAGGAAGGCCGTAGATCTCATCACCCTCGTTGAAAAGCTTAAAAGCGAAAATGACTTGGAGGCAGTAGGCGGGGCTAGCTACTTGGCAGGGTTGACCAATATCGTGCCGACAGCCGCAAATGTCGCCCATTATGCGCATATCGTCAAAGAGAAAAATATTTTGAGGATGCTCATTGCCCACGCGACACAGATCGTCACAAACGCTTATGAAACAGAGGAAAATGTCGACGATGTGCTGGACCATTCCGAAAAAATGATATTTGATATTGCCGAGCGCCGGATCGGCCAGGGCAATGTCGTGCCCATCAAAGAGCTTATCAAAGACGGCATGGAGACCATAGATAGGCTTTATCAGCAGAAGACCCATGTCACGGGCGTCGAGACCGGTTTCACGGATTTTGATATCGTGACCGCCGGGCTGCAACCTTCGGATCTGATCGTTATGGCCGGCAGGCCTTCCATGGGCAAGAGCGCTTTTGCGATCAATATTATGGAGCATGCGGCTATTGTCAACAAGGTTCCTGTGGCCTTTTTTAGCTTAGAGATGTCGAAGGAACAATTGGTCCAGAGGCTTTTGTGTTCTTTGGCCAAGGTGGACGGCCGCAGTATCCGTACAGGTTTTTTATCTGCCAGGGATTGGGAAAAGTTGCCGGGTGCCGCGAACGAACTTTCGAAGGCCTCTATTTTTATCGATGATTCGACGAATATTTCCGTATTGGAATTGCGCGCTAAAGCGCGGCGGCTTAAGTCTCACCATGATATACAGATGATGGTTGTGGATTACTTGCAGCTTATGCGAGGCACGATGGGCAGCGAGAGCCGCCAGCAGGAGATATCAGAGATCTCCCGTTCGCTTAAGGCCCTGGCAAGGGAGTTGCGTATTCCGATCGTCGCCATCAGCCAGTTGTCTCGCGCTGTGGAAAGCCGTGAAGACCACAGGCCGCAGCTTTCGGACCTAAGGGAGTCGGGCGCCATCGAGCAGGATGCGGACGTGGTCGTGCTTCTTATGCGGCCGGAATATTACGGCCAGACTGAAGAAAACAAAGGCATTGCTGAAGTCAATATTGCCAAGCAGCGCAACGGCCCGACAAAACTCGTAAAACTCGCCTTTATCAGGGAGTTTACCCGTTTTGAAAATCTGGCTACTGTCGGCGAGCAGGAATTCGCTTGAGAATGGGTTGACTTTCGGTGCAAGCTAGCTTATAATTAAAAAATATAATTATGCGTAATAAAATATTTCCTTTCATCGTAGCTGCACTATTTTTTTCTAATCTGCCTTTAGGACATGCTCAAGGAGAAGCTGCTCTGGATAAAGAGCCCGCTGTTTCTACGAGCGCTTCAGAAGTTATAAAAGCCATTGAGATCAAAGGTAATAAGGCCATAAGCACAGAGACTATCATGGCCAAGATCAAGACGCGCGTAGGCCAGCCTTATTATTCACAGACGTCACGGGATGACATCAAGAGGCTTTATGAAACCGGATTTTTTTCCGATATCAGCCTGGAGCTTGAAAATGTCGAGCTCGGAGTGAAAGTTGTCTTTAAGGTTGAGGAACGGCCGGTCATAGAGGATATCAAGATCGAGGGTAATAAGGCTTTGAGCCGCAGCGCGATCATGCGCAAACTCAAGACCAAGGCAGGCCAATATTTCAATCTTTCGGTTTTGAAAGAAGATATCGCGGCCATCAAAAATGAATATGAGCGCATAGGCTTGCTGCAAGTGAGTGTCGACCACGCTGTGGATACGGACGCAGCGACCAATAAGACAAAGATCAATATTAAGATCGGCGAAGGCAAACGGGTGAAGATCCGCCGAATTTTTGTGGACGGCAACCTGCATTTTACGGACAGGAGGATCATCGGCCTGATCAAGACAAGGGCGGCCAGCATTTTGAACGCGGGTTTCTTTAAAGAAGAGCAGTTTGATGAGGACCTGGAGCGGATCAAGGCTTTCTATCTTCGAAACGGTTATCTTGATATTAAGGTGGAATACCGCATGGATTACGATTCCAAGGGGTATCTTTACCTGCGGTTATTGGTAGATGAGGGCAAGCAATACAGCGTCGGAAGCATAACCGTACAAGGTAATGAAAAATTTTCTGAAAGCGAGATCTTGGCCAGCCTGAAAACCTGCCTTGTCGGCAACGTCTTTACTTACGATGCCCTTAAGGAGGATGTGTCTAATATCCAGGGTTTTTATTTCGGCAAAGGTTATATTTTTGTCCAGCTCAAGGACGCGACGTCCCTTGATCCTTTGAGCGGTAAGGTAGATATCGCCTACGACATCGTAGAAAACGAAGTCGCATACGTTGACAGGATAGAGGTCCGAGGCAACTTAAAGACACAGGACAAGGTGATCCGCAGAGAATTAAGGATCAATCCCGGAGAGCGTTTTGACGGCGATAAGCTCAAGCGCAGCAAGGAAAGGCTTTACAATCTGGGGTTCTTCGAAGAAGTCAATTATGATACGGAGCCCGGCACAGAAGCCAACCAGCGCAATTTGATCGTTGATGTCAAAGAGGCTAAAACCGGTTCTTTGAGCTTTGGCGGCGGCTACAGCTCTATCGACCAGTTTGTAGGTTTTGTTGAGATAGAGCAGAAGAATTTTGACTGGAAGAACTGGAAGACCTTTACAGGCGCAGGCCAGGATCTGAAACTAAGAGGCGAGATGGGTTCTGTGCGACAGAATTTTGAACTAAGTTTCACCGAACCATGGATGTTCGACCGTCCGATTTCCTTCGGATTTGACGTTTATAAACGCGTGCATGACAAAGAATCCGATGTCGGTTATGGTTATGTGGAAAAGAGGACCGGCGGTGACTTAAGGTTGGGCAAGGAATTCAACGAATATTTTAAAGGCGGGGTCACGTACCGTCTTGAAGAAGTCGATATCTCCGATGTGGAGTCAACAGCCACGGCAGATCTAAAGAGTGAAGAAGGCAAGAACATCATCAGCAGCGCGGAATTCGCCTTGACGCGTGATACTACGGATAACGTATTCAATCCCAGCCGCGGCCTGGTCTTAAGCGGTTCATATGAGATCGCCGGAGGCCTGTTCGGCGGCGATAAGGATTTTAATAAGTTCTTCGCTTTGGCCGCACAGTATTTTCCGCTGTTCTCTAAAAGCGTGCTTCAGCTGCAGGCAAGGGCCGGCGTAGCCCAGCCGTTCAGCGACCAGGAAAGGGTCCCTATTTATGAAAGGTTTTATGCAGGCGGGGCCAATACTATAAGGGGCTACGAGGAGAGAAGCGTCGGGCCTGTTGATCTTGTTACAAGCGATCCTTTGGGAGGCGAGGCCTTGGTCGTGTTAAACGCCGAGATCACAGTGCCTTTGCTTGAATTCATCAAGGGAGCTGTCTTTATGGATACAGGGAATGTCTGGTCCGAAGCCTCGGATATCGGCAGAGGGGGTTTTAAGACCGGCGTAGGTTTCGGCGTCAGGATAAAGACGCCGATAGGGCCTTTGAAATTGGATTATGGTATACCGCTTAACAAACAGCCAGGCAAAGAGAATAAAGAGGGAAGGTTCCATTTTAGCATGAGCCACGGGTTTTAACCAAAAGGAGGAATAGCATGTCGGAGAGAAAAACAAAAGTAATGTTCGGGGTTTTGGCCGCAGCATTTTTCGGGATCTGCATTAACGCCTATGCAGCCGGGAAGATAGGCTATGTAGACTTATCTTCCACCTTCGATAAATACGAAAAGACGAAAGTTTATGACGAGGCACTGGCTTCTACGCAAGGCGCTAAGGAGAAAGAGCTGGAAAAGATCTCCGGAGATATAAAGGCCATTGAAGACAAGATGTCTTTATTGAGCGAGAAAGAAAAGGCCACAAAGCAGAAAGAGTTAGAAGATAAGAATAACAAGTTAAAAACAATGGGCCAGGAGATAGCGCTGGACTTAAGAAAAGAGCGCGATGAAAAACTAAAAGAGATCCTGCAGGATATCGAGAAAGTCATTCAGTCGTATGCGCAGAAGAATGGCTTTGATTTTATTTTAAATGACAGGGTCCTTCTATACGGAGCCGCTACATCGGATGTAACGCAAGATATCGTAGATCTGCTCAACACAAATTATAAAAAACCGGAAAAGAAATAAGTCCCGTTTTTATCTTTAAGATGCCTAAGACCTTAGAAGAGATCGCGTCGGCCGTAGGAGGCGAGGTTGTCGGCGACCCGTCGATCGTTATTACCGGGGCAAAGGGTATAAGAGAGGCCAAGGAAGGCGATATCACGTTCGTGGCCAATCCACGTTACGTGATACTCATAGATAAGACCGCTGCCTCCGCTATCATTACCTCTTTAGAAGTCACAGCCGCCTCCAAGCCCATAATCAGGGTAAAAGACCCGTCCCTTGCATTTGCGCAAGCGGTGGCCGCGCTGTATCCGGTAGAGATCCGCCATCCGAAGGGCATCCACAAGACAGCTGTTATCGCCAAAAGCGCCAAGGTAGGCCGTGGCGTAAGCATGGGCCCCTACGTTGTTGTTGAAGAGGGCGCCGTTATAGGCGACAATACGATAATTTACGCAGGTTCTTTTATAGGGCACGATACCAGGATCGGCCGAGATTGCCTGATCTGGGCTAATGTTTCCATACGTGAAAGAGTAGATATAGGTAACAGGGTATTTATTCAGAGCGGCGCTGTTATCGGGTCTGAAGGATTCGGCTATGTCAATGTTGACGGCAGTTATAAGCTGATACCGCAGATCGGTACGGTCTCGATCGAGGATGATGTTGAGATCGGAGCAAATGTCACGATCGACAGGGCGCGTTTTGAGAAGACCATCATAGGCCGCGGCACAAAGATAGATAATCTTGTGCAAATAGCCCATAATGTTGTCATCGGCCAGAATTCCATTATTGTGGCGCAAGCCGGCATCTCCGGCAGCACCCATATAGGCAATAACGTCACCATAGCAGGACAAGCTGGGCTTGTCGGCCATATTGATATAGGCGATGGCGCTATCCTTGCGGCACAGGCAGGAGTCATGAAATCCGTTGCGCCAAAAACGATGGTTTCAGGTTATCCGGCCCGTCCGCATCATGAAGCGATGCGGATATATGCGGCTATGAGCAAGCTCCCGGATCTTATAAAGGCCGTCAACGAATTGAAGAAAAAATTCCAGGAGTGGCAGGACAGGTTAACAAAAGGCGAGGAATAAATTGCAGAGGACGATCAAGAACGAGACGAGCGTAGAGGGAGTAGGGCTACATACGGGCAATTCCGCTAAAATGACATTTAAGCCCTTGGGGCCCAACATGGGTATAATTTTTCAGCGCGTAGATCTACCCGACAGGCCTTTGATCAAGGCGGATGTCAGCGCCATGCTCTGTATGAAGAAGAACCCCAGGCGCACAACGATATGCGGCGGTACTGCCGAAGTCCAGACTGTTGAGCATCTTTTAGCGACTTTTTGCGGTTTGGGCATTGATAATATTTTGATCGAGATCGATAATACCGAGGTCCCGGGCCTTGACGGCAGCGCCTTAGGTTATGTAGAAGCTATAAAGCGCGCCGGCATCGTCGAGCAAGGCGTTGAGCGCCGTACATATAAAGTTACATCTCCCCTTTGGGCAACAGACGAAGACTCTTCCATTGTGGTATTGCCTTCTTCCGAGTTTAAAATTTCCTATACCTTAAGTTATGCGCATCCCGCTTTAGGCAGCCAGTTCATGGACCTTATATGGAACAATGAGACTTTCGAAAAGGAGATCGCGCCGGCACGGACATTTTGCCTTCAGGAAGAGGCGGATGCGCTTATCAAAAGCGGCTTAGGCAAGGGCGCCAACTATGAGAATACGCTGGTTGTTTCCGATACCGGGGTAGTCGAGAACAAGCTGCGTTTTGAAAATGAATTTATCCGCCATAAGATCCTTGATCTGGTGGGAGATTTTTACCTGCTCGGGATACCGATCAAAGGCCATGTTATCGCTATCAAAAGCGGGCATACCTTGAATATGAAACTTGTGCAGAAGATCAAATCCCAGATGGAACGCGAGCTAATGGTGGCTATAAAGTCGGTCGAAGGCCTTTCGAAGGACCAGGAGATCGATGCGATGACCATCATGAAGATCCTGCCGCATCGTTATCCTTTCCTTCTTGTTGACAGGGTGGTCTCGGTAGAGGAGGGCAAGCGCGCAGTCGGTATCAAGAATGTGACTATAAACGAGAGTTTCTTCCAGGGGCATTTTCCCGGCCGCCCTGTCATGCCGGGTGTTTTGATAATCGAGGCCATGGCCCAGGTGGGTGGGGTTTTGATGTTGAGCCCAGCCGATAACAGGGGCAAGCTTGCATATTTCATGGCTGCCGATGGCGTGAAGTTCAGAAAACCGGTTATCCCCGGAGACCAATTAAGAATAGAAGTCGAGGTAGGTAAATTGCGTTCAAAAACAGGGCAGGTTAAGACTAGGGCTTTAGTGGACGGCGAGGTCGTTGCCGAAGGTGAGCTCATGTTTGCCCTAGTAGATAAATAAATTATGAAGATCCATACGACAGCTATTGTATCCGGGAATGCGCAGCTTGAGAGCGATGTTGAGGTCGGGCCGTATGCCATTATAGGCGACGGCGTCAAGCTTGGCCGCGGCGTCAAGATAGCCAGTTTTTGTGTCCTTGAAAACGATACTACGATCGGGGCGGGATCAAAAATTTTTACGGGTGCAGTCATAGGCAGCATCCCGCAGGATTTAAAGTATGATGGCGCAAAGAGCGCCGTTGTCATAGGAGAAAATAATATTATCCGCGAGTATGTCACTATTAATTTGAGCACGTCCGAAGGCAGTAAAACCATTGTAGGCAGCAATAATCTTATTATGGCCTATAGCCATGTTGCCCATGATTGCGTGGTCGGCAACAATTGCATCATAGCAAATAACGGCACACTCGCCGGGCACGTTACCTTAGAAGACAGGGTCGTGGTAGGAGGATTGGTCGCCATACACCAGTTTGTCAGGGTTGGCACCTTGTCTATCATTGGCGGCTGTTCGAAGGTCGTTACCGATATCCCGCCGTATTCTACTTGTGATGGCCACCCGGCAAAGTTTTACGGTTTAAACCTCGTAGGCTTAAGGAGGGCGGGGGTTACTTCCGTTGCCATGCAGCACTTAAAGGCAGCTTACAAGATCTTCTACCAGTCGGGTTTGACAAAAGCCCACGCTTTAGAAGAGATTAAAAAGGCCGTACCGCAGTGTGAAGAGGTCGGGCACCTCATAGAGTTTATCGCGTCTTCACAAAGAGGGTTGTGCCATTGAGCGAGCTTAATGGTATCAAAAAAATAGGCCTTATCGCCGGGAACGGCAGGTTCCCGCTGCTCTTTGCCGGAGCCGCAAGGCATCACGGCTTGGATGTAGTGGCCATCGCTATCAAAAAAGATACATCTCACCTCATTACGCCTCTTGTCAATAAGGTCTATTGGTTGAGCCTTAAAGATTATGCGCGGATGTTTGACATATTTAAAAATGAAGGCATCCGTAAAGTTATCATGGCAGGCCAGGTAAATCCGCAAAATCTTTTTTACAAGGATGTAGGCGATAAGGCTTTAAAGGTGCTTCTTGCCGCGATAAAAGATAAGCGGCCGGATACGGTCTTCGGAGCTGTTGCAGATCAGTTGGCAGAGCGCGAAATAGAATTGATCGATTCGACATTTTTGCTTGAAGATTTCATGGCGAAAAAGGGTGTCTTGACAAGTACACAACCCGATACACAGACGTGGGACGATATCCGTTTTGGTTTTGATATGGCTAAGAAGATAGCCGGCCTGGACATCGGACAGACCCTTGTTGTAAAAAACGGGGCTATTGTTGCCGTAGAAGCTATCGAGGGTACGGATGCATGTATCCTGCGCGGCGGAAAACTTGCTGCCGGAGGTATCGTTGTTATTAAAGTCAGTAAGCCCAACCAGGATATGCGCTTTGACGTTCCGGTTGTGGGCCCGCGCACTATCAAGTACTTAAGCCGTGTGCATTCCAGGTGCCTGGCTATAGAAGCCGATAAGACGCTTGTGATCGACCGGGAGCTTTGCGTTAAGGCAGCCGATAGAAATAAGATCAGCATTGTCGCGTTATAGGATATTTGTTGCCGGCAGGCATTGCGGTATTGACAAACGCTCGAAACCTTTATAAAATGTAAGAATTAACGGATGGAAATTTACTCCTCGCCTAAACGCTCGTGATTTTTTTCAGAAGTATTCGGGAATAAATCACTTCGCAGGCTTCGGAGTTAACTTTGTAAGGAATAAGCCTTAAATCAAGGCAAAGTTAAGGAGGCGTGTCATGGCAAAGAAGATAGAGATAAAGAGGGTCGAATTCAAAATTACAGCTCCGAACGCGAGGTGGGTTGGTGTAGCAGCAGATTTTAACGGCTGGAAGCCGGATGCTTTGACGGCTCAAAGAGATAAGGCCGGTGTCTGGAAGGCAAGCGCTACCGTCCCTACGGGCACATACGAATATAAGTTTGTCATAGATGGTTCCTGGATCGTGGACCCATCTTGTTCGCGCCGTACGATCAATTCTTTCGGTTCGGAAAACTCCGTTTTGGTCGTTAAATAAAACAAGCAAACTTCTGTTCTTAGTTTTTTTGACCCCGCCCTTTCTTAAAAGCATTTTAGAAAGGGCGGGGTTTTTATCAAAGAAATGACATGCCGCCCCTCGTCTAAGCATCCCCACCGTTTTGTTTCGCTTTGCGAAAGCAAAACGAAACAGTGGGGATAGACATCGGGGTTAATTTTGTAAAGAATTAAAACCAAATATAGGCAAAATTAATGAAATATGTTTACGGCCCGGTAAAATCACGCAGGTTAGGGTTTTCTCTAGGCATAACTACGGTACCTTATAAGGTCTGCAGTTTCGATTGTGTTTATTGTCAATTAAGTAAGACAACCGAAAAGATAATGGCCAGGAAAGAATATGTTGACGAAAAAGATATCCTGGCTGAAGTGCGGGCGTTTTTTAAAAATAAACCCGATGACCTGAAGGTCGACTGCATTACTTTTTCTGGGTCCGGGGAGCCCACATTAAACTCCCGCCTTGGGCGGCTTATAAAGGGCGTACGAGAGATAACCGGTATCCCGGTCGTCCTTATTACCAACAGTTCCCTGCTTGTAGAACCCGAAGTCCGTCGCCAGGCAGCCGGAGTTGACCTGATAATTCCTTCGCTTGACGCCGTGACGCAAGATGTTTTTGAAGAGATCGACAGGCCGGTAAAGGGCTCGAATGTCAGCAAAATCATCGATAGTCTTATTGAGTTCAAAAAGATATTTAAGGGCCGGATGTGGCTGGAAATTATGTTGGTCCGCGGCATCAATGATGGAGAGAGTTATTTAAGAAAGATTAAAAAAGTAGTCGATAAAATAAAGCCGGACAGGGTGCAGATAAATTCGCCTGTACGGCCTCCGGCAGAAAAATGGGTCAAGCCGCCTAGCGTTGCTACTCTGAAAAAAGCCAGGCAAATTTTCGGAGAGAATTGTGATATCGTATGATATTGCGCCTGTAGCTCACGCCGATGGTTCTCTACCATCGGCACTTCCTCGGGAAGCAAAAGATGCTTCCCTCGGTCGTTGGCCATAAGGTAGTTGAGCTATAGAATACAAAAAGCGTTGGCCATAAGGTAGTTGAGCTATAGAATACAAAAAGATTCTGCGCCTATAGCTCACGCCGATGGTTCTGACCATCGGCACTTCCTCGGGAAGCAAAAGATGCTTCCCTCGGTCGTTGGCCATAAGGTAGTTGAGCTATAGAATACAAAAAGATTCTGCGCCTATAGCTCAATTGGATAGAGCGCCAGCCTTCGGAGCTGGGCGTTGGGGGTTCGAGTCCCTCTAGGCGCATGTTTAATGCTGTAGGACGAGAACCCAAGGGGTGCGGGGAGACCGTCCCCGCGCTTTCGGGGTGACAGCTACGATCCGCCGTAGGCGAAGAGTAGCGCCATAGGGGCAGAGCCCCTATGGAGAGCGAGGCGGAAGCCGAGCGAGGGTTCTAGGCCGAAGGCCGGAGTCCCTCTAGGCGCACCATTTAGGAAATTGCAAGGAAAATGTGTTCGCCTCGCTTCGCTCGGCGACTAACTTGTATTCAATTTTGGGGGTAAAAACGAATTCACGATTTCGCAAAATATGGTTCGAGCCGATGTTTTTCAGAAATGTTGGCAATTCGGAAAGATTTTCTGTCTCAACGAGATTAGCGGCTTGATTTAAGGATTTTACGAACTCACGAGCCGGTTCGAGCCAAGACAACCCTTTTGTCTCAAAGTCGCTAATTTTTTCACTCAACGACATTTTTTCGGAAATCAAACTTTGTTTTTTGGCGGCGTATTCTTCTGTGGATAAAGCGTCGGCAAGATATATGTCCAACAATTTTAGAAGTTTGGTTTCAATACTTGCTAATTGCTCTTTCAAAACGCTAATCTCGCTTTGCGCGTCCTCTCTCGCTTTATCCTGTTCACTATCCAACGCCGCCAAAACTTTTTCGGTGTCTTGGCTCGATAAAGAAACTTTTTGAAGAAAACTTTTGATTTGTTCGGTTAGTACTTCTTCTCGGAGATAATGCTTTTCTTGGCAAGGACCTTTCTTGCGAGTACAGCGATAATAGTTATGACCCTTTTGTCTTTCGGCAGTAATTGAACAACCACACGAAGCGCATTTGAGAAGGCCAAGAAAAGCAAAATTATTTTTGTGAGATTCCTGTACTTTACCTCGTTTACTCATCACTTCTTGGCATGTATCAAAAAGTTTCTTTGAAATTAACGGCTCGTGTTGTCCCTCAAAAATTTCCCCTTTCCACTTCATCAATCCAAGATAGAAAATATTTTGTAGATTTTTCTGAATATTGGCGATGACGAGTGGTTTTCCGAGATTACCACGCAGACCTTTTTCCTCGCACCAATTTGCGAGAGAGTGAAGTGTATACGCTCCGGTGGCGTACATTTCAAACATTTTGCGGACTTTCGGTGCTTTCTCACTATCAACATCAACACCGCGAGTTTTAGCGTTGTTTAGGTAGCCCACTGGAGCCCAACCGGGCCATGTACCATTTCGTATTTTCTGTCGCAAACCTCGCTTCACATTCTCTCGCAAATTATCTACAAAATATTTTGATTGCCCGAAAGCGATATTTAACATGAACAACCCTTGTGGTGTTGGTTCAAACCAAAAGGTGGGAAATTTGAGGGACTTAATCAAGCCGCGATCTACAAGGTGAATAATCTTTCCGCCGTCTACCGAATTTCTCGCCAACCTATCGGGGTGCCACGAGATTATTCCGTCCGCTTTTCCGGCTTCGAGAATTGCCAACATTTCTGCGAATTTCATTCGGCCGGGTTCTTTTGCGGTTTTGGCCTCGCAAAGCGAGGCGACAATTTCAAGTTTTTCTTTGGCGGCATACTCTTGCAACTCTACGAGTTGCGCTTCAATCGAAAGCACTTGTCTGTCGTCTTCCTCTGTAGATTTTCTTGCGTAAAGTATGTATTTCATATTGTTATTTGATTAAGAATTAAAAAATTTTCTTCCCCCAAAATGCGAAATCGTGAATTCGTTTTTACCCCCAAAATTGAATACAAGTTAGTCGCCGAGCGAAGCGAGGCGAACCAAAACTCTTTGACTTTTCCTACGTGGTGCAGTATTCTTGAATTAGTCCGAACGCATTTCGCCGCCTGCGGCGGCGAGGAAGTCCCCTCGCGAAAATTCGGAAAGGCGGCGGAGCCGCACCGCTCAAAACCGCAAAAGAACCCGGAGAAAAACATCGGCTCGAACCATATTTTAATTTTGGGGGAAGAAAATTTCTAATCATAAGACCGAAAATTAATTTTTAATGAATAATATGAACCAAAAAGGATTTGCAAATATTATTTTAGTAGTTGTAATTGTCCTACTTGTAGGTACAGTTGGATATTTTGTATTTGTTAAAAAATCTGTAACTCCTTCAGAAACGCAACAATCTAATAAAATAGAAAGTAATTTCCAGTATAGTGAAGTCATAAAAAACAAAATCGGAATTAATGGCGGAATAATGCAAAACGCAGAAAAATCAGTCATCGTAACTATTCCTCCATTAAAACAAGAAACAGAATTTACCTTGAGTTTTAAGAAAAGTAATTTTGAAGTAAAGTCTGGCATAGGTTCACCTGTGACAATTAGCATTTATCCCGATATAAACCTCATGGATTCCCCGACGCCGATAAATATAAAAGTAAAATATGATGCGAAATATAATTTACCAGTGCCATATTTGATTGATGAAAAAAATAAGTTGCATGTGGTAGATATAGGAGGGCTAGATAAAGAAAATCATTATCTTACAATGTACACATTTCACGGCGGTGATTACTCTTGGATTTATGCGAATTAATAATTAAAAGAATTTGCCGCCAAAGAAAAACTTGAAATTGTCAGCGGTGCGGCTCCGCCGCCTTTCCGAATTTTCGCGGGGGGACTTCCTCGCCGCCGCAGGCGGCGAAATGCGTTCGGACTAATTCAAGAATACTGCATGTTTAATGCTGTAGGACGAGAACCCAAGGGGTGCGGGGAGACCGTCCCCGCGCTTGCGGGGTGACAGTTACGATCCGCCGTAGGCGAAGAGTAGCGCCATAGGGGCAGAGCCCCTATGGAGAGCGAGGCGGAAGCCGAGCGAGGGTTCTAGGCCGAAGGCCGCAGGTGCACCCATATGTTCGATCTAAGCGAGGGAGGTATGGCCATCCGTACAGATAAACCTCTTGGTATCGGCACAGAGCTTGATATAACATTCCACGTCATCTTTAGAGACAGGCAATCTCCGCCTATGGAGGCCAAGGCTAGAGTTATTCATTGTATTCCTATCCCAGAAAAAAAATTATTCCGCACAGGTATCGAATTTTCGAAAATTCTGCCCGAGGATAAAAAAGAGATCGCTGCTTTGGTAAGATCGAAACCAGGAAAGAAGTAAGAATGTGTCGTCTTAGGAGGTCCTCTTTTTCCTTTACACCCCGAGCATAATTTGCTATTATTGATTTTCGTCAAATCTATGTATTTTACGGGCCGTTAGCTCAGCTGGTAGAGCAAGTGACTCTTAATCACTGGGTCGGAGGTTCGAATCCTCCACGGCTCACCATGTTACAAGCCTTTCGGATTTATCTCGGAGGGCTTGTTTATTTGGTGAGCCCATCTGGATTCGAACCGAAGGGTGCTGGTGCGACGAATAAGTCGCACCGCTTAGCACGCCCGACGAGATGTGAGGCGGGCTGGTGGCGAGCGTAGCGAGACAGAATCCTCCACGGCTCAAAATTTTTTCTAAAAGAAAAATTTTGATTCTGAACCCACAATAGTATTATTTTAGGGTGAAGAATCTTATTTTTAGCACATAGGCAATTTGCTATGTGCTTTTTTTATAGGGAGAGCCTCGGAGGGGTTAACCTAAAAATTTAGCTATTTCTTCAGCAGCCCGAACGTAAGCACCCGGGATGCCCAGGGTATTTTTGAGGGCATATAACTCGGCATACATCTTCTCTTGCATCTTTTTATCCCCCAGGATCTCAAGGCTGGCCTTGGAGATCTTTTTTGCAGTTGCATCGAACTGGATAAGTTCAGGCACTATCCTTTGCCCTGCCACCACGTTCACAAGCCCAATATCCGGGATTTTTACGAATAGCTTAGCCAGGGCCCATGTCAGGAATGAAACTTTATAGATAATTATCATGGGTTTGTTCAATATTGCAGTCTCGAGCGTGGCAGTCCCCGACGCTACAATAACCATGTTTGAGGCGTTGATTCCGTCATAAGCAGCATCATCCAGGATCTTATAAGGGAAGTCGATCTTTGAGTTATAGATTATCTCTTTGAAAATTTCTTTTCCCACGGTGGAGGCACGGCAGATAAGGAATTGTGTATCTTTTCTCTTAGAGTATATTTTTCCAGCCGCCTCCAGCATGACGGGCAGATGGTTAGTGACTTCTTTGCTGCGGGAGCCGGGCAATAGGCCGATGGTAACATGGTTTCTTCTAAAACCAACGGAGTCAAGCAATGTATCGCGGCTTTTCACCGGCCTTACAACGTCTAAGAGCGGATGGCCGACAAATTTCACATTGAATTTTCCGTCCCTATAAATGATCTCTTCGAACTTGAACAAGACGAGCATGAGGCCTATTGTCCTGCGGATGAAATTTATGCGTTCCCTGCCCCAGGCCCAAACCTGCGGGCTGATGAAGTAGATGACAGGGATGCCCATCTTTTTTAATTCACCTGCGAGGCGCAAATTAAAACCCGGATAATCCACAAGGATGGCAGCGTCTGGTTTTTCTATTTTTGCCTTTTCGACCAGGCCGTTGAATATCTTTTTAAAAAGCGAGTAGTGTTTAAGGATTTCTACAAAACCGACGACAGCTATCGACGTCAGGTCAAAACTGATGTCAACGCCTGCTGCTGCCATGTTCTTTCCACCCAGGCCGTAGAAGCGCGCTTGGGGACAGGTTTTTTTAAGCTGGTTTACGAGGTTAGCTGCGTGGAGGTCGCCCGATGCTTCGCCTGCTACAATAAGGATCTTTTTTGAGCTCATCTGTGTAATATTTAGCGAAATCCGCCGATGGTTCAGTGGCGGATATTTCAGTTAAAGTTTTTTTTGCGGATCATATCTCTTATCTTGGTAGCAAGCTTCAAGGCTTCATATGCCTCTATCCCTGATACTACGGGTTTCCTGTTGTTGCGCACGCATAAACAGAATGATTCGATCTCTTTTTTGATGGGTTCTTCTTTCTCTATAGGGATGGCCGTCTTGACAATGGATGTTTTTTCTTTTTTGTAGCAGAATGCTTCCTGCGCCTGGTAATCCAGCGAAATATAGGTGTCTTTGAGGAATATCCTGATCTTGCGCAGCGGTTCGTCCGATATGCGAGAGGCGGTCAGGTTTACCGTGCAGCCATTGGCGAAATTCAGGCGGACATTGGCGATATCCTCGAAAGGCGTAAGGACACTGACGCCTACGGCATCTATCCTGCGCAAACGCGAATGGACTAGGCCCAGGATAATATCGATATCGTGGATCATCAGGTCAAAAACAACACCGATGTCAAGGGAACGGTTTGGGAACGGGCTTAAGCGGTGGCATTCGATGAATCTGGGGTTTAAGGCCAGTTTCTGTGTGGCTAGAAATGCCGAATTGAATCTTTCTACGTGGCCGACCTGCAAGATCACTTTTTTGCGCTTGGCCAGCCGCATGAGTGTGCGGGCAGCCCTTAGGTTGTCAGTGATCGGTTTTTCAATCAAGACGTGTTTTCTGTTAAGGATGGCGTATTTGGCGATCTCAAAGTGGGTATTGGTCGGGGTAGCGATACTGACAATATCAACCAGGGGGATCAGGCTTTTGTAATCTCCGAAGGCGCGGGTGTTGAACTGATGGGCCACGGCCGCCGCTTTATTGATGTCCGTGTCACAGACCCCAGCGAGTTTTATATGCGGGATTTCCGTATAAACCCTGGTGTGGATAGTACCAAGCCTGCCTGTTCCTATTACGCCTGCTTTTACCTCAATAGCCATAAAAGCAATAGTAACAAATATCTTGAGGGATGTCAACAAGTGTGGTAGGATAAAACCCTTATCAAGAAAAATAATCATAACAACTTACCAAAAAAAGGGTTTTGTGCCTAAAAATAAGCGTTTTTTCTTTCAGGACTACAGGGATCTTTTCCAATTTACGCGGCCCCATCTTAGGATCTTGAGTTTTGCTGTTGTCTGCATGGTGATTTCTACGATTTTTGACGGCGTTTCCATGGGGATGATAGTGCCGTTCTCGGATAAAATCCTGTCAAACAGCAAGATCGTAGTTCCTACCAAACTGCCGGCCTTTTTGGAAGATTTTATAGCTAAGATAAATGCCATGTCCCAGCTGGACCTGCTTTACTCAATGGCTGTTTTTTTGGCTGTTTTGTTTTTTTTAAAGGGGCTTTTTACGTTTTTGCAGTCGTCTTTGATGTCAGATGTGGGCCAGAGGGTTATGCGCGATATTCGTGCGCGGCTCTATGCAAAGTTCCAGAGTTTGGATCTGGAGTATTTTTCCAGAAAACGCAGCGGAGAACTCATTTCCCGTATTACCAATGATGTGGCTATGGTTGAAAATGCGGTTTCCTATGGGTTCACGGATCTGGTTTATCAGACGCTTCAGATAATTTTGTTTTCGATCATTATCATCTTTGTTTACTGGCGGCTTGCGTTTTTTGCCCTTATTATGATCCCTTTTATTTCTATCCCTATTGTCATGGTAGGAAAAAAATTAAGGAAATTGAGCAGGTCTACGCAGGAAAAAATGGCGGATATAAACTCTTTGCTCTATGAGACGATATCAGGGGTGCGGATCGTCCGGGCATTCGGTGCCGAGAATTATGAAGTGGATAAGTTCAAGCACCAAAACCAGGATTATTACAAGCTGAACATGAAATCTATCCGGCGCACGCTGGCTTTAGGCCCGTCGACGGAATTTTTCGGCGCTATTGGCGGGGTGCTTATTTTGCTTTACATCGGCCGCCAGGTTGTAGACGGCGTCCTTTCATTCGGGATTTTCGGGTTATTTTTGGGCTCTGTAATGATGATGATAAGGCCTTTCAAGAAGCTTAGCGCGGTCAGTGCCATCATGCAGAAGGCCTTTGCCGCATCGACAAGGATATATGAGGTGTTAGAGGTCGAGCCGAAAATTAAGGATGACGCCCGATCATGGGATCTGGCCGGCATAAAGGATGGCGTGGAGTTTAAGGGCCTCTGGTTTAAGTATGAAGAGGCCGACGTTTTAAAAGGTATTAATCTGAAGTGCCGCAGGGGAGATATTCTGGCTATTGTGGGCCCTAGCGGCGCCGGCAAGAGCACATTAGTCGACCTTATCCCGCGTTTTTATGATCCGCAGAAGGGCGCCCTGTTGATCGACGGGCGTGATATCCGCTCATTCAATATCAAGTCTCTGCGCCGCCATATAGGCATGGTAACACAGGAGACCATTCTTTTTAATGATTCGGTAAAGGATAACATAGCCTATGGCAAAAGGGGGGCAAGCTACGATGAGATAGTCGATGCCGCCAAAAAGGCCTTTGCTCACGAGTTTATCCTGAATCTGCCGAATGGCTATGATACGTTCATAGGTGACCGCGGGGTCAAGCTTTCCGGAGGGGAGAGGCAACGCCTGGCCATTGCGAGGGCTATTTTAAAGAACCCGCCTATTTTGATCTTAGATGAGGCTACCTCACAGCTGGATACCCAGTCTGAAAGACTGGTCCAGGAGGCCTTAAACAGCCTTATACAAGGCCGGACTGTTTTTGTCATTGCACACAGGCTTTCAACTGTCAAACATGCATCTAAAATCGTGGTTATAAACGATGGGATCATTGCTGAAGAGGGGTCCCACGAGGAGTTATTGGCCCTGGGCGGGCTGTATAAACGCCTTTATGACATTCAGTTCCAGTCCTAAAATTTTTATTTGAAAATAAAAGCCTTTATGTTATATTATAGCGGAAAAATAACCCTGAAATCTTACGAAAACCATGCCGTTTTCTTTATAAGATCCTGTCAGGGCGGGATACGGCAAGAGGATCGTAATTAAAGCGGGGCGCAAGCGCCGCTTGAGAAAGGAGAAAGGCAAATTGACTACAGAGTTGATCAAGCAATTATTGGAGGCTGGGGTCCACTTCGGGCACCAGACAAAGAGATGGAATCCAAAGATGAGGCCTTATATCTTTGGCGAAAAGAGCGGCATCTACATTATCGACCTGGAAAAAACAGAGAAACTTTTAAATGTTGCCAGGGCGTTTATTTCGGAAGTCGCAGCGCAGGGAAAACCGGTGCTTTTCGTAGGCACCAAGAAGCAGTCGCAGGAAGTCGTGGAAGTTGAGGCGAAACGCTGCGGCGCGTTTTATATAAACCACCGCTGGCTCGGCGGGCTTTTGACGAACTTTGCTACAATAAAAAAGAGCATCAAGCGCTATAAAGAAATTATGCAGATGGAAAAGGACGGTATTTTCAATAGCCTTACCAAGAAAGAAATATCCTCTTTGAATAAGGAGAGGGAGAAGCTCTTGAAGAACCTATCCGGAGTTATCGAGATGGATAGGCTGCCCAGCGCGATCTTCATTGTCGATTCCAAAAAAGAAGAGACGGCGGTCCTGGAGGCCAAAAAGCTCCATATACCCATAGTGGCCCTTATCGATACCAACTGTAATCCGGACTTTATTGACTATGCTATTCCTGGAAATGACGACGCGATCAAGTCCATTAAACTTATCACCTCGTTTATGGCCGAAAGTATCTTAGACGGCAAGAAGCGTTATGAGGAAGTCAAGAGCGCCATCAGGGAGACAGAGGCCAAAGAACGCGAAGCAACAGGCGAAGAGGGCGCTGAAACCATTATTGCGCCTGAAATCGAGGAAGAGGTGATAAAGAAGCTCGAGCTCGATAAAGAAGCTGGCGCTAAAGAAAGGCCAGTGCGCGGCAAAAAGACCCGCACTGATAAGGATTAGAGAAACTACCACTTTATCAGAGAACAGAGGACAGAAAACAGAAGAGAGATTTAAAAGATTTTTCCGACATCTGTTATCTGATCTCTGTCCTCTGAAACTAAAAATAGCCGGCGACAGGCGAGCTAACCATTTACCGAAGAACAAAGTGGATTTTTCGGAGCAAAAGTAAGAGAGGATAACAATGTCAGTTTCTATTGAGTTGATCAAGCAGTTGAGAGAACTAACGTCCGCATCCGTCTCGGACTGTAAAACCGCTATAGACCAGGCCAAGGGGGATATCCATACGGCTGCGGAAATTTTAAAAAAGAGAGGGTTGGAGATCGCGGCTAAAAAAGCGTCGCGTGCGGCTAACCAGGGAAGGGTCGAGGCCTATATTCACCACGGCAATAAGATCGGCGTATTGGTGGAGGTCAATTGTGAGACTGATTTTGTGGCGCGTAACGAGGAGTTTATCCGTTTTTCCAAAGACGTAGCTATGCAGATAGCAGCTACTGACCCGAGATATTTGAAGAAAGAAGATGTCCCTGCCGATGTAGTTGCCGATATGAGCGATAAACAGAAGTCGGACTTTTTTAAGGTCAACTGCCTGTTGAGCCAACCTTTTATCAAAGATGACAAAGTCGCTATCCAGGATTACCTGACATCCATTGTAGCGAAAATAGGCGAAAATATCCTTGTCAGAAGATATGAGCGCTATCGTCTGGGCGAAGATGAAAAATAAGCCGGTCTATAAACGCGTAGTCTTGAAGCTAAGCGGCGAAGCCCTTCAGGGCAGACAAGCCCACGGAATAGATTTTAAGGTCTTAGACACTTTGGCGCAACAGATCGCCGAGGTGCACGCGATGGGTGTCCAGATCGCCCTTGTCTTGGGCGGCGGAAATATCTTTCGGGGTGCCTCCGGCAGTAAAGTTTTTGAGATCGAGCGGGCCGTGGGCGATTATATGGGGATGTTGGCTACCGTCATAAATGGCCTGGCTTTTCAGGATGTTATCGAAAAAAAAGGCATTCCGACGCGCGTTATGACAGCTATCGAGATGCACCAGATAGGCGAGCCGTATATCAGGCGGCGGGCCATTCGACATTTGGAAAACGGGCGGGTAATTATTTTTGTGGCAGGCACAGGTAATCCTTATTTTACGACGGATACGGCAGCGGCGCTGCGCGCAATGGAGATCGGCGCGGATGTTATCCTGAAGGCTACCAAAGTAGACGGTGTTTATACCGCCGATCCCATGAAAGACAAAAGCGCCAGAAAATTTACGGGTTTGAAATATATAGACGTTTTAAAAAAGGGGCTAAAGGTCATGGATGCGACGGCAATAAGTCTTTGTATGGATAATAATCTGCCGATCGTGGTATTTGATTTGACTAAGGAAGGTAACATCAGAAAGATCATTACCGGAGAGAAATTGGGCACAGTGGTAAGCTGAAAACAGGGGGGTGTTTATGACGGCTAAAGAAGTCATTCGGGAATCCGAAAGCAAGATGAAGAAGGCTTTGGAGGCTGCGCGCCGCAATTTTGCCGAGATCAGGACCGGACGGGCCAATCCGCACATGGTGGAAGGACTTCATATAGACTACTTTGGCACGCCTACGGTTTTAAAGTCATTGGCCCAGATCACTATACCGGATGCGCGTCTTATCGTTATACAGCCGTGGGATGCTTCTGTCATCCCGGAGATCGAAAAGGCCATTAATAAGTCTAATTTCGGGGTTACGCCTTTTAACGACGGAAAAGTTATAAGGCTACAGATCCCGCAGTTGACGCAGGAGAGACGGGAAGAGTTGAGGAAGGTCGTCAAGGCCATGGCTGAAGACGGCCGCGTGTCTTTGCGCACCATCCGCCGGGATTCCAACGAAGCCATCAAAAAGCTCGAATCTGATAAAGCTATCGCCGAGGATGACCGTTTCAAGTCCCAGGAAGAAATGCAGAAGTTGACTGATAAATGTATGGCAGAGCTGGAAGGCCTTTTGAAAGAAAAAGAAAAGGAACTTACCGAGCTTTAGCTTTTTTAAGTAGATTTGGGCCGCTAGCTCATTTGGTAGAGCACCGCCCTTTTAAGGCGGGTGTGCCGCGTTCGAGCCGCGGGCGGCTCATTAAATTTTGCTTCGCAAAATTTAATCCCGAGTAGCCCTCTTATGCAGATCGGCCACGAGGGATAAAAGATTCGAGCCGTCCCTCGTTGTTAGGCATCGCAAAATAGTACAACTCGGGATCTCGCTGCGAAGATATATTGTAGCTCGACGGGCGGCTCATAAATTTTTCTGTCGCGTAGGAAAATTTATAGGGCGGATGGCGAAATTGGCAGACGCGATTTTGAAAGACTTTGCCGCGGTGGCGGAATTGGCATACGCGTTAGGCTTAGGACCTAATGTCCGCAAGGACTTGAGAGTTCGACTCTCTCCCGCGGCATTAGATATTTGAAATCAGCGGACAGGTTTCCCGCCGGAGGCGGGTCCGCCTGCGGCGGAAAATCCTCTTCCGCCCATTTGAAAAATTTTTGCGGGAGTGGCTCAGTTGGTAGAGCGCAACCTTGCCAAGGTTGATGTCGCGGGTTCGAATCCCGTCTCCCGCTCTTTAATTTTGCTACTCGCATTTTTTGCTGGATTCGAAGCCGACCCGAGCGCCACTGGTTCAAGCGAGGGCGGCCGGTTGCGGGGGAGACCCGACGAATGTCGGGTCGCAGGAGCAAGAATCCCGTCTCCCGCTTAAATTTTCGCTTTTGCGAAAATTTAACCCCGCGAAGCGAACGTTTTGGCGAGCGGGGTCTTTTCGAATAATCATATTTGACTCCTTGTCTATGCGTCCCCACCGTTTTGTTTCGCTTTGCGAAAGCAAAACGAAACAGTGGGGACAGACTGCGGAGTTAATTTTGTAATGAATTACCCTAAATTGCGGCAAAATTAAGGAGGTAAGCACATAATGAAGATAATGGATTTTCTCACGGAAGACGCTGCTACCGTAGATTTGAAGAGCGTTAATAAGAATGACGCCATCAAAGAACTGGTTGACCTTTTGATCGGCGCAGGTGAAGTTGACAAGAAAGACAAGGCCAAGGTTGTGGAGCTTCTTATGGCCCGCGAGGCCCTGGGGTCTACTGCCATAGGCCATAACGTCGGTATCCCGCACGCCAAGACCGATTGCGTTAAGGACTTGATAGGCGCGTTCGGCTTATCTAAAAAAGGCGTAGATTTTGATTCTCTGGATGGAGAGCCGGTGTATATTTTCTTTCTGCTTTTGGCCCCGCAGGATTCAGCCGGCCCGCACTTAAAGGCCCTGGCGCGTATCTCTCGCCTTATCAAAGATAAATATTTCCGCGATATTTTAAGGCAGTCAAAAGACAAGAAGGATGTGGTCAGGATCATCGAGGCCGAGGATGAGAAGAAACTATAGGGCCTGGTCGATCTTCAAGTGGCTCTATCCTGGCATGCGCATCAAGCGTTGGGGCTTTTTGTCTCTTTTAGGCATAGTCCTGATCTTGATAGGGGTCAGCGGTGCCACGAGACTGCCGCGTGATTTCGCCGGTGCCGTAATATATGTCTATTACGCAAATGCCGTTCTTGGCATCATCCTTATTATTTTAGGTTTTAAGAATATGATGGTATCGGTGGTGAGCCTGCTTTTGCCCCACAAAGACGGGCATCTTATTGATATCATGTACCAAAAAAGATTTTTAGAGCAGGGGCCGCGCATTGTAGCTCTCGGCGGCGGCACGGGGTTGTCTACGATACTGCACGGCATCAAGGAATATACGTCGAACATCACTGCCATAGTGACTGTAGCCGATGACGGAGGAAGTTCAGGGAGGTTGCGGCAGCAGTTTGATATCGTGGCGCCCGGGGATATCCGCAACTGCCTTGTAGCTCTGGCTGCCGATGAGACAATGATGCAGGAGCTCTTTCAGTATCGCTTTGGCAAGGAAACGGAGTTTGGCGGCCACAGTTTCGGAAATCTTTTTATCACTGCGATGACCCAGGTGACCGGTGATTTCGAAAAGGCTGTCAAAGAATCAAGCAAGGTTTTATCTATCCGCGGCCAGGTATTGCCGTCAACGCTTGATAAAGTCACACTTATGGCCGAGCATAAAGACGGCCGCGTGACCGAGGGTGAAGCGCAGATCCCTAAGGTTGGTGTGCCGATCAAGAAGATATTTATCAGGCCTCAATCTGCGGTGGGGGCGCCTGATGCCATACGTGCTATTTTGGATGCGGAGTTGATCATTTTGGGCCCAGGGAGCCTGTATACAAGTATTATTCCTAATCTCTTGCTCAAAGAGATCCGCGATGCTGTTGTGGCGGCAACTGTATCTAAGATATATGTTTGTAATATAATGACGCAGCCCGGAGAAACCGACAATTTTAAGGCCTCTGACCATGTAAAGGAATTGGTGGCGCATACACATCCCAAGGTCCTGGATGCATGTATTGTCAATGTAGGCAAGATCTCCAAGCACATGCTTGAAAAATATGCCTTGGAACGCTCGATACCGGTCGTGGCTGATTCTCAGGCCATCAAGGACATTGGTTACGGTGTTATTGAAGAGGATCTTGTGAATTCGACTGATCTTGTCCGTCATGATGCCAATAAATTGGCCAGGATCATCGGTAATTTGTTGAACCTTGAGAAGCGCGCGGCCAAAAAGGCCGCTTAAAAGAACTCTCGAGATAGGGAAGCAGGATGATCACAAGGATAGAGAAGAAGATCAAAGTCAGGAATAAGCAGGGGTTGCACGCCAGGCCCGCAGCTTTATTCGTTCAAATAGCAAACAAGTATGATTCGACGATCAAAGTCTTAAAAGATGATCAGATAGTCAACGGTAAATCCATTATGGGTATTTTGATGCTTGCGGCGGAAAAGGACAGCGAGGTCATACTTGTTGCCGAGGGTACGGATAGCCAAGAGGCTGTGCGCGAATTGGAATTATTATTGGGTTCAGATGAGTGAGATCACATTAAAAGGGATACCGGCAGCACCGGGCATTGTAATAGGCCGCGCCTATATTTTCGGCAAGGAAGACTTGGATGTCGAAGAGCAGCCTATTTCCGATGAACAGGTGCCTTTGGAGATCTCGCGTTTCGAGGATGCGCTTATCCAGACGCGCCAGGAGATCATTGCGCTTCAGAAAAAAATAGCCCAGGAGATGGGTTCTGAACACGGCGAGGTTTTTGACGCGCACCTTCTTGTGTTGGAAGACCGCATGCTCATAGAAGAGGTCATCTCTAAAGTCAAAAAAGATAAGCTCATAGTGGATTTTGTTTTCTCCGAAGTTTTAAAAAGATATGCCAGCGTTTTTTCGCGTATCGAGGACGAGTATTTAAAAGAGCGCATTAGCGATATCAATGACGTGGGCCGCCGCATCCTGCGTAATCTTCTGGGTAAAAAACGCAAAGGGCTGGCAGATCTGGAAGAAGAAGTGATCGTCATCGCCCATGACCTTTCGCCTTCGGATACGGCGACGATGCATAAGAATAAGGTCATCGGTTTTGTAACAGACATAGGCGGTAAGACGTCGCATACCGCCATTATGGCCAAGTCCCTGGAGATCCCGGCAGTCGTGGGTTTGGAGATCGGCACAGAAAAGATCAAAAATTCCGACCTGGTGATAGTCGACGGGTCTTCTGGAGTCGTTATAGTCGCGCCTGACCCCGAGACTTTGAAAAAATACGAGGTCCAGGAAGAGAAGATGAAGGGGCTGACCGCCACCCTGACATCTATCAGGGACCTGCCGGCGCAGACCACAGACGGCAAGATCGTAAGCCTTGCGGCCAATATCGAATTTCCTGAAGAGATACCGTCGGTGCTGCAGCATGGAGCCGATGGCGTGGGGTTATACCGCACAGAATATTTTTATATGAACCGTAAGGATCTGCCAACTGAAGACGAACAGTTTGACGCCTATAAGCGCCTGGCAGAGGCCTTCGGCGAGAAGCCGGTCATTATCCGCACCATGGACTTGGGCGGAGATAAGTTTATATCGCAGTTTAATCTGCCCAAGGAGATGTCGCCTTTTATGGGCTGGCGTGCTATACGCTTTTGCCTTGCCCGTCCGGACGTTTTTAAGACGCAGCTGCGCGCAATTTTGCGGGCTTCTGTCGCAGGTAATTTAAAAGTTATGTTCCCTATGATCTCCGGGGTCGAGGAGCTCAAACGTTCCAAGGAATTGCTCCAGGAGTGCAGGGAGGAATTAAAGGCCAAAGGGATCGCTTACAACGATCAACTGGAAGTAGGCGTCATGATAGAAGTACCGTCAGCGGCCCTGACGGGCGATGTTCTTTCCCGTGAAGCGGCATTCTTCAGCATTGGCACAAACGACCTTATACAGTATTCTCTGGCCGTAGACAGGACGAATGAGAAGATCGCATATCTTTATGAACCGACTCACCCGGCGGTATTACGCCTGATCAAAAGTGTCATTGACGCCGGGCACCTATCGAATATCTGGGTGGGTATGTGCGGTGAGATGTCAGGCGAACCGTCTCTGGCGCTTTTGCTTTTAGGGTTGGGCTTAGATGAGTTCAGTATGCCATCCGCATCTATTTTGGAGATAAAGAATATTATCCGCAGCGTGTCTTATGCGCAGGCAAAACAGATAGCTGACGAAGCCATGACGCTTTTAACAGGTAAGGATGTAGAAGTTTTTCTAAAGAGTAAATTGAGAGAGCTTTTGCCTGCGCTTTACGGAAATTAAGAAGGGAGTCTACGGTGAAGGCGATCATCCTGGCTGCTGGATACGCGACACGGCTTTATCCGTTGACCTTAAATATGCCGAAGCCGCTTTTGCGCGTAACTCCCGATAAGACCGTTATTGATTTTATCGTAGATGATTTGATTACTGTTGCCGGTTTAGATGAAATAGTAGTCGTCACGAACCATAAATTTTATTCCGATTTTCTTAAATGGGCCGGGCGCCGTAAATTGCCGTGCCGTCTAAGCATATTAGACGACGGCACCAGGACTAACATTGACCGTTTGGGGGCAGTGGGTGATATTATCTATGCCGTCACTAAAAAAAAGATAGATTCGGACCTGGCTGTTGTCGGCGGAGATAATCTTTTTGACAGGGGGTTCAAAAAGTTTTTTGACTTTGCTTTTGCAAGGCAGCCTTACGCATCTTTGGGGGTATTCGATATAAAGAGCAAGAAAGAAGCCGTGAATTTTGGCGTGGTAAGCATTACGCCGCGCGGCCGCGTTATCAGTTTTGAGGAGAAACCTGCTCATCCGAGATCTAGTTGTGTAGCGACATGCCTGTATTATTTTCCGAGGCAGACCCTGAAGTTCCTTCACCGCTATGCGGCTGATCCGCGGACTGTCAAGGATGCGCCGGGCAACTATATACGATGGCTTATGCAAAAAGACAGGGTCTATGGGTTTGCTTTAAAGAAGGGCCATTGGCACGATATCGGGCATTTTGATTCTTATAAAGAAGTGGTAAATCAGTTTACAAACAAAAAACAAAGGGGGAAGTGAAATGAGTCATAATAGGAAATTCTTTTTTGCATCCGAATCTGTAGGTGAGGGCCATCCTGACAAGGTTTGCGACCAGATATCCGATGCGGTTTTGGATGAAGTATTGAGGCAGGATACGAAAGGCCGGGTTGCCTGCGAAACTTATGTCACCATGGGGCTTATCATTGTCGGCGGCGAGATCACGACGAAAGGTTACCTGGATGTCCACGCCCTTACGCGCAAGGTTTTAAAGGATATCGGCTACACTCATCCCAAATACGGTTTTGATTATCATACATGCGCGATCTTGAATGCCATCAACAAACAGTCTCCGGATATCTCACAGGGGGTTGATGCCGGCGGTGCCGGTGACCAGGGTATCATGATAGGATATGCTAACGATGAGACAGAAGAGCTGATGCCTCTGCCTATAATGCTTGCGCACAGGCTGGTAAGGCGGTTCGCGCAGGTCAGAAAAGACGGTATATTGAAATATCTTGGACCTGACTGCAAATCGCAGGTCACAGTGGAATACGACAAGGGTTTGCCTGTCCGCGTAGATAATGTTGTTTTGGCATGCCAGCATACGGAAGACATCCTTGATTCTACAGGCGATAAGATCACCAAGGCAGCGCGCGAAGAGATAATCCGCGTTGTTTCCGGCCCTATTTTAAAAGGCCTGGCAGATAAGTCGACGTCTTATTATGTCAATGAGACCGGCAAGTTCGTAGTCGGCGGGCCGCAGTCTGATACGGGCATGACAGGCCGTAAGATAGTAGTCGATACGTATGGCGGCATCACAGCCCACGGCGGAGGAGCTTTTTCAGGTAAAGATCCGACCAAGGTGGATCGTTCGGCAACCTACATGGCGCGTTATGTGGCAAAGAATATTGTTGCTGCCAAACTTGCAAAGAAATGTTTTATACAGCTGGCTTATTGCATAGGTAAGGCTGAACCGGTCAATGTATTTATCGATACGCTCGGCACAGGCAAGGTCGAGGATGAAAAATTGGAAAAGGCTGTCCGCAAAGTTTTTGACCTGACTCCGCGCGGCATCATAACGACACTTGATCTATTGAAGCCCAAGTTTTTGAGCACCGCCTGTTACGGCCATTTTGGCAGGACGGAAGAAGGTTTTACATGGGAAAAGACAGATAAAGTTGAGGCGCTGAAAAAAGAGGTTAAATAATAAAGGAGAGCATGAATTACGATATCAAGGATATTTCATTAAGCAAAAAGGGTAAATTAAGGATCGAATGGGCAGGCGATAATATGCCGGTGCTTTCTCTCATCAGGGAAAGATTTTCGAAAGAGAAGCCGCTTAGCGGTACCAAGATCGCTTGTTGCCTTCATGTTACAACAGAGACTGCGGTTTTGATGCTGACATTGAAGGCCGGCGGCGCAGATATAGTGTTATGCGCCTCTAATCCTTTGTCAACGCAGGATGACGTTGCAGCCTCGCTTGTCCGTGATTACAAGATCCCGGTTTTTGCCATCAAAGGCGAAGACAACGATGTATATTATAAGCATATCGAGGCGGCATTAAGCGTCAATCCTGACATCACTATGGATGACGGCGCAGACCTGGTGTCCACCATCCATAAAGAAAAAAAGCATATCCCATTAGGCGGGACCGAAGAGACGACAACAGGCGTTATCCGGCTTCGCGCCATGGAAGCGCAGCATAGGCTATTGCATCCGATCATTGCGGTTAACGACGCCCAGACAAAGTATTTATTCGACAACCGCTATGGCACAGGACAATCCACCATTGACGGTATAATCCGTGCGACCAATAAACTTTTGGCAGGTTCTAATTTTGTTGTCTGCGGCTATGGCTGGTGCGGCCGGGGCTGCGCAATGCGCGCCAAAGGCCTGGGCGCAAATGTGATCATCGTTGAGGTAGACCCATTTAAGGCGCTTGAGGCAGTGATGGATGGATATCTCGTCATGCCTATTGCGCAGGCAGCCAAGATCGGCGACATCTTTGTCACCGTTACCGGAGATATCAACGTAATACGCGCCGAACACTTTAAAGCGATGAAGGATAAGGCAATAGTCGCCAATTCCGGACACTTTAACGTCGAGATCGATATACCGGCGCTGCAGAAGATGAGCAAGTCGCGAAGGCTCATCCGTGATTTTGTTGAGGAGTTTGTTATGTCCGACGGGCGAAGGTTATATCTATTGGGAGACGGCCGCCTGATAAATTTGGCTGCTGCCGAAGGGCATCCGGCGCAGGTCATGGATATGAGTTTTGCAAACCAGGCTTTATCAGCCGAGTTCATGAAAAAGAATTATAAGAAACTGGAGAAAAAGGTTTACAAGGTGCCTGCTGATATCGACAGGCGCATCGCGGAATTAAAACTCGCGTCAATGGGCGTAAAGATAGATAAGCTGACAGCGGAACAAAAGAAGTACCTTGCTAGTTGGGAGATAGGGACATAGGGGAGGCATGATGAAAAGATCTTTATTGTTCGGGTCCGTTATTTTTTTATTATTGTTCGCTGCGGCAAATTGTCTTTTTGCCTCGGAAGTAGCTGTGGAGTCAAAGATCGTGCGTGTGACTATTTATCCTGACTCGGCCCTTTTGACAAGGCAGGGGAGCGTTCAGTCAGTCCCCGGGACTTATCAATTCGTGTTTGGCGACATAATCCCGAATATCGACGAGAGCTCCATCAGGGTAAAAGGTGAGGGTACGGCTCGCGCCAGGATCTTCGGGGCACAGCTTAAAAAAGACTATTTAAGCGAGAAACCCGCAGAACGTGTCATGCAGCTGGAAAAAGAGATAGAGGGCTTAAACAATGAAAAAAGTAAGTTAAACGATAGCCATAATATTGTAATGCAGGAGCGCGAGTGGTTGAATTCCTTGAAGTTCTTTTCGCAGCAACAGGTGCCCCGGGACCTTATAACAAAGGTTCCGCAGGCTAAAGATATCGGCGATCTCCTTAAGTTCTTGGACGAAAATCTAAAAGCGAATTTTGCAAGTTCCTACGATTTGAAATTAAAGATAAGGGAACTGGATAAGAAGATAGAGGCGCTTGAAAACGAATTGGCCCAGATACAGACGCCCAATAAGATTAAAAGGACGATCGTAGTTGACGCCGAAGTCTTAAAGGCCGGCTCGCTGGATATCTTAGTATCATATCGCGTCTTTGGCGCAGCGTGGCAGCCTATGTATGATGCCAGGGCTGTTGTTGAGAAGTCAGAGGCGGAGTTGGTAACTTACGGGGTCGTGCGCCAGACAACAGGCGAAGATTGGAAAGATGTGGAAGCTATCTTGTCTACTGCGAAGCCCAGCATCGGCGGAAGAATGCCTGAAGTCTTGTCGTGGTTTTTAAGTTTCTACCATCCAAGGCCAAGGTTACCCAAAGGATTAGCAGCCAAGGGCATGATGGTGGCAGATTCACTGCAGATGGATGGAGGAGTCCAAAGAGAGGCTGATTGGGAAGAAATGCCTATGGAGCAGGCTGAAGTAGCTTATGCTGATGTGCAGCAAAAAGGTGTTTCCGTTACATATAAGATACCGCGGAAGGCCACGATCAAATCAGACGGCTCTGATGTCAGACTGCCTGTTTCTTCTCAAAATTTGGCGGCCAAGTTTAAATACTCCGCATTTCCTAAAGCGTCGGACTTTGCGTATCTGGCAGCACAGGTGACAAACAATAAAGAGCTGCAATTACCGGCAGGCAGCGTAAGCGTGTTCTTAGGCGAAGATTTCGTAGGCAAATCAGCCATTGACAACATCGGGCCTGGAGAGACATTCGACCTTTTTCTTGGTGTTGACGAGAATGTGAAGGTTAAAAGAGAGCAGTTAGAAAAGAAGGTAGACGATGTAATTGTCGGCAATATCCCGTCGCCCAATAGGAAGATAACCTTTAAATATAAGGTCGCAGTCGAGAATTATAAAAATAAGAAAATCAGCTTTGAGCTCTTTGAGGCCATGCCTGTTTCCCAGGATGAGCGCATTAAGGTCAAGATAGAGCAGACCAACTTAGAGCCAAAGTCAAAGAACAAGGACTACAAGGATAAGCCGGGCGTATGGCGGTGGGAATTTGAAATAGAGCCTCAAGCGAAAAAAGAGATTTTCTACACCGTGATCGTGGAGTATCCGCGCAATATGCAGGTTGAAGGTTTGTAATGGCTATAAAAAGAATAGGTGTTTTGACTTCCGGCGGAGATGCGCCAGGCATGAATGCCGCGATCCGCGGCGTTGTGCGGGCGGGATTTTACCATAAAGTCGAGATAGTAGGTATCTTCAGGGGTTTTAGCGGGCTTTTAAATGACGAGATAAAAGTTTTGTCGCACCGCTCGGTCTCTAATATCATCAGCCGTGGAGGTACGATATTGAAAACCTCCCGTTGCCCTGAATTTATGACCTATGAAGGCCAGAAGAGGGCAGTGGAGATCTTGCAGCGCAATAGCATTGATGCGTTAGTCGTTATCGGAGGAGACGGCAGTTATCGCGGGGCAGATGTGTTATCGCGCGAATGGAATTTCCCCTGCGTAGGCCTGCCGGGCACCATTGACAATGATTTGAACGGTACGGATAGGACGATCGGTTCGGATACTGCCTTAGAGACAGCGCTCGACGCCATTGATAAGATAAAAGATACGGTAAATTCCATGGAGAGGATATTTATCGTAGAGGTCATGGGACGCAATTGCGGCTACTTGGCATTAAAAGCTGCTGTGGCAGGGGGTGCCGAACAGGTGCTCATCCCGGAAGTGCCGTATGAGCTTCCTGACATATGTCAGGAGATAACAGAGGGCTATATACGCGGCAAGGCTAGCTGGATAATAATCGTTGCCGAGGGCGCTGGTTCGGCAGTTGATCTGGCCAAAAAGATAACTGATATTACGGATCTCGAGACCAGGGTTGTGGTCTTAGGCCATATCCAGCGAGGCGGCGATCCTACTGCAGAAGACCGTATCCTTGGAAGCCGACTGGGTGTTGCGGCGGTTGACTTACTTGTCAAGGGCGAGAGCGGCAAGGCTGTAGGCATTGTCTGCGACAAGGTCAATTTGGTTTCTTTGGAGGCCGCATGCAGTCCATATAAATTAGACACAAGTTCAGATCTGAAACTTATCAGGATACTAACATAGACCCTTCCCTTATAAGGAATTGGGAAGGTCTACCCATTCTGGGTTAGCGGAGGAAAAAGAAGAAATGGATAAGAATAAAATCGACAATCTGGTAATGGATTTTGTCGTCGGATCTGACGTCAAAAAAAAGGAAGATGCTATTAATGCGATTTGGAGCCAGGCTAATGCCCAGGGCGTTTACCCGGCATCTATCCATGATCTATATAAGGCGCGCGGTGAAGGTAAGTTCGGAGGCTTCACCGTACCTGCAATGAACTTGCGTTCTTTGACGTATCATCTGGCTCGCGCCATTTTCCGCGAGGCCCTAAAGATCAACGCCGGCGCTTTTATTTTTGAGATCGCGCGTTCCGAGATGGGTTATACCGACCAGAAACCATTGGAATATACTACTGTGATCCTGGCTGCTGCGTTAGCCGAAGGGTACAGAGGGCCTGTATTTATACAGGGCGATCATTTCCAGGTCAATGCCAAGAGTTATAAGGAGGATCCAAAGGCCGAGGTGGAAGGTTTAAAGAAACTTATCAAGGAATCTATCGAGGCTGGTTTTTATAATATTGATATCGACAGCTCTACGGTTGTCGATATATCCAAAGAGGACCTGTTGGCCCAGCAGAAACTTAATTCCGAACTTTGCGCAGAGCTGACCGCTTATATCCGTAGTATCCAGCCAAAAGGCATAAATATTTCAGTGGGCGGAGAGATAGGAGAGGTGGGCACTAAGAATTCTACCACAGATGACCTGCGCGCTTTTATGCAGCTTTATCTAAAGAATTTACCCAAAGGTATTGAAGGGATCTCCAAGATCAGCGTCCAGACAGGGACCAGCCACGGCGGGACAGTGCTTGCGGACGGATCCATCGCTAAGGTGAACCTTGATTTCAATGTTTTAAAGAGCATATCAGAAGCCTGTAAAAAAGAGTACAAGATGGCCGGCTCTGTACAGCACGGGGCATCGACCCTGCCGGAATCGGAATTCCATAAATTCCCTGGTTTTGACGCTGCAGAAGTCCATTTGGCAACGCAGTTCCAGAATATGGTATTTGACAGCAAGTATTTTGCCGCTGATCTTAAAA
The DNA here is from genome assembly GCA_016235185.1 of Candidatus Omnitrophota bacterium. Taxonomy (GTDB): domain Bacteria; phylum Omnitrophota; class Gorgyraeia; order Velamenicoccales; family Velamenicoccaceae; genus UBA9636. The sequence continues at coordinate 63,668 of JACRLT010000003.1, forward strand.
AGAAGATATATGACTGGCTAAAGGTAGAGGCAAAAAATGAGTTTAAGCCAGGAATGACAGACGAGCAATTCTTCTATAAGTCAAGAAAGAAAGCCCTTGGTCCTTTTAAGAAGGATATTATGACTATGCGCGACCGCGAGAAGATCGCCGTAGAAGTAGAGAAGACATTCGCATTTTTATTCGACCAATTAAAGATCAAGGATACTGCCAAGCTCGTTAAGCAATACATAAAAGATCAGAATATGAAACGTCATTTTGAGCTTTTGCACGACAAAAAGGCCGAGAGCTTCGAAGGCGACGACTAAAAAAGAGGTATCTATGAATTTGAGATCCGATGCGATCAAGAAAGGCGTAGAGCGCGTTCCGCACAGGGCGCTTCTGCATGCAACCGGCATTTCGCGAAGAGACATGTCCAAACCTTTCATCGCGGTTGCTACGAGCTTCAATGATATCATTCCAGGCCATATAGGCATGCGGGACCTGGAGCGTTTTATTGAGCGCGGGGTAGCTGCGGGAGGCGGTGTGCCGTTTTTCTTCGGTATACCAGGCATCTGCGACGGTATTGCCATGGGGCATCCTGGCATGCGCTATCCTTTGGCTTTGCGTGAGCTCATAGCGGATTCTATAGAATGTTTTGTAAACGCCCACAGCTTGGATGGCCTGGTGTGCCTGACGAATTGTGACAAGATCACGCCCGGAATGCTTATGGCGGCAGCGCGCCTCGATATCCCGGCTATTGTAGTTACAGCCGGGCCCATGCTTTCAGGGCGTTTTAAGAAAAAAAGGCTGTCTCTGGTTGGCGACGCATTTGAGGTCGTAGGAAAATTCAAGAGAGGCGAGATCAGCGAGGCGGATCTGGGGTGTTTTGAAACTGAAGCATGCCCCGGCGCCGGAGCTTGCCAGGGGTTATATACGGCGAACACGATGGCTTGTATTACCGAGGCCATGGGAATGTCTTTGCCGGGCTGTGCCACCGCGCTTGCGGTTTCAGCCAGAAAGCGCCGCATTGCCGAGGAGTCCGGAGAGAAGATCGTAGAGCTTGTAAAAAAGAACGTGGCCAGTTTAAAGATAATGACACGCCCGGCATTTGAGAACGGCATTAAGGTAGATATGGCTTTAGGCGGTTCCTCTAACACAGTATTACATCTATTGGCCATTGCGCGTGAAGCCGGTGTGGACCTGACTTTAAAGGATTTTGACAAGATAAGCCGCGATACGCCGCATATAGCCAGTTTATTGCCCGGCGGTGAGCACTTTATGGAAGACTTGGATTATGCCGGAGGTATCCCGGCAGTTTTAAAGAGCTTGAAATCTAAAATTCATAACGTGCCTACGACGAGCGGGTTGACAACGCAGCAAATAGCCGGCCGCGCTGTGATCAGCGACGATGATGTGATCAGAATGCCGGAGAATGCGTATCATGAAGAAGGCGGCATAGCAGTGCTTTTTGGCAATCTGGCGCCTCGAGGCGCTGTGGTCAAGCAGTCTGCGGTAAGCGAAAAGATGATGCGCTTTAGCGGCCGCGCGCGTGTCTTTGAATGTGAAGAGGATGCCCAAAAAGCCATTCTCGGCGGACAGATAAAAGACGGTGATTGCGTGGTGATCCGTTACGAAGGCCCGAAGGGCGGGCCGGGTATGCGCGAGATGCTTGCGCCTACAGCCGCTATTGTAGGGATGGGGCTGGCGGATTCTGTTGCGTTGATCACAGACGGCCGCTTCTCCGGAGGGACACGCGGCTGTTGCATAGGCCATATTGCTCCTGAAGCTTATGCAGGCGGGCCTATAGCTGCTGTCAAAGAAGGCGACCTTATTTTGATCGACCTTCCCCGACGTAAATTAGAGTTGAAGGTCTCTGCCAAAGATTTAAGCTCAAGGCTTAAAAAAGTGAAAGTGCCTGAACCGAAAGTCCGCAGCGGTTATCTGGTAAGATATGCTAAAATGGTGTCTTCTGCGGACGAAGGCGCAGTATTGAAAACTTAAAAGATGTCGATAGTCAATAGTCGATAGTCCATAGAACAAAATAAAGTTTTTACTATGGACCATGGACTGTGGACTATGGACCGTAAGGGATTATTTATGGCGATAATGACAGGTGCGCAAATATTAATAGAATGTTTGAAACGCGAAGGCGTGGAAGTGATGTTCGGCTATCCCGGCGGGGTGGTCTTGCCTATTTTTGATGTCCTTTATGACGCCAAGCTTAAATTTATTTTAACGCGCCACGAGCAGGGCGCTGCGCATGCCGCCGACGGATATGCCAGAGCCACGGGCAAAGTTGGAGTGTGCCTTTCTACGTCGGGGCCCGGGGCTACGAATCTTGTGACCGGCATTGCTAATGCCTACATGGATTCTATTCCAATGGTGGCTATCACCGGCCAGGTCAAGACGTTCTTGATCGGTAATGATGCGTTCCAGGAGTCTGATGTGACCGGCATCACGCGCCCCATCACTAAACATAATTATCTGGTTAAAGACGTTAAAGATCTGGCGCGGACCATACGCGAAGCCTTTTATATCGCATCAACAGGCAGGCCGGGCCCAGTTGTAATAGATCTGCCGGTGGATGTGCAGACTTCCAAGACGGAGTTTATCTGGCCTGAAGAGATCAGGATACGTTCTTACCAACCGACCATGGAAGGCCATCCCGGACAGATCAAAAAGGCTGCCAAGATGATTGAAAAGGCAAAGAAGCCTATTCTTTATGTCGGCGGCGGAGTGATCTCCTCTGGTGCGAGTGAACAATTGAAGGCCCTTGCCGAAAAAAACCAACTGCCGGTTACAACGACTTTTATGGGTATAGGTGCTTTTCCCGGAGAGCATACTTTATGCCTTGGTATGCTCGGTATGCATGGGACAGCATATGCGAACCACGCCATAATGGACTCTGACCTGATCGTAGCTATCGGCGCGCGTTTTGATGACCGCGTGACTGGCCGTATCGATGCCTTTGCTCCAGGTGCAAAAATCATCCATATCGATATAGATCCTACGTCTATCAGCAAGAATATCCGTGTGGACGTGCCGATCGTAGGAGATGCCAAAGAGGTGCTGCGCGACCTGATCGGATATATCAAAAAGAGCCCTGACATAAAAATGTGGCTTGGCCAGATCGAGAAGTGGCGCAAAGAATTTCCGCTAACCTACAAGCACGATGATAAGCTTAGGCCCCAATTCGTTATTGAGAAGATCAGGGAGCTAACCGGCGGTGATGCCATTATCGCAACAGAAGTTGGCCAGAACCAGATGTGGTCATGCCTGTTTTATCAGCATAACCAGCCGCGCACGTGGATATCTTCGGGAGGGTTGGGGACAATGGGGTTCGGCCTGCCGGCGGCAATAGGCGCCCAGATCGGCCGTCCTGAAAAAGTGGTTTTCGATATTGCAGGCGACGGGTCAATACAGATGAATATCCAGGAGTTAGCTACAGCGGTTTTCAACAAGCTGCCTGTCAAGATAGCCATTTTAAATAATGGTTACCTGGGGATGGTGCGACAGTGGCAGGAACTTTTCTATAATAAGAGGTATTCCTCAACACCGCTTAAGAACCCTGATTTTGTCAAGCTCGCCGAGGCATATGGAGCCAAGGGCCTGCGCGTTACACGTAAAGATGAGGTGGCTCCGGCTATAAAGGAAGCTTTGGCTACTGATAATGTCGTTATGATAGATTTTGTGGTGGAACCAGAGGAAAATGTTTTTCCCATGGTGCCTGCCGGTGAGGCATTGAACCGCATGCTCGGGGGGATGGCATGAAACATACGATCTCTATATTGGTTGAAAACAAGTTCGGAGTGTTGGCGCGCGTTGCTGGGTTATTCAGCGCGCGCGGCTATAACATAGATTCCCTGACTGTTTCCGAGACCCAGGATTCAGCTATCTCGCGCATGACGGTAGTAGTCAATGCTTCGGATGAACAGGTTTTGGAGCAGATAAAAAAACAACTTAATAAACTTATTGATGTCATTACGATAATCGATTTTACCAAAAAAGATTACATAGAGCGCGAATTGGTCTTTGTCAAGATTTCCGTCGATAAGAAAGATTTTGTGCGGCTTAAAAAAGTCATCGGGCGCGCCAAGGCAAGCGTTTTGGTAAGAAAAGAGGATTTCTGTATCGTAGAGCTTGTGGCTGACCAGGAACACCTAAATAATTTTTTAGGCCAGTTAAAGGATTTTAAACTTGTTGAATTAGTCAGGTCCGGAAGGATCGCTATAGCAAAATAAATTGACTCCTTGTCTAAGCGCTTGTCCGCCATTGATTCAGTGGCGGACTGCGCAGACTGCGGAGTTAACTTTGTAAGGAACAAGCCTAAAATAGGCAAAGTTAAGGAGAAGAGATGAAAATTTATTATGATCAGGATGCGGATTTGAAATACCTGCAAGGCAAAAAAATAGCCATAATCGGCTACGGCATACAGGGCCGCGGCCAATCCTTGTGCCTTAGGGATAGCGGTTTAGACGTGATCGTCTCCGAGGTGGAGGGTACGCCTAATTACGATCTGGCTAAAAAAGACGGTTTTAATCCTGTTGCAGCTGCAGAGGCTGCGGCAAAAGCAGACGTTATCCAGGTATTGACCCAGGACCACGTACAGGCAAAAGTTTACAACGAGGCGATCAAGCCTAACTTGAAGAAAGGCAAAGTCCTTGTTTTTTCTCACGGGTTTAATATCCGTTTTAAACAGATCAAGCCGTCTAAAAATATAGATGTCATCATGATAGCGCCTAAAGGCCCGGGGGCCCTGGTTCGCAGGATGTATGAAGAGGGCAAGGGCGTGCCGTGTCTATTGGCTATACACCAGGATGCTTCTGGCAACGCTAAAAATATCGCCTTAGCCTATGCAAAGGGTATCAAGGGCACGACAGCCGGTGTTATAGAAACGACTTTTTCCGAGGAGACCGAAACAGACCTGTTCGGTGAGCAGGCTGTTCTCTGCGGAGGTGTTACTGAATTGATCAAAGCAGGATTTGATACTTTGGTCGAGGCCGGTTATCAGCCGGAGATCGCTTATTTTGAGGTGTTGCATGAATTGAAGTTGATCACCGACCTGATACAGGAGCGCGGTATTTCCGGCATGAGGCGTGGTGTTTCCAACACAGCCTGTTATGGAGATTTAACGCGCGGGCCAAGGATCATCAATCAGAAGACCCGTAAAGAGATGAAGAAGATATTGAAAGAAATAGTCAAAGGCAAATTTGCAAAAGAGTGGATAGCTGAAAACGAAACAGGCCGCAAGAACTTCGACCGCCTGATCAAAGAAGGCGACGAGCACCAAATAGAGAAGGTGGGCAAGCAATTGCGCGATATGATGCCCTGGATGAAGAAGGCGTAAAAGATATGGATAAGTTGATCATTTTTGATACAACGCTTCGCGACGGAGAACAGGCGCCGGGCGCCACACTGAATGAGCGCGAGAAGATCGAGATCGCGCGCGAGCTTGTGGCTTTAGGTGTTGATGTAATCGAGGCCGGCTTCCCTATTTCTTCGAAGGGTGATTTTGCCGCCGTTAAGGCCATAGCATCGAGTGTTAAGGGGGCTATCATCTGCGGCTTGGCTCGGGCTGTCACCAAAGATATTGATGCGGCGTATCAGGCGACAAAATCCGCTAAAGGAGGAGCGCGTATCCATGTGTTTTTGGCTACATCCAAGATACACATGCAGTACAAGCTTAAAAAAGCGGAAGATGAGATATTAAGGCTTGCGGCAGAGAGCGTGCGTTATGCGAAAAAATACACTTCCGATATCGAGTTTTCTCCGGAGGATGCCTCGCGCACGGAGCCGGATTTCCTTTTTAAAGTCGTTGAAAGCGTGATCGCTGCCGGTGCCAAAACGGTCAATATTCCCGATACCGTAGGCTACGCTTACCCACAACAGTACGGAGATCTTATCCGTGCCATAAAAGAGAATGTCCCAAATATTGACCGCGCCGTTATCTCTGTCCATTGCCATAATGACCTGGGCCTGGCGGTTGCAAATTCCCTGGCCGCAGTAAGAAACGGCGCGCGCCAGGTAGAGTGCACCATTAACGGTATCGGAGAGCGCGCAGGCAATGCATCTTTGGAAGAAATAGTCATGTCAGTCAAGACGCGGCGCGATATTTATCCCGGCGTCCAGACCTCCATTGCTACAAGAGAACTTTATAAAGCGTCACGCCTGGTCTCGAAGCTTACCGGTTTTGTCGTCGCGCCCAATAAAGCCATAGTGGGCGCCAATGCATTCCGCCATGAATCAGGTATACATCAGGACGGCGTTATTAAAAAAAGACAGACCTATGAGATCATAGCGCCCGAAGACGTTGGTTTCACCGGCACTGGCCTTGTTTTAGGCAAACATTCCGGAAAGCACGCATTCATAAAAAGATTGGAAGAGTTGGGCATAAAGCTGTCTGATGCGGAATTGAGCCGCTCTTTTGAAAAATTCAAGGACCTCGCTGATAAGAAAAAAACGGTTTATGAAGAAGACATTGTGTCTTTGATAGAAGATGAAATAAATAAACCGGCACAGATCTGGCAGCTTGATTCTATAGCTTATTCAAGCGGCACGAATGTCACGCCCCAGGCTACTGTGCGCCTTAAATATAAGGGCAAGATAACCGAATCAACTTCTGCGGGTGACGGCCCGGTGGATGCGTGCTATAAAGCCATAGAAAAGCTCACTAAAGTAAAGTCAAAGCTTCTTGATTACAGGATCGAAGCAGTCACTTCCGGCAAGGATGCCTTAGGCGAGGTCAGTGTCAGAGTGGCAGCCGACAAAAGGGTCGCTACAGGCCGCGGTTCTTCAACCGACATCATTGAGGCTTCAGCCAAAGCATTTTTGAATGCCGTTAATAAGCTCTCCGTACGGCCGTCAAAATCCGAAATACTCCACCTCTAAATGAGACCCAGACTTACGGAACGATTAGTGAACGTAAGTCTGCTGGTCGAATTTATCCCGTGGCTGTTTTTTAGCCATCGGGATCTATTTTAAGTTTTTACATTAAAAATATGACTACGACCAGCGGAAAAGAGCTCTATGGTTTAATAGGGTATCCTGTTAGCCATAGCTATTCTGCGTTTATGCATAATGCGGCATTCGCGCATTACGGAATGAACGCCGAGTATCAATTGTTTGAAGTGCCTCCGGAAGGCCTAGACGATTTTTTTAAAAAGACCATCTTTGAAAAACACTTGAAAGGTTTTAATGTCACCGTGCCTTATAAGGAGCGCGCGATCGCACATCTGAATGCAAGCATTTCCCCGGTCGTAAACATGAACAAGGCGGTAAATACTGTCCGCGTGGAGACTGACGGGACTTTGAGCGGTTCTAACACCGACGGCCTTGGTTTTTTAAGGGATTTGACAGAGCGCGGCGTGAAAATCGGGGGCAAGATTGTTTTTATGATAGGAGCTGGCGGTGGCGCAAAGGCTGTTGCCACGGCTATTGCTTCAAGCGGCCCAGCTAAGCTTCTGATTTTTGATATCGATCCTGCAAAAACAGATGGTTTGTACCAGCGTATCAAAAAGTTTTTCCCGAATATAGTTGTTGAGGCCGCAGGGTCGTTGGAGTCACTCGGCGCCATGCATCCTGATATCCTGATCAATGCAACGCCTGTGGGCATGAAAGAGTCCGACCCCGTGCTTATAAAAAAAGAGTGGTTGCGACCGGGACTTTTTGTTTATGACTTGATTTATAATCCGGCGCAGACTAGACTATTGAAAATGGCTAAAGAGGCCGGTTGCCGATCAGCCAACGGGCTGGGCATGCTTTTGTATCAAGGCGCATTGGCTTTTGAATATTGGACAGGCAAAAGTGCTCCGGTGGATGTGATGCGCCGGGCTTTAGAAGAGAAGATGGGAGAGGGAAGGTAAAAGATGAAAGGGGCATATGCTTGAGATGATCGTAGGGGTTTTCGTCTTTTTATTCGGTATATGCATCGGTAGTTTCTTAAACGTCTGCATTTATCGGATGGGCCGCGAGCAGTCTGTCGTGAAGCCTGCTTCTCATTGCCCTCATTGCAAGAACCCAATAAGGCCTAAGGATAATATCCCTTTGGTGAGCTATATCTTGTTGCGCGGGCATTGCCGCGATTGCGGCCAAAAAATCTCACCGCGCTATTTTTTCGTAGAACTGCTGACGAGCCTGTTTTTTTTGGCGCTTTACTACAGGTTTGGCTTTAGCGTCCAGGGTTTTGCTTATTGCGTGTTTATTTGCGGCCTTATTGTCGCGACCTTCGTAGATTTTGACTTTCGTATCATACCCGATGAGATCAGCGTCGGGGGTATTATCGTTGGGTTGATTTTAAGTTTTATTTTTCCTTCGCTGCAGCATGCCACTAACCACTTCTGGGGTTTGTTGCAGTCTCTTTTGGGCGTTATTGTCGGCGGCGGAGTCTTGTGGCTCTTGGGTTGTTTCGGAGATTTTATTTTCAAGAAGGAGTCTATGGGCGGAGGCGACGTAAAGCTTCTGGCAATGATCGGAGCTTTTCTTGGATGGCAGATAGCCCTTTTGAGCCTGCCTTTGGGCTCGCTTGCAGGGGCAGTTGTAGGCGTGATCATTAAACTTAGGACAAAAGAAAGTACGATCGCCTTCGGTCCGTATCTGGCCTTGGGCGCGGTCGCAAGCATTTTCTGGGCTCCAAAGATCATTGATATTTTCTTTCATATTTAGGGAGGGTCGTATGCTTAGATTCCTAACAGCGGGTGAGTCGCACGGACGGTGCATGATCGCGATCTTAGAGGGTATGCCGGCCGGGTTAAAGATCGACTTAAAAGAGATGAATATCGAGTTAAAAAGGCGGCAGCTGGGTTATGGCCGCGGCGACCGCATGAAGATAGAGGGGGACAACGTTGATATCCTCTGCGGGGTAAAGAACGGCATGACTCTGGGGAGCCCCATCGGCCTTTATGTAAAAAACAGTGATTTCCGGATCGATGACCTTATCACTTTGACAAATCCCAGGCCGGGCCATGCGGACCTGGTTGGGTGTTTGAAATATGGCCATGAGGATATACGGAATGTTTTGGAGCGCGCTTCTGCGCGCGAAACTGTTTCGCGCGTGGCCGTAGGCGCCGTCTGTAAACTCTTCTTAGAAGAGTTCGGTATATCTGTTTTAAGCGAAGTCCTGGCGATAGGCGGCGAAAAGAACAAAGAAAAGATGAACAAGAAAATAGACCAGGCAAGAAAGAACCTCGATACCGTCGGGGGGATCTTCAGCCTGACCGCTGTCGGCGTGCCCCCGGGATTGGGCAGTTATGTGGCTGCGGACAGGCGCTTGAATGCCCGGCTTGCCGGAGTACTGTCCTCCATTCCTGCTATTAAAGCAGTTGAGTTCGGATTGGGCACAGGATATGCCTCTGCTTTCGGACGGGCAGTCCATGACGCAATATACTATTCCAAGGATAAGGGTTTTTATAGAAAGACTAATAATGCGGGCGGCATCGAAGGTGGAATGTCGAACGGAGAGCCCATTGTAGTGCGCTGCACTATGAAGCCAATAGCTACCGTAGGTAAGCCTTTGGATTCCGTGGATATAGTGACAAAAAAGTCGACAAAGGCTGCTGTGGAAAGGTATGATACTTGCGCTGTGGCTGCGGCCGGTGTTGTTGCCGAGTCTGTAATGGCTTTTGAGCTATCAAATGCTATGGTAGAGAAGTTCGGCGGCGACAGCATGAATGAGGTAAAAAGGAATTATAAGGCGTACGTAAAAGGAATAAAAACCTAAAATAGATCCTGATCAGCCTCCGGCTGACAGGATAAATTCGGTCAGATAACTTATGTTCACGGTGTTCCATAAGTTATGACCTTATTTAGGAGCCTTTAGTCCTTATTATAAAATAAGTTAGAGCTCTGGCTTGAGTTACCAGCCAGGGCTTTTTTATTGAGGAATTGTTTGACCGTCCTTACCTTAATATGCTAAAATCTCTTCCAATGTCGAATATCTATCTTGTTGGATTTATGGGCACCGGCAAAACAGAGACCGCAAAGCTCCTGGCAAAGCGGTTGAATAGGGCTTTTATTGATATGGACGGCCTGATCGAAGCCAAGGAAAAGAAGCCTATCCCGGAGATATTTGAGGCTAAAGGCGAGCCGTATTTTAGGAAGATAGAAAAAGAAGTTGTAGCGGACCTGGCAAAAAAAGATGGCCTGGTAGTTGCCTGCGGCGGGGGTGTTTTTGTTGATCCGGATAATATCAGGGTATTGAGATCAAGCGGCACAGTTGTGTGCCTGACTTCATCACCCGAGGTCATTCTGGAGCGGACAAGCCGCTTTACGCACAGGCCCCTTCTTAATGTAGATAACCCGCTGGAAAAAATAAAAGAATTATTGGCCAAGCGCATGCCTTCTTATTCTCAAGCGCATTTTATTGTAGATTGCGATAAGTTCAGTGTTGAGGATACAGCGCGAGAGGTGGTAAGGTGTCTAAACTTGAAATGAATGATTTCAGAGCGCTGATTTTGCTCAATGCCGTTGATGCTATCGGCAGTGTGCGGATAAAAAAACTCCTGGAAGCCTTTGGAAAGCCGCAAGAGGTTTTTAAGGCTACGCCCCACGAATGGGCGAAAGCTGCAGGTCTGTCGCCTGTCATGGCAAGGCGCATGCTTGAAACCGAAAAGAGTTTCGATGTAGATGCCGAGATCAAAGAGGCTGGCCGCAACGGCATAAAGATCCTGACGGTATACGACGACGGTTATCCCACTCTTTTAAAAGAGGTCTATGACCCGCCGGTTGTCTTATATGTCAAAGGTTGTTTTGAGCCTTGCGATCAGAATGCGATTGGTGTTGTCGGTTCGCGTGGGGCTTCTTTTTACGGCCTTTCTTGCGCTAAAGAGTTTTCAAATTTTTTGGCCCGAGCCGGCCTGACGATCGTATCCGGCATGGCCCGTGGCATTGATACCGCTGCACACAGGGCGGCACTTGATGCCGGCGGCCGTACAATTGCAGTCCTTGGCAGCGGACTTTTGGATATATATCCTCCCGAAAATGAATTATTGTTCGGTCAGATATCCGAAAAAGGCGCGGTGGTCTCGGAATTCCCCCTGCATACTCCGCCGTTTGCAAAAAATTTCCCTGTGCGTAACCGTATTATCAGCGGTTTAAGCCGCGGCGTGCTGGTTGTGGAGGCTTCAGCCAAAAGCGGGGCGTTGATAACAGCGCGTTTCGCGCTTGAACAAGGCAGGGAGGTTTTTGCTGTTCCTGGCAAGGTCTCCTCCGATACATCTTCAGGGGCAAATGAGCTTATCAAGCAGGGCGCCAAAATGGCCACAGTCCCGCAGGAGATCTTAGAAGACCTGCGTTTTAATTTTATCATGCCGGCTCCTTCTGATGCGGTATCGGCTCTTGACCGCAGTTTAAATCACAAGGAGATGAAAGTCGTGGATATCTTAAGCGATGAGCCGCTCGCGCTTGATGATATTTCTTGCCAGACAGGATTAAAGGTCCCTGATCTGTTATCTATCCTGACGCATCTGGAATTAAAAAAAGCCGTTAAACAGCTTCCGGGGAAGACCTTCGTTAAGAGCATCTAACCCAGAAAGGGTAGACCTTCCTGATACCACATAAAGGAAGGGTCAAAAAAAGGATTTTTTATGCCAGCAAAATCTCTTGTTATCGTGGAATCGCCGGCGAAAGCCAGGACGATCTCTAAATTTCTGGGGAAAAATTTTTGTGTTGTTTCTTCCATGGGCCATATAGTTGACCTACCCGCAAAGAAATTAGGCATTGAGGTCGAGAACAATTACAAAGCGGACCTCGTGGTCATCCCGGGTAAAAAGAAATTATTGGCTGAATTGCGCAAACAAGCTAAAGAGGCGTCTTCTATTTATTTCGCAACAGACCCAGACCGTGAAGGTGAGGCCATAGGATGGAACCTGAAGGAGTGGATGAAGTTGAAGGACCAGGCGGTGTACCGCGTGGAGTTCCACGAAATAACCAAAGGCGCGATAGAGGCCGCTTTTAAGGCCCCTCGCCAGTTTGACGAAGACAAGATAAAGGCCCAGCAGGCCCGCCGTATCTTAGACAGGCTTGTGGGGTATTTTTTGAGCCCGCTTCTATGGCGCAAGGTCACGCGGGGCTTATCTGCAGGACGCGTCCAATCCGTGGCTCTCCGCCTTGTCGTTGACAGGGAAAAAGATATCCAGGGCTTTGTGCCATGCGAATACTGGAGTATCGAAGCTGAATTAAAGAAAAAGGGCGGAGCCTCCAAAGAAGACAAGAAGATATTTACGGCTATTTTGGAAAGAATAGGCAATGAAAAGGTTGAGATAGCCAGCAAGGAATCTGCTTCAAAAATTATTGCCGAACTTTCAGGCAGGGAATTTACAGTCACGGGCGTTGACAAAAATGTACGCAACAAAAATCCTCAAGCGCCATTCATCACCAGTTCTTTGCAGCAGGAATCTTTTAATAAATTGCGTTTCAGCCCGACAAAGACGATGTTCATAGCCCAACAGCTCTATGAAGGCATTGAATTGGGACAGGAAGGGCCTGTGGGCCTCATCACATACATGAGGACAGATTCTACCAATGTGGCACAAAGCGCCACAACTACAGTCAGGTCTTTTATTGACAAGGAATTCGGCAAGGAGTATTTGCCTGAAAGCCCGCGGGTGTATAAATCCAAAAAGCTGGCGCAGGAGGCGCATGAAGCCATACGTCCGACGCAGGTCGAACGCTCGCCTCAAGAATTAGCGAAATTTTTGACGGCTGAACAGGCCAAGCTTTATGAGCTTATATGGAAGAGGTTTGTCGCCAGCCAGATGAATTCCGCGCAGATAGAAGTGACAAGCGTAACGATCGCCAGCGGCGAGCATCTCTTCAAGGCCACGGGCTCAAGCGTTGTTTTTCCAGGTTTTACTACCCTTTATAAAATTGAGGATGAAGCCGAGGAAGAGGAAGCAAAAAAGAATATGTTGCCGCCTTTGGTCAAAGGCGAGCCCCTGGAACTTTTAAGATTTTTGCCCGAACAACACTTTACCAAGCCGCCGGCGAGGTTCTCGGAAGCCTCTCTTATCAAGGCGCTTGAAGAGGACGGTATCGGACGGCCTAGCACCTACGCGCCTACCATTTCTACTATTGTCAGCCGTGATTACGTGCGCCGTGAAAAAGGGTATTTGGCGCCTACGGAATTAGGGGTTAAGGTCAGCGAACTCCTGGTGGAATATTTTCCGCAGGTCATGGATATAACTTTTACCGCCCATATGGAAGAGGAATTGGATCTTGTCGAAGAGGCCAAGGTTAACTGGGTAAATATCCTGCAGGAGTTCTACGCGCCGTTCAAAGAAAAATTGGATTATGCCTCGGCAACGATCAAGAAAGAAGTGATCTATTCAGAAGAGATCTGTTCGCTTTGCGGAAAGCCCATGGTCGTCAAGTGGGGCCGCAAGGGAAAGTTCTTGAGCTGTTCGGATTATCCTACTTGCAAAAACGCCAAATCTATCTCAAGCGGGGTAAAGTGCCCTGCGCCTGGATGCGGCGGAGATTTCATCCTGCGGCGTTCCTATCGCGGCCGGTCTTTCTACGGGTGCAGCAATTACCCTAAATGCACATTCACGTCTCGCGAATTGCCTACGGAAACATCAGAAAACAGAGAACAGATGACAGAGGACAGAAAACAAGAAGACAAGGGCCGAGAAGAGCCAAAGGGCGAACCAAAAATCGAGCCATAAGTTTTTTGTTCTTTCGCAATGCAACGTCCATGTTTTGCCGACAAAATTTTTTGTCCCGTGGAATTCAAAGAATTCCCGGGATAAAATCCCCGCAATCCTCTGGATTGCAGGGGACCGTTGGCTTCGGTTTACGTCTCGTTCGTAACGCGAACATTCCCTCGCAAGGAAATAAAAGACCTGTATTGTTCTTCGGTCAGGTTCGCAACGAACGATACGTAACCCCTCGCCAACCGAAGCGTAGCGAAGTGCCAAAAAATTTTTAATGTCGGCTTAAACACGGACATTGCATTGCTCAACAGTAAGGGGATGTAGTATTTCCGATGCGGGTTTGGAAAAATTTTAGAACAGATGGAAAATAAAGTGTCATGAATGACAATAATCAAAAGGAAGCGCTTTATATATTCTTAGACGAAGGCGGGAATTTAGATTTTTCGGACACAGGCACTAAATATTTTACTTTGACAGCTCTTTCTAAAATTAGGCCCTTTGAGGCGTATAAGCATCTTAATGAATTAAAATATAATTTGGTTGAACAAGGCATAGAGATTGAGTATTTTCGCGCATCGGAAGATAGGCAATCTGTTCGCGATTCCGTTTTTAATATCATAGATAGACATCTTGATCAGACACGAATAGACAGTCTAATTGTTGAGAAAAGAAAAACAGGACCATCCTTGCGAGGAGAAGAAAGATTTTATCCTGATATGTTGGGATATTTACTTCTTTATGTTATCAATGGATATGATTTGAGGCTTTTTGAAAAAATAATTGTTTTTACTGACAGCATACCCATTCTACGTAAAAGAAAGGCAATAGAGAAGACTATCAAAAAAGTTCTTGCTCATAAGTTGCCGGCAGGCCGCGTTTACTATATTTTCCATCACGCGTCAAAATCAAATTATGACCTGCAAATCGTTGATTACTGCAATTGGGCTGTTTATAGAAAATGGGAGAGGCAGGACTTGAGGTCTTATGAAACTATTGAAAGAGTTGTTGAAAGTGAATTTGATATTTTTAAAAATGGGAGCCGCTATTATTACTGAAAATAACGACCGCCTCGACTACTCTTTCGAGAGGGCCCCATGGGCCCTTGTTATCGAGGCGGAACCTTTGAGATATTTTTTAAGAGGCATTCCGCGGGACGAGCCCTTTGGATAGCCTCTCATCGTGATACAGTAAAAATATAACTTATTTATCTGGGTCTGTCAAGGGTTTAAATTTATATATAAGACCCCTCGCCTAAATTAGGCTCGGGGTGATTTGTAGACAAAAGGAATTTTAGCAGGCAAATCATGGAAAGACATATAGAGAAGTTTTTGAGATATCTGGAGATCGAGAGGAATGCGTCGGAGCACACGATCTTAAACTATAGGCTCGACTTGGAAGAGTTTATGGGTTTCGCCAAAGACACCGAGATCGAAAAAGTAGATTACCTTTTTGTGCGCAAATATCTGGCGCACTTAAAAGAGAGGGACCTTACAGTCCGCACTGTTTCAAGAAAGCTGTCCTCCCTAAGAAGCTTTTTTAAATTTCTGATAAAGGATGGTTTCATCAAGATCAACCCGACGGATGCTATCGTCTCGCCTAAGCAGGAGAAACATCTTCCGAAATTCCTGACAGAAGAAGACGCGGCAAGGCTCGTGGAAGCGCCTGACACAGGCACTTTGAAAGGCCTGCGCGACAGGGCTATATTGGAGACCCTGTATTCGACAGGCATGCGTGTATCGGAACTTGTTGCCATGAGAGAAGAAGATGTGGATTTCATCAGCGGTACGGTCAAGGCGTTCGGCAAGGGCAAGAAAGAGAGGATGTTGCCTATAGGTGATCGTGCCCTGCGCGCAATACGTAATTATCTGGAGAAAAGGAAGATCGAGGCGCGTGAGATCTTTTTAAATAAAAACAAAAAGAAGCTGGGTGTGCGCGGGTTGCGTAAGATGTTGGATGTCTACATCGCCAAGATAAGCCTAAAAGAACATATCTCGCCGCATACGCTGCGGCACTCTTTTGCTACGCATCTGTTGAACCGCGGGGCGGACCTGCGCAGCGTCCAGGAGCTTCTTGGCCACGCGAATCTTTCCACTACGCAGATCTATACTCACTTGACGACCGAAAAACTAAAATCTGTTTACGATAAGGCACATCCGCGAGCGTGATAGTGCATAGGGCGTAGGGCAAAGGGCATAGAGTTGATGTTCTTACCCTAAGCCATAAGCTCTAAGCCCTTAGCAAAAATATGATTTATTTTTTGTACGACATATTGTTATTTTTCGCCTATCTGGCCTATCTGCCGATCTATGCATTTCGCGGCCGTCTCCATGCGGATATCCTGACACGCCTGGGATTTATAAAAAAAGGCACATTTGATACCATAAAGGGGCGCGATGTTGTCTGGATCCACGCGGTAAGCGTAGGTGAGGCTCGCGCCGCAGAGTCCCTGGTGCGTCTTATACGCTCCACCTGGCCACAGAAGCGTATTGTGGTCTCGACAGTCACACCCACCGGCCATGCTATTGCCAAAAAGATCTTAATGGAAAATGAGGTGGTTTTTTATGCGCCTCTGGATATTTCTTTTGCGGTCGAAAACTATCTGTGCGCCATTAACCCGAGTCTACTTATTATTATGGAAACCGAGATC
Organism: Candidatus Omnitrophota bacterium; assembly: GCA_016235185.1. Lineage (GTDB taxonomy): Bacteria > Omnitrophota > Gorgyraeia > Velamenicoccales > Velamenicoccaceae > UBA9636. Next base: position 79,940 of record JACRLT010000003.1, read on the forward strand.
TGGCCGAATCTTATCCGGTTGAGCCAAAGGCGCGGTACTCGCGTAGTAATAGTCAATGGACGCATATCTGACCGCTCCTTTAAAAGATATGGCCGCATAAAAGGATTCTTAAAAGAGACGCTTGAGAAGATAAGCCTGTTTTGCATGCAGACAAAAGAGGCTGCCGACAGGGTCATCGCTTTAGGCGCGAAAGTTAATAAGGTGAGGATCACTGGCAATATCAAATTCGATATATCCGCCGACCTTAGGGAGCCTGCATCATTGCACCAGTTAAAAGATCTATTAAAGGGTTCTCAACTTTTGATCGCCGGCAGCACGCATGAGAACGAGGAAGAATCTATCGTCGAGATATACAAATCCCTGCGCAAGGATTTTCCTTCTTTAAGATTGCTTATAGCGCCCAGACATTTAGAACGCATTGATAAGATCAGGCGCATGGTAAAGTTGCAGGGCATGGATGCAGTAAATATTTCACATCTGTCAGCTGTCAGCGCAATTTCTTCGGCGCATGTGCTTATCCTGGATTCCATAGGGGACTTAAATGCATTTTACCGTATATGTGATGTTGTTTATGTAGGAGGGAGCCTTGTGCCTCGCGGGGGCCATAATCCTATAGAGCCTGCGCTTTTCGGAAAAGCAATATTGTTCGGCAAATACATGGATAATTTCAGGGAGATAAGGGATGTTTTTATCAGCGAAGTCGCTGCAATAGAAGTCCAGAGTTTCCAGGCGTTAGAATATGAGCTAAGAAAACTTCTGGCGAGCCCTTCTGAAAGAAACGAATTGGGGCGCCGTGCGCAGGGCCTGATAGACCGCAACCGCGGGGCCGCGTTGCGTACCTTTGATGTTATCCGGGGAGAGGCAAAAGAATGAAGGGGTTGAAAACTTTCTATACCCACAACCGCATGACGGCCACATATTTTATTTTGTGGCCAATTCTTTTGGCCTTGAGTTTTTTCTATCTGTTGACGGCCTATCTTATCAGGTTCCTCTATGAAAAAAACATCTTAAGATCCTATCGCTCGGCGGCAAAAGTCATCAGTGTGGGGAATATCACATTGGGCGGCAGCGGGAAGACGCCTATGGCCGAATATTTGGCTTTGCAACTATGCCCAAGAGGCCATCGTGCGGCGATACTACTGCGAGGTTATAAAAAGCCAAAAAAGGATAACGGGCTGGGCTTGCCTGATTATTATATTTTGGGCGATGAGGCAAGCATGCTCAAAGGTTCTTTAAAAGAAAATGCCGTTGTTATAAGTGATAAGAACCGCGTGGAGGCAGCCAGGCAGATCGATGAAGATGGGCGCATAGACACGATCATCTTGGACGATGGATTCCAGCATTGGCGTTTAAAAAGGGACCTGGATATCGTCGTCATCGATAGTACAAACCCGTTCGCTAATGGGTGTGTGTTGCCATTGGGGCCTTTGCGCGAAGGCCCGGCGAGCTTAGCGCGCGCGCATATCATTTGCCTATCCAGGGTCAATGAGGTTCCTATTGCTTCTGTGCGCCAGCTTGAAAGCCGCTTAAGGAAGTTCAATCACGCGGCGCTCCTTATTAAGGCTGTGCACGAGCCGGAATTTCTTTATAGTGTTGTTTCGGGTTCCAAGGTAGAGCTGGACAATTTAAGAGGAAAAAAGGCAGGTTTGTTATGTGCCATTGCAAACCCGGCTTCTTTTTTGGCGGCCGTGAAATTCTGCGGGGCCGAAGTAGTGTCTGAAAACTTCTTTGACGACCACCATGAATATTCGGCGCAAGATCTGGAAGGCGTTATACGCAAGTCTCTTGATGCCGGTGCCCAGGCTATTGTCACAACTCAAAAAGATGTTGTGAGGTTCGCCAATTGGCTGCGGCAAGAGAAGCCGGGCATTGACATTTTTGTCTTAAAGGTCTCTTTAAAGATCGTCGAAGGAGAATCTGCTTTTTATGAGCGACTACATTCTTTATATCGCGCTTAAATGCGCTCTTGTTTTCATGAGGCTGGCTCCTGTGCAAGCCTGGCTATTTTTAGCAAGGCCTATGGGCTGGTTATATTATTATTTTGCCGCAAAAAAGAACAAAAAAGCCTATCTGAATTTGAAGATCGCCTTCAGCAATATTTCTGAATTTGAGCGTAAGCGCATCATTAAAGCGATGTATATCCGGTTTGCCCAGAACCTGGTAGAGGCGATGTATCTGCCATTGATGGATGGGGCCTATATACGTAAACATGTACAGATCACGGATATGAAAGTGATCGAGGACGCTAAAAAGGACCATACGAGTGTTATCTTTTTGGGATGTCACGCCGGCAGCTGGGAGCTTTCCAATGCTGCCTGCGCCGGCCTCTTCTCAAAAGGCAGTTATGCGATGCTGGCGCAGCCGCAAACAAAGCACAGAAAAATAGACAGCTATCTTAACCGATTAAGGCAGGACAAAGGTATACGTGTTATCCGCGTTGATGAGCTTAAGACCCTGATGCAGCACCTTGGCGCAGGCAATCCGATAGGCACTATCGCTGACCATGGCGGCCAGGATGGTATCCCTGTTGAATTTTTTGGGAAACTTGCTATGACCCCGGTAGGCAGCGTGCGGCTGGCTAAAAAAATGGGATCGCAGATAATTCTGGCTTTTATGCGCCGGCTACATGGGCCCTATCACGAGCTGCTTTTAAAACCCTATGAGCTGGTTTCGACCGCAAGCCCTGCGGATGACGTGAAAGTGAACCTGGCAAATATAAACAAAGTTTTCCAGGATTGGGTCACTAAATACCCGCAAGAGTACCTGTGGTTTTATAAACGCTGGAAGTATTCGCCCCAGAAAGATGTGTTGATACTGAACGACGGCAAGCTCGGCCACCTTAAGCAATCCTTGGCCCTGGTAGACTGTTTGCAAGACTTAGGTTTTACGGTCAAGAGCCGGTTGGCAGAGATCAAATTCAAGAGCGCCATATCGGCTAAATTTTTTGCTTTGGCAAGTTATCTTTTTGGGCCGCGCTTTGCCGGCTTGATCCTGCCATTTTACTTAAAATCGCCCGGGATCCGGGAAGCCGCCGGCCATGCTTATGATATGGTGGTTTCCGCCGGTTCGTCTTTAGCTGCAGTAAATTGTTCAATAGCCTTTGAGGATAATGCAAGGTCTGTTTCGATCATGAAGCCGGGTATCGAGCCTTTTTCGCGGTTTGACCTGGTCATTATACCCCAGCATGACCGGCCGCCGCAGAGGAAGAATATTTTATCACTGTTGGGTTCTTTGAACGCGGTCAGCCCTGTTTCGATAAAGAATGATTTTCAAAAACTTCTCGAAGACAGGCCGGAACTAAAAAGTCTTGAAAGTTTTGACAAACCACGGATCGGGTTATTGGTAGGTGGAGATTCGAAGCATTATACGTTAACAGCCGAAATGGCGGATTTTTTATGTTCGCAGATCAAAAGGTTCCTGGAAGAAAGGCAGGGGGTGATTTTCCTGACGACTTCCCGCCGTACTCCGGCAAGTGTTGTCAAGGTGCTCCGGGCACATTTTGAGGGCTACCCGGCCTGCAGGCTTTTTGTGGTTGCCTCTGAAGCCAATCCTCGCGGGGCCGTGGGCGCAATATTTTATTTGAGCGACTGTGTTATTGTCAGCGGTGAAAGTATCTCTATGGTTTCCGAGGCGGCGGCCAGCGGAAGGCACGTGGTAGTATTTGAACCCAGCCGCCTGTCTTTGGGCCCCGGCAAAGAAAATAATAAGGTACAAAGATTCTTGAATGCGATGGCAAAAGAAGGCTTTATTTATCTCGTTAAATTAAACGCAATTTATGATAAGCTGTTGTTGCTTGTCGACCGAAAGCCGGAAATTAAACCGCTGGAAACTCGAAAAGTCGTCCTGGAAGGGTTAAAAAAGATATTATGAATATATTGCAAATTCTCCCGCAGTTGAATGTCGGCGGGGTAGAGACAGGCACAATAGACTTGGCTAAATATCTGGTGAAAAATGGCCACAATTGCGTGGTTGTTTCGGCAGGCGGCGAACTCGTAAGGGAATTGGAGTCTTGCGGGATAAAACACTATATACTTCCGGTCGATAACAAGGCTTTCTGGGTGATGTTGAAAGCTGCGCGCACGTTGGCCGGTATTATTAAAAAAGAGCGGATTGATATAGTCCATGCCCGTTCCCGCGTGCCTGCCTGGATAGGTTTTATGGGCACGCTTCGGACCAGCGCAGTCCTTTTGACTACAGCCCACGGCGCTTACAGCAAACATATCTTTAGCTATATGATGGGATGGGGCAAGTATACTATTGTGCCGAGTTCTGTCATTGGCCGACGGATGGTCGAAGGTTTCGGCGTACCTTTTGAGAACATCAGGCTTATCCCGCGCAGCGTTGACCTGGCAAAGTATTCTTTTCGTGATACTTTGCGCCAGGCGTCCCGGAAAGAGTTTCTGATCGGAGTGGTAGGCCGCATTACGCCTATCAAGGGACAGTTATATTTTTTAAAAGCCATGGCCAAGGTGCTGCGTTCGCTTCCAGGCGTAAAGGCGTGGATCGTAGGCGGCATCTCGCCAGGCAAAGATAATTATATGGAGGAGCTTGAAGTCTGGACACGGCGCCTGGGGTTGTCCGAGGCTGTAAAATTTTTAGGGTTAAGGCATGATATCCCCGAGTTATTATCCCAGATGGACTGCCTTGTCATGCCGTCTATCGCAGAGGAGTCCTTCGGCCGTGTTGTCGTAGAAGCACAGGCCATCGGCGTGCCGGTAGTTGCAACTCGCGTCGGCGGCGTGGTCGAGATCATAGAGGACAAGTTAGACGGCATCCTGGTCCATCCTAAAGACCCGGATGGTTTAGCAGAAGCTATTTTGAGTATCTTGAAAGATCAGGATTTTGCCTCCGGATTGGCCAGGGCCGGCCGTAAAAAAGTAGAGGAAAAGTTCTCTTTAGAGAAGATGGCGCAAGATACCATTAAGGTTTACCGTGAGGCCTTGGATATTGCGCGTATACTTGTGATCAAGATCAGCGCAATAGGGGATTGCGTGCTTGCAACCGCCTCATTAGCTGCGCTCAAGAAAAAGTTTCCGTCTTCAAAGATCGTATGTCTTGTAGGACGCCAGGCCAAAGATATTTTAGAGAGGTGTCCTTATATTGATGAACTTATCGTTTGCGACTTCAAAGGCAGGGATAAAGGGATAAAAGGGTTGTGGGCCTTGGCCAGGAAGCTCGCGCGCAGGCGTTTTGATATGTCGATCGATCTCCAGAATAACAAGAAAAGCCACATCTTGAGTTTTGCAACATGTTGCGGCCGGCGTTACGGCTATGATAACGGTAAGTTCGGTTTTCTTTTGAATAAGAAGATAAAAGATACGCCGGAGGCCATAGGCCCTGTAGCGCACCAGTTCCGAGTATTAGAGATGTTGGATATCGATTATTCGGGAGAGAGGCTCGAGCTCTGGCCTTCGGAAGATGATAAGAGATTTGCAGAAAAATTCCTGGCAGAACAAGGCCAAATGCCGCGCCATCTTATAGGCATTAATATAGGAGCCAGCCCGCGATGGCAGAGTAAGCGCTGGGTAGCAAAGAAATTTGCGCAGGTCTGCGATTCATTGGATCAAAAAGGATATCGCGTCTTGTTGACAGGCAGCGCGGACGACGCGTCATTCGCCAAAAAGATATTAAAAGACGTACGATCAAGGCCCATCTGTAGTGTGGCACAGACGAGCATTCTGGAGCTGGCTGCATTGGTCGCCAAATGCAGAGTTTTTATTACCAGCGACTCGGCGCCTTTGCATGTAGCAGCTGCTATGCGCACGCCATTTGTCGCGTTTTTTGGCCCTACAGACCCTGCGAGGCACTTGCCGCCGGCGGAGCGTTTTGTAGTCCTTCGACAAAAAGGCTGCCCGCCATGTTATAAGGACACGTGTATTAAAGGCACTAATGCCTGCATGGCGAATATAGAAGTCAAGGATGTCCTGGCCGCGGTTGATTCGCTTTTGGAAAAATAGCAATATCGTTCTTTCGCAACATAAGATTTTGTTTGGATGTTTAGGGTCGCAATCCAAGCCCCTATACGCAAACTGAAATTTTTTTCCGTTGACTTCGGTTTACGCCTCGTCCGTATCGCGAACATTCCCTCGAATGGAAAAGAAAACCTGTATTGTTCTTCGGTCAGGTTCGCAACGGACTCGAGCGTAACTCCTAGTCAACCTTTGGAAAAAAATTTCTGATCGTTTGCTTTATAGGGTCTTGGATTGCTACCTCATATCTTGACAATACATTTGTATGAGCAGTGGGGTTCATGTTACGCAGACAAATATAGGTGGGGGTGGTTTGGCTTGTTTGTCCGAAGGGCCTGTTTTTGGCCGAAAGCGCCCGCCACTAGAACATTGGCGAGGCGTCTCGCCTACGATTTGATGGCGGACGGGCATGGATCACCCTATACTTTAAATCTGTGAGAGCGGGGCCAAAAACCGGAGCGCAGTTTTGACTCGCAGGGGCAAAACAAGCGTCCCTGAGGAAAACAAGTCAAACCAGGACCCCGTTACAATAATATTGTCTGCGTTGCAGGAGGCCGCAATGCGAATGATAAACCTGAAGCGACAAAAACGGTAAAAGCAAAGATATAAATAGCCTGCGTGCAGAAAACCGTGGTGTTGATGCGAATGTTTGATCTGATGTGAGAACTGTATCGGATGCAACGTAGAGAAGAGGAAGCCGAGCGTATGAAAGTTTTGCTTTTAGCCAATCACGTTAATTACGGCGGGATAACCGCTTATCTTTTGAATTTATGCACCGGCCTGCACGGACAGGGAGGCTTTGAATATGTCGTCGCCTCCCGCGGCGGAGAGTTGGAAGAAGAGTTTGCCAAAAAAGGCGTGCCGCATATACGCGTCCCTCTATCGACAAAATGCGAGATCAGCCCCAAGGTTTTCGCATCTTTTATGCGATTGATGCCGGTTTTGAAGGAATACAAAATAGATTGTATACATGCCAATACCCGGGTCACCCAGGTACTGGCATCTTTTTTAAGAGCGGCATCAAAGAAACCATTTGTGTCGACCTGTCACGGTTATTTTAAGCCTCGTCTTAGCCGCAGGCTCTGGCCTTGCTGGGGACAAAAGGTAATTGCCATAAGCGATCAGGTGCGCACACACCTGATCAATGATTTTCACATCAGCTCTGACAGTATCGCATTGATCTATAACGGAGTGGATACAACTAAATTCCGTTCTTTTGGAAAAGAAGAGATCGAGGCCGAAAAAAGGCGCTTGGGCCTTGCTACATCAAAGATGATCATAGGCCACATTGGCCGTCTTTCGAGTGTAAAGGGCCAGAAGTATCTGGTGGATGCCGCCGGTATCTTATCCCACAGTAGGAACGATATGCAGTTTTTGATCATAGGCGACGGAGAACAAGAAGATGAATTAAGGAGGCTTATACGCGCCAAAAGCCTTGAGTCCGTTGTCTTCCTGCGTTCTTCGGTCAAAGACATCTCTCTGGCTTTAAGCTTGATGGATGTTTTTGTCATGCCGTCTCTTCAGGAAGGATTGGGGCTTTCACTTTTGGAGGCGCAAGCCGCGGGTGTCCCTGTTGTTGCCACGCGCGTAGGAGGCATACCTACATCTGTGCAGGACCGTGTGACGGGCTTGCTGTGTCCGCCGGCAGATGTTGATGCGTTGGCCTGCGCAATAAACGAACTTTTGGATAATAGAATATTGAGAGAAGAGCTTGCCGCAAATGCCAAAAAGCAGATAGAAGAGAAGTTTTCGCTTTTTGGCATGGCACAAAAGACCCTTGAGGTCTACGAAAAAACCTATGCCTAAAGTCTTAAAAAAGATCATTTTTTATCTCTTCATTTTTTACCTGGCAAGCCTTGCTATTTTTGCGGGTTATATTTTTAGCTGTGGCCGTGATGCGGCAATTCTCATGTATCACAGCATAGGCGAGCCTTTGGAAGAGGAAAGTCTTCTTAATATTCCGGAAGAAATTTTTGAGAAACAGATAAAGTTTTTATACGACCATCATTACTGCGTGATCTCCTTAGAAGAACTAGCAGGACGACTTTTGGCCAGAAAACCTATTTTGCCCAAGACGGTCGTTTTGACCTTTGACGACGGTTATGAAAATAATTATACAAAACTTTTTCCGATCTTAAAAAAATATAATTTTCCGGCTACGATATTTATTATCGTAAATTATTTGGGAAAAGAAAAAAAGATGGACGGCCAGCATTTTAAATTCATGACGCCGCAGATGGCCAAAGAGATGTCTGATTCGGGACTGGTTACCATTGGCGCCCATACCTTGGATCATTTGTTTCTGCCTAAAATTGAGGACCAGCGTGAGTTAAAAAGGCAGATCTTTGGTTCCAAGGCTGCCTTGGAGAAAATGCTCGGGGTGCCTGTAAATGCTTTTTGTTACCCTGTGGGCGGCTATAACGCCGGTATTGAGAAATTAGTCCGGCATGCAGGCTATGAGGTCGCGGTTACTACGCTGCCCGAACAAGGCTACGCACACGATGATATATATGCGCTCAAAAGGATCAAGGGTGCGAGCAGATCCTGGGACGTGTTTACTTTTTTTATCAAGACAAGCGGTTATTATCTGCGGATGAAAGAGATGAATAAAAAATGAGTTACGGCGTCAAGTTATCAGATTTTTCAGCCAAAGAACGGATCCTTGTTGTTGAGGTAAATTGGCTTGGAGATGTCCTGTTCTCGACTGCTGCCATCCGCGCAATACGCAAGAAATACCCCGGCGCCTATATCGCGGCGCTCGTCGTGCCCCGTTGCAAAGCGATACTTTTGGGGAATAATTACTTAGATGAGGTAATGGGGTTGGATGAAGAAGGCCGGCATAAGGGATTTCTGGGCAAGTTGAGGCTTGTCATGGAATTAAGAAGCCGTCATTTCAGCGCCGCTTATTTTTTTAAGACCTCACTTACCCGTATATTCTGTGCCTTTTTGGCTGGTATACGGCGGCGTATCGGTTTTGCAATAAAGATGAATGGTTTGTTTTTGACCGAAAAGGTATGCTTGCCGAAAGAAATCTTCCATCGCGCCGACACATATTATTACTTGGTTACACGCACGAGGATCCCGGATGGCGAGCGTTATTACGATTTTTTCGTGAGCAAAGAAGACAAGAGCTTTGTGGATGATCTTTTAAAAAAACATGGTGTGGCCGAAGGCAAGAAGATCGTTGTCTTGCATGTGGGAGGCAACTGGGGCCTGAAGCGATGGCCCAAGGAGAGTTTTGCAAAGTTCATCGACGTCCTCTTTGAGAGCTACGGAGAAGAGGTTATTATTTCGGGATCTTTCTTGGACCAACCTCTAGCCGCGGATATAGCTGGTATGAGCCGTCACAAGCCTTTTATCGCCTGCGGCCTTACTACGCTCAAACAATTGGGTGCCCTGTTTAGTAAAAGCGACGTGGTTATCTCCGCTGATTCCGGCCCAATGCACATCGCTTTGGCCATGGAAGCCAGGACGATCGCCCTTTTCGGGCCTACCGCCCCAGAGGTGACAGGGCCGCTGGGAAGAGGGGAGTTTTCTGTTTTAAGAAAAAAAGACTTAAGTTGCGTGATTCCCTGTTATAATCTGAAATGCGCGGACAATACATGTATGAGCGCGATCAAGATCGAAGATATCTGTAAAGAGGCAGAGAAGCGCGGATGGCTCAAACCCCTGAAATAAAAAAGATCCTTTACATAACCTTAAGCAATCTCGGCGATGCTATGATGGCATTGCCCGCTTTTGACTTTTTGAGGCGCGAGTGCCCGCAAAGCCAGATCACTGTCGTTGCCGGCCCGCGCACACGGTGTGTCTTTGAAAATCACCCGGATGTCGGAGAGCTTATCGTCTTTGACAAGCATGCTCCTTTAAAAGACAAGATCAGGCTTTTCCTTCGGCTCAAACGCGCAAAGTTCGATTGTATCATCGACTTAAAAAATACGTTTTACAGATGGGGGCTTAGAGCGGCATATAAGAATCCGGCCTGGATCAAATACCCGCATTGGTGCCAACACTCCAGCCAAAAGCATCTTTATAAGGCTATTGTGGCATTAAGGGGCCAGGCAATAGACGAAGAACATTTCGAAGAATTAAATACCCGCAGGAACCCTTCTTTTATCCTAAACCAGGATTTTGAGGCCGTCAGCGATCTTTTAGCCGGCTATGGGATCTTGGAAGGGCAGGAATTTGCCTTGATCGTTCCCGGAGCCCTAAGCAGTCTCAAGCGGTGGGCCAAAGACGGCTTCATCGAAGTCGGCCGGGAGATCATCAGAAAATATGGTTTTAAAGTCGTTGTTGCAGGTATCGCCGAGGAACGCGGCCTAGTTGATACCGTAGTCGCCGGCATAGGCGAAGGCGCAATAGGCCTTTGCGGCCGTACAACTTTCGGCCAGTTGGCTGCTGTAGTCCTATCCGCCAAGCTTGTAATTTGTAATGACAGCGGCGTGCTTCATACGGCCAGCTACCTTGATAAGCTCGTTATAGGTATATACGGCCCGTCGGATTATAAAGAGTATGGGCCATGGTCTAAGCGCGGATTGGCAGTGCGCAAAAATGTGATCTGCGCTCCTTGCGGTAAAGCGCACTGTGTGCAAAACCGCGAGTGTATTGAAACGATCACGAGCTTTGACGTAATGCTCGGAGTCAGGCTTATTTTAGAAGGAGACGAGGCGCGTCTAAAAGAGAGCCGATATAGGCGCATCCTTGTGGCGCGCACAGACCGTATCGGCGACGTTCTGCTGTCGACACCGGTCCTCAAGGCCCTAAGAGAGCACTACCCTATGAGTTATATCGCAATTATGGTAGCCCCGGCCACAAAAGATATAGTCGAGGGCAATCCCTATATAGACAAGGTCATTGTTTTTGATAAAGATAAGTCGCGCGGATTATTTTCAACTATAAATTTTGCAAAAAGGCTAAAAAAAGACGGGTTTGACATTGCGGTAATCCTTCACCCCACTGTGCGCGTCCATCTTTTGGCTTTTCTTGCCGGGATAAAAGAGCGCATAGGTTATGACCGCAAAGGGCCTTATTTTTTGACGCGCACTATAGCCCACCGTAAACAGGAAGGTATCAAACACGAGTCGGAATACAACTTCGATCTTTTGGAACCGCTTGGCATCTTTAATGTTCAGCAGGAGTTATATATGCCGATACGATCAAGTTCCCAGCGGGTTGTTGAAGAGCTCCTGGAACAGGCCGGGATTACTCCTCAAGAGACACTTGTCGCTATTAATCCGGCTTCGAGCTGTATTTCCAGGCGGTGGCCGCTTTCAAAATTTGCGCAGGTGATAGACGGTCTTGCAGCACGACAGGGTGTTAAAGTCCTGATCATAGCAGATACTCAACATCGCAATATTTCTGAAGAGCTCTTGAGCCTGACGCAGAGCATGCCGTTGGATTTTTCCGGAAGGTTCGATCTAAGCGGCTTAGCCAGCCTGTTTAAAAGATGCCGCCTTGTCATTTCCAATGATTCAGGCCCGGTGCACATGGCGGTTGCGGTTAAAACACCGGTGATTTCGATTTTTGGCAGGAATCAGCCGGGTTTAAGCCCCAGGCGATGGGGGCCGCTAGGCCCAGCGGATGTTTTTTTACACAAAAAAACCGAATGCGAGCCTTGCCTTGCTCATGCATGCATAAGTAGTTTTAAATGCCTTGAAGCCATTTCAGTTGAGGAGGTCTTGGCGCACGCCGAGCGAATATTAAATGACGGCATACTTTACGGAACAAAGTGAACGTAAAGTATATGCCGGAATTTATCCGCCTCCGGCGGATAAACTGTTTTTTAACAATAGGGCGGCCCGGAGCTAAGTTAGGCGCCCCAAAAAAAGGAGGAGGCAAGATGAAGGAGACAAAGGTAAGCGCGATTGTTGGGTTGTCGGTCACTTTACTTGCGGTTGTTGTGGCTATTAGTTTTAGTTTCGCAACAATGGCCTACCAGAGAGAGGTCGGTAAGTTAAAAAAAATAAATGCGGAGTATAAAACGACTGTTGAAGAATATAAGGCTGTCTTGGAGGGGATAAAGTCCCAGATCTCGCAAGTCGAGGTGAAACAGTAATCGTTGATTGACTCCTTGCTTGAGCGCTCGTCCGCCACTGAATCAATGGCGGACTTCGCAAGCTTCGGAGTTAACTTTGTAAGGAATAAGCTCTAAATCAAGGCAAAGTTAAGGAGAAAAAAGGAAATGAAAATTAAAACAACAGGACTATCATTGTTGGTTTTAGCGCTATTGGTTTTAACGGTTCTTGCGACGGAAAAAGTCGTATCCGCCAGATATGATTCCCAGATCGTGCGGCTAAAAGGTGAGGCGGCCATATATCAGGCAGAGGCGGAGAATTACGCTAAAACACTGCGGTCTATCCGTGAGACAGCAGCAACCGTTGCGCCGATAGAAAAGGCACAGTAGGTTCGAAGTTTGTTACCAGAGAGGTATGCTATGAAAATTACGCTAATGGCCGTATTTTCGTTTTTTGTGCCAGAAATTGATTTGACGCTCTAAAGCAGGGTTGATATAATATCCCGTTGATAAAACTATAACACAGAAAGTGTAGACCTTGCCCATTCCTTATAAGGCAAGGGTCTTAAATAATGGATTTTTCTAAGATAAAAACATATTCCATAGCCAAGAGAAAGAGCAAGGTGGATCAAACCTTGTTCGCTAAAGCCTTAAAGCGGGGTGTTTCCTTTAAAACATTCCTGGAGTCCCTTCCTAATATTCTGAAAGCCAAAGAGTTAAAAGAAGTGGCAGGTGCAATTGTAGCCGCCAGGCGCAAGGGTAAGCCCGTGATGTTGTTGATGGGGGCCCATGTCATAAAGTGCGGGCTTTCGCCCATTGTAATAGACCTGATCGAAAAAGGTATCTTGACATCAGTAGCATTTAACGGTGCCGGCATCATACATGATTTTGAGATCAGCTATTGCGGCTCGACATCGGAAGATGTCGCACAAGCTTTACAAAGCGGAAGCTTTGGCATGGTCCGAGAAACCGCCGAGTACTTAAATGCCGCTATCGCCGAAGGCGTTCAGGAAGGCCGGGGCTTGGGTGAGTCTGTAGGCCTATTGATAGAACGCCGTAACCTTAAGTTCAAAAAATTGAGCATAGCTTATGCGTGCTTGAAAAAGAGGATCCCGTTGACGGTCCATGTTGCCATAGGTACGGACATAATCCACCAGCATCCGTCGGCCAGCGGTGCCGATACCGGCGAGGCTACTATGAGGGATTTTAGGAAATTCTGTGAAGAAGTTGCCGGTTTGGGAAACGGAGGAGTAGTGCTTAATTTCGGTTCTGCCGTCATATTGCCGGAGGTGTTTTTGAAGGCTCTAAGCGTGGCAAGGAATCTGACCAAGGGCGTTACGCATTTTACGACCGCGAATTTTGACATGCTATTCCATTACAGGCCTATGCAGAATATCGTTTCTCGTCCCGTCGAGGGGGCGGGCCGTGGGTATAATATTGTCGGGCATCATGAGATCATGCTGCCCTTGTTGGCCCAGGCCATTAAGGAAAATCTGTGATCCGCCGGAGGCGGATTTCACTGAAAATAAGGATCAGCGGTGTTCAATGAGATTACATAAAGAATCAGTTAAAAAGATATTAAACCGTTTTGATTCGGCCCGCATCCTGGTTATCGGCGACCTGATTTTAGATGAGTTTATCTGGGGGAAGGCTGAACGTATTTCTCCTGAAGCGCCTGTTCCTGTTGTCTGGGCGCAGTCGCAATCCTATATGCCAGGCGGGGCATCCAATGTCGCCAATAACGTGGCCTCCTTGGGCGCCAAAGTGCTTCTTTTCGGCGTCATCGGCGACGATAAGAACGGCAGCATCTTGATCGAAAAGCTGCGCAAAAAAAACGTCAATTGCGACGGTATATTGGTTGACCCGATAAGGCCTACGACGGTTAAGACGCGCATCATTGCCAGCCATCAGCAGATGGTCCGCGTGGACTGGGAGAATGTCGAGCACCTAGCCGAGGACAAGACCAAGCAGATGACAGATGCTATCAAATCCCAAATAGACAATATTGATGCGCTTATCATCGAAGATTACGGGAAGGGAGTTATTACCCCTGCCCTTTTGAAAAATATTATTTCTTTAGCCAGGCGTTATAATAAGATCATAACCGTAGACCCCAAGGTAGAGCATTTTTCATACTACAAGGGCGTGACTGCCATGACGCCGAATGAAAAAGAGGCTTCTGCCGGTTCCGGAGTAAAGATCTTAAGCGATAAAGATGTGGATGCCGCCGGCTGGAAGCTTTTAAAAGAACTTAAGTGCGAGGGCGTGCTTATCACTCTTGGAGAGAACGGGATGAAATTATTCTCTGCAAAAGGCAGGGCTGCATCCGGAGGCAAGGGTTCGGTTGTCCATATCCCAACGGTAGCGCAGGAAGTTTTTGATGTTTCCGGCGCAGGTGATACGGTTATTTCTGTCTTTACGCTGGCGCTTTCCTGCGGCGTGAAGATGGAAGAGGCAGCTGCTTTGGCTAACGTTGCCGCAGGCGTGGTCGTGGGGAAGATCGGCGTTGCAGTTGTTTCCAAAGAAGAGATCTTGGAGGCGTTGGTGCTCCTGAAAGGCAGGTCCTAGTGGATGTTATCGGGGTTATCCCGGCGCGTTTCGCTTCGGTGCGTTTTGAAGGCAAGCTCCTTGCGGATCTTTTGGGAAAGCCCGTTATTCAGCACGTATGGGAAAATGCCAAAAGGGCCAAGACTTTAAATGACCTTGTCGTAGCCTGTGATGACGAAAGGATCTATAATGCGGTTTTAGGGTTTGGCGGCCGCGCGATCATGACAGCCAAGGAGCATACCAGCGGCACCGAAAGAATAGCAGAAGTGGTCGCTGACCTGGACGTGAAAGTTGTCGTAAATATCCAGGGCGATGAGCCGCTCGTCCATCCGTCAATGATCGACGATGTGGCTTATTCTCTTTTGAATAATACGGAAATGGTGATGGCGACTATCAGTAAGCGCATCGAACACGAAGAAGAGATCCCGGACGCCAATGTAGTAAAGGTCGTAGTTGATAAAAAGGGATATGCCCTTTATTTTTCCCGTTGGCCCATCCCGTTTGTGCGCGACGAAGAACCGGGCATGCGTATCCATTACAAACATATCGGGCTTTATGCTTACACAAAGGATTTTTTGTTTACCTACAAAAATTTGCCGGAGTCAAAACTCGAGAAGTTCGAAAAATTGGAGCAGCTTAGGGTTTTAGAGAACGGTTATCCCATTAAAGTGATCGAGACAAAATTCGAGACAATAGGCGTTGATACGCGTGAAGACTTAGAGAAGGTCAGGCAATATTTGAATATGAAGTCAAAGATGTGAATATAAAGTTTATCCAGTTAACCGGTTGCCTGTTTGCTTGTTAATAATTTAACCGGCTAACCAACAACAGGCCAGCTGGCTAACGAAAGGTGCTTTTTGAAGGTTCATCAGGTAAAGATCGGTGATGTTGTAGTGGGCGCAGGCTCGCCGTTTGTGTTGATCGCAGGCCCTTGTGTCATCGAGACGGAAAAGAGCGTCCTTGCCCACGCAGAGAAACTTAAAAAAATTGCCGAGAGCTTTAACATCCCCCTGATCTTTAAGTCAAGTTATGATAAGGCAAACCGCACGTCTTTAAGATCCTTCCGCGGCCCGGGCCTTCACGCGGGTCTAAAGATCTTAGCAAAAGTCAAAAAAGAATTTGGGTTGCCGATCTTGAGCGATGTGCATAATGCCGTGGAGGCTAAGGCCGCAGGCCGTGTTTTGGATTGCCTGCAGATACCGGCTTTTTTGTGCCGCCAGACAGATCTTCTGGTCGCAGCGGCCCGGACAGGCAAACCCGTTAATGTCAAAAAGGGCCAGTTTCTGTCGCCATGGAACATGCAGGAGGCTGTCAAAAAAATCGAGTCTCAAGCTAATCATCGGATACTTTTGACGGAAAGAGGTTCAAGTTTTGGGTATAACAATCTAGTCGTTGATTTCAGGGGCCTGGGCGTAATGAGAGCTTTAGGCTACCCTGTTGTTTTCGATGCAACGCATAGCGTCCAGCTGCCTGGTTTGTTGGGTAATGTTAGCGGCGGAGAAAGGCAGCATGTGGCAGCCCTTAGCCGCGCTGCAGTGGCTTTTGGGTGTGATGCCTTATTTTTAGAATGTCACGAGAGCCCGGATAAGGCCCCGTGTGACGGCCCTAACATGATCTCTTTGGGCGCCCTTAGAGACTTATTAGCTATTGTGCAGGATATCGACTCGGTTGTTTTGAAAAACCGCATAAGGTGAGAGTTCTATCCGCCGAAGGCGGATTTCGCTAGATAAGTTCATTTAGGTGCTCAATGCATATTGAACAGGCTAAAAAAGTATTGAAGATAGAAGCGCAAGCCATCCAGAACCTTTCGAAAAGGTTGGGGGGTGAATTCAACCGTGCGATCGAGCTTCTTGCAAAATGTCCCGGCCGGGTCATAGTCACCGGCATGGGCAAAGGCGGCATAATAGGCCAAAAGATATCCGCTACCCTTTCATCCACCGGGACACCGAGCCTTTTTCTGCATTCGGCCGAGGCCATACATGGGGACCTGGGCCGTGTCACCAAGGAAGATGTGGTGTTGGCCATTTCTAACAGCGGCGAGACAGAAGAGGTCATCCGCCTGCTTCCGCTGATCAAAAAAATAGGGGCCAAGCTTATCGCGCTGACGGGGAATGTCGGATCTAACTTAGCTAAGTACAGCGATGTTGTACTTGATGTTTCGGTGAAGCGGGAGGCCTGCCCATTAGGCCTTGCGCCTACGGCGAGCACGACAGCCACTCTTGCAATGGGCGATTGCCTGGCTGTCTGCCTGTTAAAGAAGAAGGGATTTAAGGAAGAAAATTTTGCTTTTTACCATCCGGGCGGAGCATTGGGCAAACGGTTGCTTTTAAAAGTCGAAGATATAATGCGTAAGGGCGATGCGAACCCGCTTGTCGGCGAAAATATGCTTGTGCGCGATGTGCTTTTCGAGATCACTGAAGCGCGGGCCGGCGCAGCCAGTGTCATTGATAAGGCTGGAAAACTCTCGGGGCTATTTACGGATGGAGACCTGCGTCGTCATTTAAAAAGTGATTCAAACCTAGCTTCGAGGCTGGTCAAGGATGTAATGACAAAAAAGCCCATAACAATCTCTAAGGATTGCCTGGCTTCAGAGGCCCTAAGGATCTTGAAAGAAAAACGCATTGACGAAATTCCTGTCGTGGATAGCAAACGTAAGCCTATAGGTATGCTTGATGTCCAGGATTTGCTAAAGACAGGGATAGTGTAAGCGATAATGACAAATGCCAAAATTCAAATGACAAATGAATGACTGAAATCCCAATGAGTACTCTTTGAAGATTTTTATTGGAAATTTATCATTGAAAATTAATTTGTTATTTGACATTTGGGCTTTGTCATTGAAGTTATTATGATTGCCAAAATACTCAAAGACAGGTTTAAAAAAGTAAAATTCCTCCTTTTAGACGTGGACGGAGTTTTGACAGACGGCCGTATTGTTTACGACTCCAATGGCAATGATTCCAAATTTTTTGACGTACATGACGGTTTAGGGGTTCATCTATTGGGCCGCATGGGCATCAAAACCATTCTGATCACGGCAAAGGGTTCTGGGTCTATTAAGCCGCGCGCAAAGGACATGCGGGTTGAGGCGGTTTATGAAAATATCTTGCCTAAGACCAAGGTGTATGACAAGGTCTGCAAAAAATACGGTTTGAAAGATAGCGAGATATGTTTTGTGGGCGACGATCTTGTGGATCTTTGTGTTTTAAAAAAAGCCGGTGTGCCGGTTGCGACGCATAACGCGGCCCGCGAGATAAAGCAGGCCGCGCTTTACGTGACAAAAAGAGACGGCGGCCGTGGCGCTGTCCGTGAAGTAGCGGAACTTATTTTGAGATCAAAGGGATTGTGGCAGAAGGCGCTTGAGATTTATGCGTAAGTCTTGCCCGTCATTGACCCAAGTGGATGGCGATAAGATTTCTTGACAAGCCTGTCCTAATCGAGAATAATATAACTCCTTAAATGACGACATAACTTACGGAGCTTTTTGCGACGTAAGTTATTTGTCGGAATTAATCCTTGACGTTTACCTATAAATATATGTCGGTAAGTGTCAAGGATCTATGCAGGTAATTTTCCTCTATAATCCATGGTTAAAAAACTGATTTCTATCTTTTTTGTGCTCTTATTTTCTGCCTTCGCGCCATTTTGCGCCTTGGCAGCTATGGCTTCCGGCGTACCGGCGTCAACGTCCGAGCCACAGGAAATGCATGATTTCAGTATTTCCGGTTACGGAGCAAGAGGGGAAAAGACGTGGGAGGTCGAAGGCGTCTCCATGAACATGGCCGGTAAGGATGTTGATATCTCCGATATCACCGCGCACCTTTACGGTGAAGAAGAGAACATGGTGCTTACGGCGGATGAGGGCCGTTTCGACAGAGATACGGGTGTTGTTCACCTGACTAAGAATGTCCGCGCTGTTACGGATCAGGGCGCGGAACTAAAGACCGATTCGCTGGATTGGTCCCAAAAAGAACAGGTTGTCTCAACGGCCGATAAGGTCGATATCACCAAAGGGAATATGAATGCTACAGGCCAGGGGATCCTGGCTCACCCTGATTTCAAGGTCGCAAAGTTAGAAAAAGACGTCAAGTTGACGGTGGACCAAGAAAAGAAACAAGATGCAGATGCTGCGCAGGCTCCCGGTCAAAAGGGCCGCATGATCATTACCTGTGACGGGCCTATGGAGCTGGATTACGAGAAACACTACGCGACTTTTGAGAAAAATGTAAAGGTTGAAGGCGATGCCGAGCAGGGTACGATGATCGCAGACAAGATGACTATAACATTCAGCCCTGCCACAAAACAGGTGGATAAGATGGAGGCTGCGGGACACGTCAGGATCATCAAGGGGGACAATGTTTCGGAAAGCGAAGGCGCTATTTTTACGGCGCAGGACAAGAAACTTTTACTGACCGGGCGGCCCAAGCTTGTATTTTATACGGAAGAAGGTATACCAAATGTATCTCCTTGAGACAAAAGGATTGGTAAAGAGTTACCATAATCGCCGGGTCGTAGACGGTGTAGACTTGGAGGTTAAGCGCGGGGAGATCGTGGGTTTATTGGGGCCTAATGGCGCCGGAAAGACCACTACCTTCTATATGATCGTTGGGATCATAGCGCCCGAACAGGGAAAGATCACATTTGACAATAATGATATTACGCGCCTGCCCATACATCAGCGGTCGCACTTCGGCATAGGCTATCTTGCGCAGGAGAGTTCTGTTTTTAGAAAGCTTACCGTAGAACAGAATATCATGTCGATCTTAGAGACCTTGCCGATATCGCTGCGCGAGAGAAAAAAAAGGCTTAATAATCTTTTGGAGGAGTTAAAGATAGCGCACCTGCGTAAACATAAGGCATATACGCTTTCCGGCGGAGAGCGTAGGCGCCTGGAGATCACGCGCGCACTGGTGACCAATCCGTCTTTCATACTTTTGGATGAGCCGTTTTCAGGTATCGACCCTATTGTCGTGGCTGATGCCCAAGCAATTATACGTGATCTGAAAGAAAAAGGGCTCGGCGTGCTTTTGACTGACCACAATGTGCGCGAGACACTATCTATTACGGACAGGGCGTATTTAATAGCTCAAGGCAAGATATTGATCTCCGGCAGCGCCCAAGACCTGATCAACGACGCAAAAACGCGCGAGCTTTATTTAGGCGAAAAATTCAGGATGTAAAAAAGGGAGGTTTTAAGTTAATGAAAGTCACAACCAAAAAATCCAAAGAAAACAAAGTGACCATCGACATCGAGGTCCCGCAGGATGTCGTAAAGAAGAAATTCGACGAGGTCTACGAGCAGATAAACAAAGAAGCCAAGATCCCGGGTTTCCGCGCCGGCAAGGTGCCGCGGCCTGTGCTGGAGCAGCATCACGCCAAGCTCGCCCGTGAAGAAGTCTTGAAAAGCCTGATCCCGGAGACTTACGAAGAGAGTGTAAAGAACGAAAATATAGATGTCATAGATATGCCCGAGATCTCCGAGGTAAAATTAGAGTCGGACGTTCTTTCCTATAAAGCCGAGGTCGAGATCAAGCCGCAGATAAATATCAAGCAATACAAAGGTTTGAAGATAAAGAAAAACGAGATAAAGGTTGAGCCATCCGATGTGGAAGATTACTTAAAGCAGGTCAAGCAGGGCCGCAGCCCTGATGTCTGCGACGAAAAACTTGCCAGGAGCTTGGGTTATAAGACAAAAGAGGAATTTATGGATTGTCTGACCAAGCAGTTATTCCTGAAAAAAGAGAACGAGGAGCGCGCCCGCTTAGAGAAAGAATTGATCAATCAGCTTTTGAGCAATGCTTCTTTTGCCGTGCCTAAGGTCTTGGTCGATAAAAGGATCCATGAGCTGGAGCACCAGGCTGCGCACCAGATGGAGAATTACGGGATCCCCGAAGACAAGATAAAGGAGCGCCTGCAGGAATTTAAGCCTAAGTTCAAGACCGAAGCCGAAGAACAGGTAAAAATATTTCTTATCTTAGAAGAAGTCGGAAAGCTTGAAAAGATAAAAGCCGACGATCAATTGATAAACCATACGATAGAACTTGTTTTTGCCGAAGCGGAGTGGGCGTAATAAAACCGTCGACAGTCGATGGTCCATGGACCATGGTTAAAATCTTTTTACCGTGGACTATGGACTGTGGACTGTGGACTAATTCGGAGGATTAAAATGTCACAATCACAGGTATTAGTTCCGATGGTTATAGAACAAACGGGCAGGGTAGAACGGGCCTACGATATTTATTCACGACTGTTAAAAGACAGGATCATCTTTGTAGGCACACCGATCGACGATAATGTAGCAAATATCGTCATTGCCCAGCTTCTTTTTTTACAGATGGAAGACGTCAATAAGGATATAAGCCTTTATATAAATACGCCGGGCGGTTCGGTGACGAGCGGTCTGGCCATATATGATACTATGCAATTTGTCAAATGTGATGTTGCCACATATTGTGTGGGCCAGGCGACAAGCATGGGCGCTTTGTTGCTGGCTGCGGGGAATAAAGGGAAACGATATGGTTTGCCGAATTCCCGTATCATGATCCATCAGCCGTGGGGCGGCGTGCAGGGCGCGGCATCTGATATTTCTATCCAGGCCAAGGAGATATTGAGGCTGCGTGAAATGCTCGAACAAGTCCTAGTGAGGCATACAGGACAGCCGTTGGAAAAGATCAAGAAAGATTCTGACAGGGATTATTTCATGTCGGCCAGCGAAGCCAAGGATTACGGCATTCTCGACGAGGTTATTCCGGCAAAAGAGATAAAAAAGAGTTAAATTTCGGAGGGATCATGAAAAAGAATTTTCTATTGACGCCTGGGCCGACACCGTTACCGCCTGAAATTTGTGAGGCGTTATCACGGCCTATCATCCACCATCGCACGCCGCAGTTCCAGGCTATTTTAAAAGAAGCCGAAGAGGGCTTAAAGGCTGTTTTTCAGACGAAAAATGACGTTTTTATACTGACCTCTTCCGGGACAGGCGCCATGGAGGCTGCGGTCGTAAATCTCCTTTCATGGGGAGACAAGGCCCTGGTGATCCAGGGTGGAAAATTCGGTGAGCGCTGGACCGAGCTATGCGAAGCTTACGGCATTAAGCCGCTTGTTTTGAACGTTGAGTGGGGCAAAGCGCTTGACCCGGATGTCCTAAAGGGATATTTGAACAAGGAAAAAGCGATCAAGGTTGTTTTTTCAACACTATGCGAAACTTCTACAGGCGTCACCTTTGATATAAAAGCTATTTCCCAAGTGGTAGGCGAGACCGATTCGGTCTTGGTCGTAGATGCGATCAGCGGTTTAGGCGCTGTGGATCTATGCATGGATGACTGGGGCGTAGATGTTGTTGTATGCGGTTCTCAAAAGGGGCTTATGCTGCCTCCGGGTTTGGGTTTTATAGCTGTCAGCAAAAAAGCCTGGCAACTTGTGGAAGAATCCAAGTGCCCTAAATATTATTTTGATCTCAAAGAGGCCAAGAAGGCCATAGATAAGACAGATACGCCTTTTACCCCTGCCATAGGCCTTATCGTAGCATTGAATGAAGCGCTCAAGATCATGCGCGCCGAAGGCCTGGAAAATATATTCAAGCGGCATAAAAAATTAGCGGAGGCAACGCGTGCGGCAATGATCGCTTTGGGATTGGAGCTTTTCAGTCCTACAGCGGCATCGGATGCCGTGACAGCGGCTAAAGTGCCTCATGGTATAGACGGAGAGAAGCTCGTCAAACTCATGCGCGACGAATACGGTGTCACTATCGCCGGCGGCCAGGGCGAGATGAAAGGTAAGCTTGTCAGGATCGCACATATGGGCTATATCAGCGAGTTCGATATCATCCTGGGTATTTCGTGCCTGGAAAAAGCATTGAAAAAAATGGGTTATAATTTTGAATTAGGCGCTGGTGTGAGGGCGGCGCAGGAAGTGTTGTTGAAGTAGCCACAAATACAAGCGGAGACAGAAAATGTTCAAAATACTTGTGAGCGATTCTTTATCGGACGAAGGGCTTAATATTTTAAAAAACTCAAAGGAGTTTTTAGTCGATGTCAAAATAGGCCTTAAAGCCGCAGAGCTAAAAGGTATTATCGGTGATTATGACGCACTCGTTGTCCGTAGCGCGACTAAAGTAACGCAGGAGATAATTGACGCCGGATCCAAGTTAAAGATCATCGGCCGCGCTGGAGTAGGCCTGGATAATGTGGACCTAAAAGCCGCGACAGCCAAAGGTATTATCGTCATGAATACGCCTGCGGGAAATACTATTTCTACTGCAGAGCATACGATGACTATGATCCTTTCCTTGTCGCGCAATATCCCATTGGCCGACCTGTCGATGAAAAAAGGCGAATGGAAACGAAAAGATTTTATGGGCGTGGAACTTTATAACAAGACCATAGGCATAATAGGCCTGGGCCGCATCGGCATGGAGGTCGCAAAAAGGTGTTTGAGCTTCGGGATGAGGGTCAAGGCGTACGATCCATTTTTATCCAAGGAAGTAGCAGACCAGGCCGGTGTTGAATTGGTCCGTCTGGAAGATATTTACAGGAATGCGGATTATATAACGGTACATGTGCCTCTAACAGAAGAGACTACAGGTATGATATCCGATAAACAATTCGAGATGATGAAACCCGGTGTGCGCGTTGTCAATTGCGCGCGCGGCGGCATTATTGACGAAGCAGCCCTTGAGCGCGCTCTCGAAAAAGGTAATGTCGCCGGAGCTGCTTTGGATGTTTATGTAGCGGAGCCGCCAAAGGACCTGAAATTAGCCAAGTTTGCCAATATTGTTTTGACGCCGCACCTGGGCGCATCCACTGAAGAAGCCCAGGTAAATGTTGCGATAGAAATAGCGCATCAGATCAGCGATGCGTTATCCGGCAAAGGTATCCGCAATGCGGCTAACTATCCTTCTGTGGACCCGGAGACATACCGTGTGATCCAGCCGTATATCAATCTCTGCGAAAAAATGGGCAGTTTTACCAGCCAGATTTCGGAAGGCGCTATCAATGAGGTAGCAATAGTATATAGCGGAGAAATCTCAAGGCTCGATACGGCGCCCTTGACCATGGCCTTGATGAAAGGATTGCTGTCTCCTATATTACAGGACACGGTGAATTTCATAAACTCTATGGCCCTGGCAAAAGAGCGCGGCATACGTGTTATGGAATCAAAGTCTCAAACTGCCGAGGAGTTTGTAACGCTTATTTCGTTAGAGGTCAAGACGCATAAGGAGACTCATCGTATTGCAGGGACGCTTTTTACCAAAACCGAGCCCAGGATAGTCAAGGTCGATGAATTTTACGTCGAGGCTATCCCTGCAGGATGCATGATGATCATGCATAACTGGGATAAGCCCGGCATTATCGGCAACCTCGGGTCTTTGTTGGGCGAATATAATATCAATATTGCTGCAATGTCTTTTGGCCGCGAAAAACAGGGAGGAAGGGCCATGACGGTATTAAATGTGGATAGTTGCGTTACTCCGGAGATCTTGGACAGGGTGAAGTCACTTCCGCATATTCTTTCGGCAAAGGCGCTCCAGCTATAACCCAAAAAGGGCAGACCTTACCTATTCCTTATAAGGGAAGGGTCTAATATGATCTTATGAGAAAGTATACAGAGAAGATAATTTTGTTAGTTTTATTGGCAGGCCTGTTTTTGTCAAATACAGAGGCCTCTGCCTTGGCTAAAGAGGTAAAGATCGCTTTTACAGGCCAGGCATACTCTATGCTTTATCCCTGTTCTTGCCCTCATGAGCCGGATGGCGGTGTTGCAAGACGGGAAGCTTTGTTTAAAAAATTGCGCGCCGACTCACAGGATATTATTTTTGTCGAGACAGGTTCCAGTTTTGCCTCCGGGCCGCAAGATCAGTATGCTAAAGATCAGGAGACCGATAGCCGCCGAACCGAGATCTATCTTTCTGCTCTTGGGCTTATGGGTTACGACGCGCTTTTGGCCGGCAACCAGGAATATGTTTTCGGCCAGGAATTCCTGGAACGGTATCGCGACCTTCCGTTTATTTCTTCAAATATAGAGGGTTTCTCCAGGGCCTATGTGATGAAGGATCTTGGGTGGATAAAGGTCGGCATATTGGGCCTGACGGACAACCTGACTCTTCCAAAAGGCGTATCAGCCCTGGCACCTTCATCCGTTCTTTTGGCCCAAAGAGTTGCGGAGTTAAAAAAGCGCGGAGCAGGCCTGGTGGTCCTTTTGAGTAATCTGGATCTGCAAGCAGACCAGAATATCGTCAAAAATGTCAGGGGTATAGATGTTATTATCAACGGCACCCCGTCATTTGGGACAGTTAATATGTCAGAAATTCAAGGAGTGATACATTTGACAACATGGTGGGAGGCCAGGCGCGTCGGGGTATTAACTCTGGAAATTTCACGAGGGGCTATCGTTGGAAAAAATCTGGAAAGCATCCGCTTGAGTTCGGACATACCGGGTGACGAGGCGGTCAGCCGTATCCTGCCACAGTGTTTTGTCGATGGCGATTGCAAAAAGATGCCGGGCCTTTTGGCAAGGTGTGAAAATGCGACTAAGCAAGAGGCGCGTTGTGTTTATATAAATCCGGGCAAGGTCAGCCTGACGGTTATAATTCCGCGGATATGCCGCACATGCCGCGTTGAAGAAGTCTTGAAAAGTATGCAGAGCGGTTTTGGCGAGATGTCTGTGCGCTATCTTTTTGAAGATGAATCTCAAGCGCAGGCCATTATCAAGGAGTTCGGTTTAACGATGTTGCCGGCCTATCTGTTCCCTGTTGATTTTGAGAAGTCGGAGTATTTTACTCATTTTAAATCGATCCTTAAGAAAGGCTCGGAATTCTATCTGGCCAATTCGGAAAAAACAGGCGTTTCTTATCTTCTGCGCAATATAAGGGCGACTAAGAGATTAGATGTTGTTTTTGGTTTTGACAAGGCCGCATCCCCGGAGCTGTTCAAGATGCTGAAAGTTTTTTGCGAAAAACACAAGGATATAGATGTCCGCATCCATCTTTTAGCCATTCCTGACAAAGACAAAAAAGGGAATTTTTTGGCCAGGGGGGCAGATGCGTCAGAGTTGGAAGAATTGAATCGCATTGCCTGTATTGATTCGGCTTATCCCGGGAAGACATTTGACTATCTTGTATGCCGCTCCCAGAGTAAAGTTGGCCGGTGGGATGAGTGTTTACCGGGGCTAAAAATAGATCGTTCGAAGATAAAAAATTGTGCTGTCAGCCAAAAGGCCATGGCAAAGTATACGAAATTGACCCAGGAGCTTAAAATAGCCTCGGGCCCAACATTCATCATAGATAACAAGGAAATTTTTAGCATCATTAACATTCCGTCGCTGGAAGAATTTGAAAGTTTTGTCTTTGGGAAAGAAAAAAGTAATAACGGAATAAAGCGAGGTCGCGATGAAAAAACAAAATAAAATCTATATGCTTGATGTAACTAACAGGGACGGCGTGCAGACGTCGCGAATATGCCTTTCCAAACTCCAGAAGACCATGCTTAACATCTTCTTGAATAAAATGGGCGTCTCCCAGTCCGAGTTTGGGTTTCCTGTGACAAGGCATGAGATCAGTTACTTGAATGCTAATTTAGAGCTTGCAGAGATGGGCGTACTTTCTCCCATCCGTTTGAGCGGCTGGATCCGCGCCACAAAAGAAGATGTGCAGACTGCTTTCAAGAACGTGCCTCGGATAAAATATCTTAATCTTTCCATATCTACTTCTGATCAGATGATCGTCAATAAGTTCAAGGGCAAACTAGACCATAAGGCCGTGATAGAGGAGATGGTCGAAGCAACAAAATTAGCCAAGGAGTTGGGCGCAGAAGGAGTTGGAGTCAATGCCGAAGATGCGTCCCGCACCAAGATGGCTTATCTGATCGAATTTGCCCAGGCGGCAAAGAGCGCCGGGGCTGACCGCATACGTTATTGCGATACCCTGGGTTTTGACAGCCCGTTTTCGATCTATGAGCGCATAAAGGAGCTGGCCCAAAGCGTAGGGCTCCCAATAGAAATACACTGCCATAACGATCTTGGTATGGTTGTCGCCAATTCCGTGGCAGGAGCAAAAGCAGCCGTAGATTTCGGGGTAGATGCTTACGTAAATACTTGCGTAAACGGGATGGGCGAGCGTGCCGGTAACGCTGACCTGGTAAGCTGTATTTTGGCGTTCAAATACGGCAGCGGATTAAGCAGCGAGTATGCGCTTGACGAAAAGATCGATCTGAAAATGACGTGGAAGATCTCCAAGTATGCCTCATATGCCTTTGGCGTGCCTGTACCTATCAATCAGCCTGGCGTCGGTGCCAATGCCTTCGCGCATGAATCAGGCATACATGCCGACGGTGCCTTAAAAGACAGGCGTAATTACGAACTCTACGATTTTGAAGAGCTTGGAAGAGGAGAGCCGGAGATAATTGATACCGGAAGGCAGATCACAACCGGTGAATATTCGGGGATCAAGGGTTTTCGCAATGTTTACGACAAGCTGGAGGTCCTTTTCAATGACGACCGCGAGGCGGCCAAGGTCCTGGAACTCGTCCGTTACGCGAATGTCCACAATCAGAAACCTCTTGTAGAAGATGAGCTGCGTTTCGTAGCCCAATATCCTGATATTGCCAAAAAGATATTTACGATGGCGCCATAATGAATACCATACTTGTAGGTTTGCAGTGGGGGGATGAAGGCAAGGGCAAGGTGATAGATATCTTGTCCAAAGATGCTGCTTTTGTAGTGCGCTATCAGGGTGGTAATAATGCCGGCCACACGGTCGTTGTCGACGGCGATTCTTTTGTTTTTCATCTTTTGCCCTCGGGTATACTACATTCCGGCAAGACCTGTGTCATAGGCAACGGCGTGGTGGTGGACCCGGCAGTGTTGCTTGAGGAGATGCAAACCATAAAGAAGAAGGGCGTAGTTATTGACGGCCGCTTGAAGATCTCCGAGCAGGCGCACGTCATTTTTCCGTATCACCGCATCTTAGACGGATTGCGTGAAACGAAGCGTTCCAATAAGATCGGCACTACCGGGCGCGGCATAGGGCCCTGTTATGCGGATAAGGCTTACCGCTGCGGTATCAGGATGGGGGATCTTTTAAACAAGCGTCTTTTAATGGAAAAGCTTAAAGATAACCTGAAAGAAAAAAATGAGATCTTTAAAAAGGTGTATCACCATCCGGGTTTTTCCTTCCAGGAGCTCTACGGGGCATACTTGGCTTATGGCCGAAAGTTAAAAACATTTATTTGCGATACTTCCGTATTGCTCAATGAGGCCACTGCAAGAAAAAGACCTATTTTGTTCGAAGGCGCTCAAGGTACATTTCTCGATATAGATTTTGGCACTTACCCTTTTGTCACATCTTCCAATGCTGTTTCTGCCGGAGCCTGCACAGGAACAGGTGTTCCTCCAACGAAGATAGACAGGGTCATCGGAGTTGTTAAGGCATATACGACCAGGGTGGGTGAGGGGCCGTTCGTAACAGAGTTTTCAGAGGCCCTTAATCAGGATATACGTTCTAAAGGAAAAGAGTTTGGCGCAACAACAGGCAGGCCTAGAAGGTGCGGTTGGTTTGATGCAGTGATGGCCCGGCACGCGGTCCTTTTAAATGGCATAGATTCTTTGGCCATGATGAAGCTTGACGTGCTTGACCAACTCGAGGCAGTTAAAGTGTGTGTAGCCTATAGCTATAAGGGTAAGACAGTCAAACAATTCCCAAATGATCTGGAATTTGTAAGGCGCGCTAAGCCAGTCTATAAAGAGTTTCCTGGCTGGAAAATAAATATAAGTAAAATAAGGAGTTATGAGCAATTGCCTTCACAGGCCAGAGACTATATTTCAGCTGTCGAAGACTTGTGCGCAGCACCCGTCCACATTGTTTCAGTAGGTTCCGGCAGGGAAGAGACACTATTTAGGTAGGAATACGAAATATCTATTTAACTTGACGAAGAATTGCTGCTGTGTTATTGTTAAAAAGCTTAGGTAAAAATAGGAGGATAAGAGGATGTTCAGGAAAAATACTTTAACTTTCGGGATGTTTTTTTTAGCAGGCATTGTTTTGATAAATATGCTCGGCTGCACTATCATTTTCCAAAAAGGCCGAAAGTCCGATGTGGAAAAGATACAGTCGTTAGAACAAGAGGTTGACCGCTTGAGCCAGATAAAAGCCGAATTGGAACAGAAGCTTAAAGGCATGGAAGGCGTGAGTTTAAGCATGGAAGAGCGTGGCTTGGTCATAACATTTTTGGATGAGATATTATTTGATTCCGGCAAGGCCAAAATAAGGCCCGAGGCCTTTTCTGCATTGGATAAAGTGGCTTCTGTTATAACGGACAAGGCCGCTGATCTGAATGTGGGTGTTGAAGGCCATACGGATAACGAGCCTATAAAATATTCAAGCTGGAAATCTAATTGGGAATTATCCGCTGCACGGGCTACCAGCGTCCTACATTATCTTATTGAAAAAGGGGTCGCGCCGGGTAAATTGGCTGCCACAGGTTACGGCGAATTCAGGCCGGTTGGCTCCAATGATACGTCAGAGGGGCGCCGCAAAAACCGCAGGGTTGAAGTGGTCATATTGCCGGAGTTGAAAAAAGTCGCGCCCGCAGAAAAGAAGCAGTCTACGGGGATGATAGAACCCGCGGAGAATTTAAAGTAAGATGCTTGCAAGGGTTTGATGCGCCATGGATACGCCAATACGGCAGAGGATACTGATCTCAAGTGTAATTATCACCATTTTGGTCTTGGCGTCCCTGGTGAGCGCCTCGATGAATGTCAGTAAGTTCAGGAAGGGTTTCCGGGATGAGATGGCGCAGCGCCTAGATTTGGAAGAAAAAATATCCAAGATGGAGAAAGAGCGCCAGGCCACCATAAGTGAATTAGAAACACTTAAAAATCAGGTTTTAAAAGATAAAGACGAAGCTACGGAGCTGCGGGAGAAACTTAGCAAAGAGCAGAAAGATGCGGCGTCTCTACGGGAAGCTTTAGAAAAAGCCGAATCTTTGCTCAAGGGTATCATGCAATAAGAATTGGAGATGCAAGTTAATATTATGAGACAAATATGAGGGGATGAGGTTAGAAATCCCCTTTTTTGTTGAAGATACTAAATAAGTTTTTTTCAAAAGAAGTTTGATGGGGGGTGCCTATGAAGAAAAAGGCCGTGAAACAAAATACCAAAGGATCAAAAGCTAAGGTTCCTAAGTTGGCAGCTTTAAAGAAAAAGTTGGCCGCAAAGATCGCTGTACGCAAGAAAGCGGCTGTGTCAAAACCCGGCAAGAAGCCGGTCTTAAAAGCGAAAAAGGCCGCTGTGGCATCTCATGCCGAGATCCCTCTGCGGGAGATGAAAGTGGAGGAGTCCAAATTTTATACCGGCGCGGTTTCGGCGCCGGCGTTCCAAAAATCTACCGTTGCAGAACTTAGTACCAGGGAACTCCCTGCGCGTTATGAAGATGATGTGATCGTCCTTCAAATACGAGACCCATGGTGGGCGCACGCATATTGGGATGTGCGTTGTGATACTGTGGGGCGCTTACGGAAAGAATATGGCGCAGATTTTGACAGGGCCCGTTGGGTCCTGCGTTCATACGACGTGAGCTTTGTAAATTTTGACGGCACTAACGCCCACCGTTTTTTTGACACGGGTATTGATATGGAAGCCAGGAATTGGTATCTGAATTTCGGCTCTCCTGGAACGACCTGGTGCGCGGACCTGGGTTTTATCTTGCCGGACAGCCGCTTTATCACGGTGGCGCGCTCAAATGTCATCTCTCTGCCTTTAGACGGCCCGTCATGGATCACGGACGAGGAGTGGATGATACCGGATGACGAGTTCAGGCGGCTTTATGGGTTGTCAGTTGGTTTGGGGCCGAATGTCTCAAGCCCTGTAGGGAAATTGTGGCAGGAGAGGTTAAAGAAGGATGTTTCTTCACGCGGCATAGCATCGATGGGAGTCAGTTCCCCTGTCAAGAAGCCGCTGGAGAAAGGCGCTTTTTGGCTTGTCGTGGATGCAGAGTTGATAGTTTATGGAGCGACTGAACCCGATGCTTCTGTCACAGTTCAGGGCAGGCCTATAAAATTAAGAAAAGATGGGACGTTTACGCTGCGTTTTGCGCTTCCGGACGGCAAACAGGATATACCGGTTGTGGCAAAGTCTGCCCATATTAATGAGACGCGTACGATCACGCCAATAGTCAGCCGCAAGACTACGTGTAATCCATAAAAATTCCCTGCAAAAGGATCACTCTAAGGAAGGGTTTTAGAATGCATAAAGGATATTTGTGTATAGTGTTGCATGGGCACTTGCCTTATGTGCGCCACCCCGAGCATGAAGATTTCCTGGAAGAAGATTGGCTTTATGAAGCCATAACAGAGACCTACATTCCGCTTATCATGATGTTCGAACGCCTGGTGCAGGACCGCATAAACTTTAAGATGACGATGTCCGTGACTCCGACCCTGGCTTCTATGTTGACGGATGAACTTCTGCAACAGCGTTATCTAAAGCACATCAATAAGCTTATTGAGCTGGCGCATAAGGAAGTTGAGCGTACGCGCTGGCTGGGTGAATTCCAGCGGCTTGCTGTGATGTATTTGAATTTATTCACCGGAGCCCGGGATCTTTTTGAAAGATATCATCATAACCTGGTTTCGGCATTCAGGCGTTTTCAGGATTCAGGTAACCTTGAGATAATAACGTGCGGCGCGACCCACGGATATTTCCCTTTAATGGACGTGGCAAAGGCCTCGGTGAAAGCGCAGGTCAGGGTTGCCGTCACAAATTATGAAAAGAATTTTGGCCGTAAGCCGCGCGGGATATGGCTGCCGGAGTGCGGCTATCAGCCCGGCGACGACGAAATATTGAAAGAGAGCGGCATAAAATACTTTTTTACTGATTCACACGGCATCCTTCATGGCACTCCTCGGCCCAAGTACGGGGTTTTTGCGCCTGTCTATTGTAAATCCGGGGTAGCTGTTTTTAGCAGGGACATGGAATCTTCCAAGCAGGTCTGGTCCAGCGTGGAAGGTTATCCCGGCGATTACCATTACCGCGAGTTTTACCGCGACGTGGGCTTTGACTTAGACTACGAGTACATAAAACCCTATATTTTGCCCGACGGAGTAAGGATAAACACAGGCATTAAATATTACAGGATAACAGGGCCGGATGCACAAAAGCAGCCTTATGACCCGGAGTGCGCGCGCCAAAAAGCAGCGGATCACGCCGGTAATTTTATGTTCAACCGTGAAAAGCAGGTCGAGTATCTCTATCAAGCATTGGGCCGAAAGCCTGTCATAGTTTCGCCTTACGATGCGGAGCTATACGGCCACTGGTGGTTCGAGGGGCCGATGTGGCTTGAGTTCCTGATCCGCAAAATAAACTTTGACCAGAAGGTCATAAAAATGACCACCCCGTCGGAATACCTTGCAGAAAACCCCAGGAACCAGGTCATAACTCCGTCTTTGTCGAGCTGGGGATGGAAAGGTTACTCCGAGGTCTGGATACAGGGCACAAACGATTGGGTTTACCGCCACCTCCACAAGGCCTCATGGGTCATGACATCGCTGGCCAAAGACAACCCGCATACGAACGGATTGAAAAAACGGGCCCTCAACCAGGCATTGCGCGAATTGCTCCTGGCGCAGAGCTCTGATTGGGCTTTTATCATGGCTACCGGCACCCACGTAAGCTATGCCCAGCGCAGGACCAAAGACCATCTCTTGCGGTTCTTTAAATTATCAGACGATATACGCGCAGAGAATATCGATGAGAATTTCTTGAAAGAGCTGGAATACAAAGATAACATTTTCCCCGAGATAGATTACCGCGTTCACCAATAGAAATTTTGATGACGACAGAAGCCGGCAGGCGGAAGTGAAGAGCGGCTTCTGTTTGTGTTTTTTTAGGCGATTGGCAGGCGAGAAGCGTGAAAAAAAATATTGTTCCAAGGCATGTGGCGTTTATCATGGACGGTAATGGCAGGTGGGCCAAGCGCCGTGGCTTGGCACGCATAGAAGGCCACGCCAAAGGCCTGCGCCGTATAAAGGAGACTATAAAGACAGCTTCGGATATCGGTATAAAATACCTGACATTTTTTGCTTTTTCGACTGAAAATTGGAAAAGGCCTGCGCATGAGGTGGATTTTCTAATGAGGGCATGTGAGAATTTTATCAAGGACGAGCTGGCGGGCTTGGTCAAAGGTGACATAGCTTTAAGGCATATAGGAAAACTGCAGGAGTTGCCTGAATCGTTAGGGCGTTGCATTGACCGCGCTTGTGAACTTACGAAAAATAACCGTAAGCTAACTGTAGCCCTCGCTTTTAACTACGGTTCCAGGCAGGAGATCGTTGAGGCTGCAAAGAAGATCGCGTCGGAAGTATTTACCGGAGCATTCTCCTGTGATTCGATAGATGAAGAGATGTTCAGCCGTTACCTTTATACTACTGGCATACCCGACCCGGACTTACTGATACGTACGAGCGGAGAGATGCGCATAAGTAATTTTCTGTTATGGCAGCTTTGTTATGCGGAGTTTTATGTTACACAGAAGTGTTGGCCTGATTTTGACAAGCGGCAATTTTTAAAAGCTATTAGTGAGTTCCAAAAACGCTCGAGGCGTTTTGGAGGGTTGGATGGTTAACCGCAGGGTCGTGACAGCTACGCTTTTGGGCATATTTTCCGTTGCTACGCTTTTCATCGAATGGCTCTATGTTCTAACTATCGTGGCATTTATTTCATTGGGATTATACGAGTTCTTTTCGCTGATAGAGAAGAAGGGTATACCGATGTACAAATACTTCGGAACTGCCATTGGCGTAGTCATTCCGCTCTCTATTTACGGCCGTTTTGAATTGACCAAAGGATGGGAGCTTTTGTTTATTGCGCTGGCGCTTCTTACGCTGTTTATCCTGCAGTTTTCGCGCCGTGAGACGACCAATGCCGTTGTGGGCATATCGACTACTATGTTCGGGCTTTTGTATATCGCATGGTTTTTTTCTTTCATGATAAAGATAAAGCTTTTGCCGGCCGGCACATCACTTGTCGCCTGCCTCTTGTTGGTTACTAAGGGCGCCGATATCGGGGCTTTCCTGGTGGGTATGTGGCGGGGGCGCCACTCGCTTATCCCGCGCATCAGCCCCAAGAAGACCATTGAAGGTACGTTGGGCGGTATGGCGTTCGGTGTTGTTGGGGCGCTGATCAGCAAGTCATTTCTGCCGGATTTTTCTATTTTCACATGGCCGAATATGATCATCTTGGGAGTTGTTTTGAGCGGCCTCGGGCTGTTGGGTGATCTATCGGAGTCTTTGATCAAGCGCGATTGCAGTACTAAAGATTCCAATACACTTTTCCCAGGCATGGGCGGGGTCCTGGACGTCATAGACAGCCTTCTTTTTACGGCTCCGGCTTTTTATTTTTCGATCAATTATTATTTGAGTAAGGCCTTTGTCGCAGGGACAGGATTCTAAGAGGTTATGAAAAAAAAGAATATCGTAATTCTTGGCTCAAGCGGTTCCGTAGGCGAAAGCGCTTTGGACGTAGTGCGGCAGTATAAGGACAGGTTTAATGTTGTCGGTCTGTCTGTTAATTCAAACATTGAAAGGTTGAAAGAGCAAATAAAGGAATTTAAGCCGGTTTCTGTTGCTGTGGGAGATGCGGATCAGGCCTGCGTGTTGGCCAAGAGCTTAAAGAAAGGCCCTGAAGTCCTGGTTTCGCGCGAAGGCATTTGTGAGTTGGCCCGCTTCAAGGATGCGGATTTAGTTTTGGTAGCAATTGTGGGTGCGGAGGCTATTTTTCCTCTTTTAGCTGCAATAAGTGCCAAAAAGACAATTGCATTGGCTAACAAGGAATCCGTTGTCGTAGCAGGTTCTCTTGTGCGGCGTGAGGCGTTAAAGCATAATGTACGGATCATACCCGTTGACAGCGAGCAGAACGCGATTTTTCAATGCCTGGAGGGCTATGATATTAATATGGTGGAACGCTTGTATTTGACAGCATCCGGCGGCCCGTTGGTCGACTATTCCAAGCAGCGGCTTGGGAGCGTCTCTTTGAAAAAAGTTTTAGCGCATCCGCGCTGGAAGATGGGCAAGAAGATCACCGTTGATTCTGCCACTTTGATGAATAAGGGTTTAGAGGTGATCGAGGCCAGAGAGCTTTTCGGCCTGTCGCTCGACAAGATCAAGGTTTTGATCCATCGTAAGGCTCTTGTGCATTCGATGGTAGAATTTTGCGATGGTTCGATCCTGGCGCAGTTAGCCGTCACAGACATGCGCCTGCCCATTCAGGTCGCCTTGACGTACCCAGAGCGTTGGCCGAACCGGAGGTTGAGGCTGGATCCTATCAGGATGGGGGACCTGTCTTTTCAGCCGCCTGACGTGAAACTTTTCCCTTGCCTGGCCTTAGCTTACGAGGCAGGGCGTCGGGGCGGGACATTGCCATGTGCCTTGAATGCGGCAAACGAAGTGGCGGTTAGCGCCTTTTTGGCAGGACGCCTGTCTTTTGACCGTATACCGCATGTCATAGAGCACGTCATTACAAAAAACAGATTTTCAAAAGATAACCTGTCACTCGAATCTATTTTTGAAACGGATTGGCAGGCGCGGCAGAGCGCAAGGAGCCGCGTAAAAGTTTATAAAACGAAAGGATAGGACGCTGGATGGCTACGTTTATTTTAATTTTGAGCATATTGATCCTGGTGCATGAGTTGGGGCATTTTATTGCAGCCAAACAACTGAAGATCAAGGTGGAAAAATTTTCTTTAGGGTTTGGGCCCAGGTTGCTATCGAAAAAAATAGGAGAAACGGAATATATGCTTTGCGCTATTCCTTTCGGAGGGTTTATTAAGATGGCTGGCGATTCTTCCGAAGAGTTCAAGGGTGCGCCGGATGAATTTCTTTCCCGCAAGCCCGGACAGCGCGCTCGTGTAATTTTCGCAGGGCCGTTTTTTAACTATATCCTGGCTTTTTTGTGCCTGTGGATGGTTTTTTATCTAGGATATCCCAGAAATTCTACAAAAATAGGAGAATTAGTCTCCGGGCTTCCGGCACAAACAGCGGGTTTAAAACCCGGTGACAAGGTCCTTGAAGTCGACGGTGAATCAGTAATATTCTGGGAAGATGTTTCTAAAAAGATCCATGTCAAAAAAGGCGAGGTCATCCGTATCAAAGTATTGAGAGACGCGAGGGAGCTCAATTTTGAGATGACCCCGCAGGCAAAGGAGGTTGATACGATCTGGGGCAAGAAAGTAGAGGTAGGCCTTGTCGGCATTAAGCCTTCGCAAGAGTTGATAAAAGTCCGTTATGGCTTCTGGGAGTCTTTGGTCAAAGGCGCGCAAAATCTTGTCTCAATGACCGCCATGACCGTTGTGGCTATTTTTAGCATTATTTCAGGTACTATGTCGTTTAAAGAGTCCGTGACAGGCCCGCTTGGAATATTTTTTATCGCTTCAGGAGCAGCCAAGCTGGGGATATCGGCAGTTTTGCATGTCATAGGCATATTGTCCATGAGTTTGTCTATTTTTAATCTTTTACCTTTGCCTATCTTGGACGGCGGCCATATTTTTTTGGCAGGCTTAGAGAAGATAAGGAACAGGCCGCTTGCCGAAAAAACAGAAGGCATCATAAATAATATCGGTATGAGTTTTTTGATCATCCTGGCTGTTTTCGTATTTGCCAATGATATCATCCGTTATGGTTATTGGGACAAATTTTTGGCACTATTCGGGAAATAGTCGGTTATCGGTGCTCGGTTCTTGCGAAAACCTAAATAGCTATTATGTTCAAAATTAAGCGTCGTAAAACAAGAACAGTAAAGATCGGCAACATCAAGATCGGCTCCGGACATCCTGTTGCCATTCAGTCCATGGTGAAGGTGAGGGCCTCTGATGTCGAAGCCTCTGTAGTTCAGATCAACGATCTACAGCGTGCAGGCTGTGAGATCGTCCGGATCGCAGTTGAAGATTTGAAGGATGCTTCTGCTATTGCGGCTATAAAGCGCAAGACAAGGCTCCCTCTGGTAGCTGATATCCATTTTGATCACCGTCTGGCTTTGGCATCCATTGAATCAGGTGTTGATAAGATCAGGCTTAATCCCGGGAATATTTATAAAGAAAGTCATGTTAGGTCTGTTATTGACGCTGCAAAACAGGCGCATATCCCGATCCGTATAGGTGCCAATTCAGGGTCTTTGAGAACAAGATCAAGTGACACAGCAGGGGCGCTTGTCAAAAGCGTGCAGGAATACTTAAAAGTTTTTAAAAGAATGAAGTTTCATGACATTGTCATCTCGCTGAAAGGCTCTGGTATTCTGGAAACAATATATGCTTACAAAAAGATGGCCCGGGTTTGTGATTATTCGTTTCACTTAGGGGTGACCGCAACCGGCCTTCCTTTGGATGGCGTTGTCAAGTCCAGCGCCGGCATGGGGGTGTTGTTATTTGCCGGCATTGGTGATACAATAAGGGTGTCTTTGCTCGAGCAGCCAAGTGAGGAAGTCCGAGTGGCACAGTTACTGTTGGCTAGCTTGGGGTTACGTACATTTGGGCCGCAGTTGGTATGTTGCCCGACTTGTGGCCGTTGCGAAGTGGACTTGAGCGCAAAAGCCCATAGATTTGAGGCTCTTTTGTCACAATTGTCAAATAGCGAAAAAGAGCTTCTAAAAAATACAAAGATAGCGCTTATGGGTTGCGTGGTCAATGGCCCGGGCGAAGCCCGGGATGCAGAGGCCGGTATAGCTTTTTCCAGGCATAAAGGCATTTTGTTCGAAAAGGGCCAGATCGTTAAAACCGTGGGTCTGGCTTCGGGTGAAAAAGAGCTTTTTAACCAACTTAAGAAGGTCATCAAAAAAAACAGGAGATAGCCTCCGCCTGTTTCGCTACGCGAAACAAAACGGCCGAGGTAATTTACCGGTCGAATGATCATGAGGGTAAATTTATGAAAGGCATTAAGGAAAAAGTCCGTCACTTATTGATCTCCGGAGATTATTTTTTCGGCAAGAAGGATAAAGAGGCTGTCGATAAAGAAAAGCTCAAAAGGGACGTGCATAAGGCTATTGACCATATAGCAACCATCGATAGGATCACTTTGGCCGCTGATGAGAAAGAGCGCATAGTGGTTGAGTTGATGGACGAGGTGCTGGGGTTTGGCCCTTTGAGCCCGCTTTTAAATGATCCCTTGGTGACGGAAGTCATGGTCAATGGCCCGGATACGGTCTATGCAGAAAAAGGCGGCGTAATGCAGCTCACGGACATCAAATTTGAAAATAACCGCCACCTGATGCAGACCATCGAAAAGATAATGAGCCCGACGCAGAGGCGGGTTGATGAGTCTTCGCCTTTCGTGGATGCATCGCTTCCGGACGGTTCGCGCGTCAATATCATCCTTCCCCCGTTATCTTTGATAGGGCCGGTGATAACTATAAGAAAATTTTTGCGCGAGCTCTCTGTGATAGATGACCTGATCAAGCGCGAAACATTGACCGAAAGCATGGCGCAATTTCTCATTGCCGCCATAAAAGCTAAGTTGAACATTATCTTTGCTGGTTCTACTGGTGTTGGTAAAACAACGACCCTCAATGTACTTTCCAGCTATATATCCGAGGATGAGCGCATAGTTACGA
The DNA here is from genome assembly GCA_016235185.1 of Candidatus Omnitrophota bacterium. Classification (GTDB taxonomy): domain Bacteria; phylum Omnitrophota; class Gorgyraeia; order Velamenicoccales; family Velamenicoccaceae; genus UBA9636. The sequence continues at coordinate 118,053 of JACRLT010000003.1, forward strand.
TAGAAGATACCAATGAGTTGCGGCTTAAACAGAAGCACGTAGTGCCTTTGGAAGCCAGGCAGTCTAACATAGAAGGCAGGGGCGAGGTTAGTATCAGGGAGTTGTTTAAGAACTCGCTGCGCATGAGGCCGGACAGGATCATCTTGGGTGAGATAAGAGGAGGCGAGGCCCTGGATATGCTTCAGGCGATCTCGAGCGGCCATGAAGGGGCTTTGGTGGTTTTGCATGCGAGTTCTCCCGCAGACGTCATTTCGCGTATTGAGACAATGATAATCACGTCGAATTCCGCGATCCCGCTTTGGGCGATAAGGCGCCAGATAGCAGATGCTATCGATATCATCGTGCTTCAGGAGCAGTTATCAGACGGCAAGCGTAAGATAACGCATATCGCGGAAGTCTGCGGCATGGAAAATGACGAAGTGGTTCTAAAAGATCTTTTTTCGTATGATATTGTAGGTATATCCGAGGATACCAAACATGTGCTTGGACGCTGGAAGACAGGGGGAGTCGTGCCTAGCTTTTATCAGCGTTTTAGATTGCGCGGCATTGATCTGCCCGAAACTATTTTTACAATACAACCAGAGATTTGAGCAATGTTCTGGACAAAATCATTTATTGCTACTTCAAAAGATGTGCCGGAGGGCGCCGAGAGCGTAAGCCACAGGCTGATGTTGCGCACCAACATGGTCCGCATGCTGGTGGCGGGTGTTTATTCTTATCTGCCGTTAGGGTTTAAAGTCCTTTCTAATATCGAAGGAATAATCCGGGATGAGATGAATAAGACCGGTGCGCTGGAATTGCTCTTGCCTGGTTTGCAGCCATTGGAATTGTGGCAGCGCACAGGCCGCGACGAGTTGATGGGCGAGACGATGTTTCGTTTTAACGACCGTCGGGGACGCAAACTCTGCCTAGGGCCGACCCATGAAGAGGCCGTGACAGACCTTGCGGCCGGTTTTGTCAAATCCTATCGGGATGTTCCGTTCACGCTTTATCAGATCCAGACAAAATACAGAGATGAGTTGCGGCCCAGATTCGGTATAGTGCGCAGCTGTGAATTCATCATGAAAGATGCCTACAGCTTTGACCGTGACCAGAAAGGCCTGGATATAATTTATGATAAGATGCGCGCAGCCTATGAGAATATTTTGAAAAGGTGCGGCCTGAATTTTGTTTCTGTGAAGGCCGATTCCGGTTTTATCGGCGGCGATGTTTCGCATGAGTTTTTGGTGCCGGCGGAAAGCGGTGAAGACACACTTTATAAATGCCAGGTTTGTAATGAGTTTAAAAGTGTTAAGGAGGTAGAGATTGAGAATTGTCCTCATTGTAAAGCCGATATGGAAAAGATCAATGCGCTGGAAGTGGGGCACATTTTTAAATTAGGGGAGAAGTATTCTAAGGCGCTGGGAGTGAAATTTTTAGACGAAGAGGGCAAACAGCAGATCGCACAGATGGGGTGTTATGGCATCGGCGTCAGCCGCCTTATCGCTGCGGTTATCGAGCAAAACTATGATGCCGATGGCATAATCTGGCCTAAAGAGGTGGCCCCTTTTGACTGCCTTATATTGCCTGTGAACATCTCCGATAAAGATGTCTGGCAGAAGGCCGCCAGCCTTCATGACGAGCTTGAAAAAGAGAATTTAAAGGTTTTGATAGACGACAGGGATGAGCGTGCCGGTGTAAAGTTCAAAGACGCAGACCTATTGGGCATCCCTGCGCGCATAACGATTGGCAATAAATGGGTCAAGGGTAAGTTGCTCGAAGTAAAACATAGAAGGTCCAAAGAGATGAAAGATCTCGGCGCCGATCAGGTATTGGCTGAACTCCGGCGTAATTCGTAAGGTTAGAGTAGGGAGCAAATTAGGGAATTAAAATCTATCCCGTTTTTGCAAGCGAAAAGAGAGCAAAAGCCGGGATGATTTGCATATTTAGAGTAGGGAGCAAATTAGGGAATTAAAATCTATCCCGTTTTTGCAAGCGAAAAGAGAGCAAAAGCCGGGATGATTTGCATATTTAGAGTAGGGAGCAAATTAGGGATTAGAGTAGGGAGCAAATCTATGGATAAACTGGAGAAGATCCAGCAGATCAAAGAAGACGTTCGCAATAAGGTCATGGCGAGGGTGAAAAAGACCTCGTTGAATTATGAGGCTGACGAGTCACAGGTCCGCCGTCAGATCGAAGCTGCTCTTGAGACTGTTGTGCAGCAGAAGATGGAAGGTCACATAGAAGATGCTGTGCGACGGTTCATTGTCGAAGAGATCATCAATGGAATATTCGGATTGGGCCCTATTGACCGCCTGGTAAATGATCCCGGCGTCTGGGAGATTATGGTCAACGGCCCCAAAGAAGTATATGTTGAGCGCGAAGGTAAACTCCAGAAGACGGATGTTGTCTTTGAAGACGAGGGGCAGCTCCATTTTTATATCGAGAGGATACTTTCGCCATCGGGCCGCCGCGTAACGGAATTTGAGCCGTATATCGATGCGCGCCTGCCTGACGGCTCGCGTCTTAATGTTGTGCGTGCGCCGATAGCGCCCTCCGGCCCCGTGTTGACCATTCGTAAGGCGCGGCACAAAGTTTTAGAGATGCAGGATCTGATCAATAAGCGTTCGATCGACGAAAAGACCGCGCATTTTTTAAAGGCCTGCGTGCGTAATCACCTAAACATAGCGATCGTAGGCGGCCCGGGCGCAGGCAAGACTACAATTTTGAATATACTGGCCAGCTTTATCCCGGATGTCGAGCGCGTTATCACGATCGAGGATACGCTTGAATTGCGAATGGAGAACAAGCACCGTGTTGCCCTCGAAACCAGGCCATCGAACATCGAGGGTAAGGGAGAGATCACTATCCGAGATCTGGTGCGCAATGCCCTTCATATGCGGCCGGACAGGATCATTATCGGCGAAGTGCGGGGCGGGGAAACGCTTGATATGTTACAGTGTATGAATATAGGCAGGGTAGGCTCAATGACGACCATGCATGCAAATTCCGCGTTGGATGCGCTGCTGCGCCTGGAAACTATGGCTATGATGGGTTCTGTCAACGTGTCGCCGGAATTGATTAAACGCCAGATCGTTTCAGCCATTGACTTGATCATAGTGGTTGACAGGCTATTGGACGGTACGCGCCGCGTTATTTCCATAACCGAAGTGTTGAAAAACAATGCAATGGAGTATGAGCTTAAAGATATTTATGCCCTTGCTCGTAAAGATGAAGGCGGCGCCGTTACATTTGAGCTTAAAGGCACAGGGTATATCCCGGCTTTCATAGAAAAATTCAGGGAAGTCGAACATCTTCCTGCGGAATTCAGGAGATAGTCCATGTATCGCCAAGAATCATTGCTTGGGATAAAGCCGTTATTGGAAAAGCATCTGGAAAACTTGGGTTTTGTGCTTGTGGACCTAAGGTTTTACAAAGACGGGCAGAATCAGATCGTGCTTGAGGTCTTGGCGGATAGGACTGAAGGCGGTATCACATTAGATGAGTGTGTACGGCTAAACAGAGAGTTGGGCGATATAGTGGATAATAGCGGCCTGGCCGGGCAAGGTTATATACTGGACGTTTCTTCTCCCGGGATGGACAGGCCTTTGGCTACAGAGGCGGATTTCAGGCGTAACATCAGCCGCAGAGTCAGGGTTTTTTTAAAAGAGGCATGGGAGGGCAGGATAGAGTATTGCGGCGAGATCGTCGCAGTAGATGAAACAGGGGTTGTGCTAAACGCAGAAAAAAAAACAGTCCGGATACCACTGGACATAATTAACAAGGCAAAACAGGTGATCATATGAGCAGTGAATTATTAGCTATCTTAGACCATATTGAGCGCGAACGCGGCATCAGTAAGGACGTTTTGATACAGGCTGTAGAGGCAGCTATGGTCAGCGCGGTCAAGAAGGTCGTGGGAGTAAAGACAGTCGAGAATATCCGTGTCACTATTGATAGGACCGACGGCAAGATCCATGCATATATGGATGATGAGGAGATAAAAAGCGTTGATTTCGGCCGGATAGCGGCACAGACAGCCAAGCAAGTAATAATACAAAAGATCCGCGAGGCGGAAAAAGACGTTATTTTTAACGAATTTTCAGCTAAGGTCGGAGACATTGTAAGCGGTACGGTCTATCGTTTTGAGAAAGGCAATATCATTGTGGACCTTTTAGGTAAAGCCGAAGGCCTTATGCCTAAAAGAGAACAATCGCCGCGCGATGATTTCAGGCAGGGGCAGAGGATCCGCGCCTATATCCTTGAGGTCAAAAGAGAGGCCAAGGGGCCGCAGATAATCCTGTCGCGCACCAGCCCGCTGTTCGTAAAAAAACTCTTTGAGCTCGAAGTACCGGAGATCTTCGAAGGGATAGTAGAGATAAAATCCATTTCACGCGAGGCCGGGGAGCGTACGAAGATCGCCGTCTGGTCAAAGGACGAAAAAGTCGATTGTGTCGGCGCCTGTGTCGGCATGCGCGGTTCCCGCGTCAAGGATATTGTCACTGAACTCCAAGGAGAAAAGATCGATATCATCCGCTGGAGCGATGACCTTCGCGAGTATATAACGGCCGCACTATCGCCTGCCAAAATAACCGAGATCCGCCTGGACAAGAATAATCAGAAGGCGCAGGTGATCGTGGCCGAAGACCAGCTGTCGCTTTCTATCGGCAAGCATGGGCAGAATGTCCGCCTTGCCTCGAGGCTTATCGGTTGGGATCTGGATATTCGTACGCGCGAAGAGATCGTTCAGGAAAAGGAAGTCGCCAAAAAGGCGAGGCAAGAGATGATGCTCGAGGGCATAGGGGAAAAGATCTCCAACTCCCTGATCGAAGCGGGCTTCGATTCCTTAGAGAAGATCAAGGACGCAAAGCCAGAGCAGCTGACAAATATCAAAGGCATCGGAGCCAAAAAGGCGGAAAAGATCATAGCTAGCGCTAAAGAAAGGTTGTCTAAACAAGATGAGAGTGCATGAATTAGCCAAAGAGCTGGGGATAGCAAGTAAGGATCTCCTTTTAAAATTAAAAGAGCGTCATATCGAGGCAAAGAACCACATGGCCAGCCTCGACGAAGACGTGGTTAAATTGTTCTTGGAAGAAAAGGCCGCGGCCAGGGGACAGTCGCCTGTCAGGTTGTCTTTGAAAGAAAAGAGGGGGCCGGAAAAGAAAGAGAGGGCTTCGGTTGCCAAGAAGATAGATGCGCCTCAATCAGCTGTTGCACCTGTGCTTGCCGAGAAAAAAGAGGAAAAGGTAACAGAGGCTAAAGAGGCAGAGCAGCAAGCAGTTCCTGCTAAGGTTTTAAAGCCGCTTGAAGTGATCGTGCCCATAACCATCAAGGACCTGGCAATAAAGCTGCAGGTTAAATCAAGCGACCTGATCAAATACCTGATCATAAAATTCAAGCTCTTTGCCAATATCAACCAGAGTCTAAGCGAAGATATAGTGCAGGAGATATTAAAGGAATACGGCTTTGAGTTTATCAGTCCGCCGTCTTTGGAAGAGGTTAGTGTTAAATCCCGCGAAAAGATCCCGGAAGGAAAACTCTCCGCCCGCTCTCCAATCGTGACTTTTATGGGCCATGTTGACCATGGAAAGACATCGCTTTTGGACGCTATACGGCGCACCAAGGTTGTGGAGTCCGAACACGGCGGTATTACGCAGCATATAGGCGCCTATGAAGTTAAGGTGCCTCGCGGCAGCATAACTTTCCTGGATACGCCTGGCCATGAAGCTTTTACGGCCATGCGGGCCCGTGGCGCAACTGTCACAGACATTGTAGTGCTTGTAGTGGCCGCAGACGATGGCGTTATGCCCCAGACAATTGAAGCGCTCGACCATGCAAAGGCCGCGGGGGTGCCTATAATAGTTGCAATGAACAAGATCGATAAGCCCCAGGCGGATTTGGATAAATTAAAGAGGCAGCTCAATGAACTTGGCCTGATACCGGAAGATTGGGGCGGCAAGACAATAACCGTAGGTGTTTCTGCCAAGACAGGCGCGGGTATAGATACCTTATTAGATATGATCTTGCTCGAAGCTGAAATGCTTGAACTTAAAAGCCCTTTTGACAAAGAGGCCCGTGGTGTTGTTGTCGAGGCAAAGCTTAGCAAGGGCCGCGGCCCAGTGGCCACAGTATTGATACAAACAGGTACGCTTAAACTCGGCGATCTAGTTATCGCCGGGTATCAGAGCGGGAAGATCCGCGCGATGACCAATGACCGCAAGCAGCCTGTGCAGCAGGCAGGGCCGTCTCAACCTGTTGAGATTACCGGGCTTTCCGGAGTGCCGCAAGCCGGAGAAAAATTTTATGTCGTGACAGATGAAAAGAAGGCGCGCGAGATCATCGAAAAGAAGCAGGAAGAACAAAGGCGCCAGCGCCTGGAACCTGGTTCCAAACGTACACACCTTCATTTAGAGGATCTATATAAGCAGATCAAAGAAGGCGGAGTCCGCGAACTGAATATTATTTTGAAGGCCGATGTCCAGGGGTCGCTTGAGGCTATTGAGGATTCCCTGCAGAAGATCGGCACCAGCGAAGTCAAGATCACTGTAATGCACAAGGGTGTCGGCCTTATCAATACATCGGACGTTGTTTTAGCTACGGCATCAGACGCTATAATAATCGGTTTTCATGTCGAGCCCGATGATATGAGCCGCCAGATGGCCCAGAAAGAAGGCATTGATATACGCACCTATCGCGTTATTTACGAGATCGTAAACGATATGAAGGCGGCGTTGGAAGGCATGCTTGCGCCTAAGATCAAGCGAGTATTTATGGGCCGCGCGGAAGTGCGCAAGGTATTCAATCTATCCCGCTCCGGCATTGTCGCTGGTTCTATCGTTAAGAAAGGTAAGATCCTGCGCAGTTCCACTGTTGTCCTGGTGCGTAACGGCGAGCCGGTTTATGAGGGCAAGATAGCGGCGCTCAAAAGGTTTAAAGATGATGTGCGCGAGGTCGGCGAAGGGTTTGAATGCGGTATCTCTTTGGCAGGATTTGACGACGTCAAGGAAGGCGATTTTATCGACGCATTTGAGCTGGAACAGATCGCAAGGAAATTATAATCCCTAGACCCTAAACATGGTTAATAAACGTATATTGAGCGGCATGCGGCCGACAGGAAGGCTCCACTTGGGCCATCTAGTCGGCGCTTTAAATAATTGGGTTGGTTTGCAGGGCGAATATGAATGTTTTTTCATGGTCGCAGACTGGCATGCCCTGATGAGCGAATATGAGAATTCAAAAGTTATACAAGAATCAATTTTTGATAATGTGGCTGACTGGTTGGCTTGCGGCATAGACACCGAAAAGTCCGTTGTCTTCATCCAGTCCCAGGTCCCGGAACATCTTGAGCTCTCCATGGTCTTTTCTGCGCTGACGCCTCTGGGGTGGCTCGAGCGTTGCCCGACATATAAAGAGCAGATGCGGGAATTAAAGGACAGGCATATAGCCACCTACGCGTTTTTAGGCTATCCTGTATTACAGGCCGCTGATATCTCCCTTTATAAAGCAGGGGTTGTACCGGTAGGCGAAGACCAACTGCCTCATCTTGAATTGACGCGCGAGATAGTGCGAAAGTTCAACAATATGTATGCGCAGGTATTTCCCGAGGCAGCTCCCTTGTTGACAAAAGTGCCAAGGCTATTGGGTTTAGACGGCCGCAAGATGAGCAAGAGCTATAATAATTTTATTGCGCTTTCCGATGAGCCAGAGATAATAGCAAAAAAAGTCCAGAGCATGTTCACTGACCCCAAGAGGATCCGTAAGAACGATCCGGGGCATCCGGATAAGTGCAATGTCCACCATTATTTTTCGGTTTTTATCCCGGAAATGAAGGATAAGGTAGATCACTGGTGCCGGCACGCCGAGGTGGGTTGTACCGATTGCAAGAAAATATTGGGAGAGCACCTTATGGGTTTCCTTAAGCCTATACAAGACAGGCGAAAGATATATACCGAGGATAAAAAGAAGATCGAAGATATTTTAGAGTGTGGCCGTCAAAAGGCGCGCGATATAGCGCAAGCCACCATGAAGGAAGTCCGGCACGCGATAGGGATGCCACAATGTCCTATAAAATAAAATTAGAGATATTCGAAGGCCCGTTTGACCTGCTCTTATACCTTATCAAGAAGAGCGAGATCAATGTCTACGATATACCCGTTGCAACAATACTTGAGCAGTACTTGCAATATCTTGAATTGATGCGGTTGTTAGATTTGAATATTGCCGGCGAGTTCATCGTTATGGCAGCGACCCTCATGCAGATAAAATCTAAGATGCTCCTCCCGCAAGAGGTCAATCTTTTAGATGAGATACCGGAAGATGAATTGGACCCGCGGGCCGAACTCGTCAAACGGTTATTAGAGTATAAACAGTTCAAGGAGGCCGCTGACCAATTGCGTCTCAAGGAACGCGCCCGTCAGGATATTTTTAAACGCAAGACTTCTCTTGAAGACGAGGATAACGCTGGCCCGTTCTTTGAGGCCAGTCTTTTCGACCTTATTAACGCCTTTTCCAAGGCGCTCAAAGATGTCCCCAAAGAGCTCATCTATGAGGTCATTAAAGATGAGTTTACCGTAGAAGGCAAAGTCCATGATCTCCTGCATATGTTCATGGAGCAGCCACGTATCAGGCTGACGGAGCTGTTTTCCCGTGCCAGAAGCAAGCTTGAGGTCATATCTACGTTTCTTGCTGTGCTTGAATTGATACGCCTCAAGGAAGTCGTAGTCGTCCAGAAAGGCCTGTTCGGCGAGATCGAGGTCATCCGCAATAAAGAAAATATCGAACCAAAACCGCCGGCAGAGGCTCAAAGTCTTTCGCAGGAACCGTGACTCTTTGCTTAAACGTCCCCACCGTTTTGTTTCGCTTTGCGAAAGCAAAACGAAACAGTGGGGACAAGCTTCGGAGTTAATTTTGTAAGGTAAAACTTCAATAGGCAAAATTAATGGAAGAAAAATTTTTTCCTTTTGATAATGCGGCGGCATCCGACGCAGCCGGGGACAGGCTCATAGACAAGCCCGAGACAGACGAGGATATTGTCTTAAATATCTCGCTGCGGCCTAAGGCCTTGGATGAGTTTATCGGCCAGAAGGACGTGGTTGATAATTTAAGGGTTTCTCTGACGGCTGCCAAACAGCGAAAGGAGCCTTTGGAGCATGTGCTTCTTTGCGGGCCGCCTGGGTTGGGCAAAACGTGCCTCGCCACTATTATTGCCCATGAGATGGGTACTAAGATCACGGCGACCTCGGGCCCGGCTATCGAGAGAGCAGGCGACCTTATTGGCATCCTGACCAATCTAGATAATGGCGATATACTTTTTATAGACGAGATCCACCGCTTATCCAAAGTCGTAGAAGAATTTTTATATCCTGCGATGGAGAATTGCCAGATCGATTTTGTCATTGATAAGGGGCCGTATGCCCGCACTATAAAATTCAACCTTAAGCGTTTTACTCTTGTGGGCGCTACTACCCGCAGCGGCCTTATTGGTTCGCCTTTGCGGTCCCGTTTCGGCATTATCCACCACTTTGATTTTTACAGCGAAAACGACTTGAGCACTATCATTAAACGTTCAGCGGAGCTTTTGAATATCAAAATAGACGATGCCGGAGCCCATGAGATCGCAAGGCGCGCACGCGGCACACCACGCATAGCCAACAGGCTGCTGCGTCGCGTACGCGATCATGTACAGGTCAAAGGGAACAATGAGATCACGAAGGAAAGCGCATCGCACGCTTTGACTGCCCTGGGTATTGATCTGGAGGGGCTTGATGATATTGACCGAAGGGTTTTAAAGGCCATCATTTCCCACTATCAGGGCGGGCCGGTGGGTATCGAGACTCTGGCGGCGACTTTGAATGAAGAGCCGGATACCATAATGGACACCATAGAACCCTATCTTTTAAAGGCCGGTTTTTTGAAAAGGACTTCCCGCGGTAGAGAGGTAACGCAATTAGCCTATCAGCATTTCGGTATCCCACGCTAAAATGTCAAAAGCGCTCCTGCATATTTGTTGCGGCCCATGCGCCATCCAGCCGGTCAGCTTGTTAAAAGAAGAGGGGTTTGAAGTCGAAGGATTTTTTTATAATCCTAATATCCATCCTTTTTCGGAGTATCGCAAGAGGTATGAGGCAGTCGTCATTGCAAGCGAGCGCATGGGGCTTTCGGTCATCTACCATAAATATGATTTTGAGGAATTCATAAGAAAAATTTCCTGTATCGAGAACAGGGAAGAACAGCACAGCTTTTGCTGGCGCATCCGGCTCCAAGAGGCCGCACGCGTAGCCCGCGAGAAGGGGATAGAAAGTTTTACTACGACGCTTTTGGCCAGCCCTTACCAGGACGTAGGACAGATCAAGGCGCTGGGCCAGGAAGTGGCGGCCAAATACGGCCTTAATTTTTTGGCCAGGGATTTTCGCAGCGGTTTTGCCGCATCGCATAAGGCTTCAAAAGAGTGGCTGCTTTATCATCAGAATTATTGCGGCTGTATTTATTCGGAAAAAGAGAGCATAGAGCAGAGAGAGAAGAGGAGAAAAATATAAAAAAAAGGGGGGGAAATGGGGGAAGCAGCGGGGAAGCCGAAGCATATTTTACTTGTAGTTGACGACGAACAAGATACATGCCTTGCCATGAAAAGTATTTTAGAAAAAGCCGGATATATAGCTGAATGTGCCTTCGATGGAGCGCAGGCTATTGCCAAAGCGCGCGAGAAAGTTTATGACCTCATTTTTTTAGATATTTATTTGCCCGAGATGACCGGCCTGGAAATTTTCAGGGAGTTAAAAAGGCTGAATTCACAATTAAAAATTTGTCTCATGACCGGTTGGCCCAAGGGCGTTGCCGAGCATAGAGAAGAGTGTTTGGCCATGCTAAACGAAGGGGCTTTGGATAAGATGCTGCGTAAGCCTTTTTCAAAAGAAGAGGTCTTGCGAGCCGCTAAAGATATTCTTGGAGATTGAGGCGTATGTCAAAAATACTGGTTTTAGCAGGCGTTGGATTGATCATCCTGGGGGTCTTGTGGAATTTTTTGGCTAAGACCCCTTTTCTGGGCCGCCTGCCAGGAGATATCCTTATCCAAAAAAAGAATTTTACATTTTATTTCCCGCTTGCGACGTCTCTATTGGTCAGCCTTATCCTGTCTTTAATTTTATGGCTTTTATCCAAACGCTAAATAATATCAAGAAGCCCATCCTATTGTCAGTCCTTGCTGCAGTTTTTCTGTCTTGCCCGAATTTATCCGCCAAGGAGCTTATAGTTGTCAGAGTAGCTGTCTTAAAAGATAAACAAGAGGTAACACTTTCTGTTTCCGGGCCGTATGACATTATCGATATACGCAAAAATAAGGTCATCTTCCATAGCAAGGATTCAGCTTCTTTCTCTGTTGTTTGTGTCAAAGAAGGATTAAAGGTAAAGAACATGGTTTATGCGGCAGATGCCATCAGGATCGACCCGCAAAAAAAGATATCCGTTACAGTCAATAAGAGGCGGTATCGCGGTGACATCTCTATTTTTAAAGACGAAACATGCAAGCTTTGTGTTGTAAACACCTTGGATCTGGAATCGTATGTCAAGGGTGTCTTGTATCATGAGATATCCCATAAGTGGCCGATGGATGCGATCAAGGCGCAGGCGGTCGCCGTGCGCACTTATGCGATGTATCAGAAAGAAGTGATGAAAAATAAAAATTATGACGTGGCCGCCGATACTTCGTCCCAGGTTTATGGCGGTTACTTCGCAGAAACCAGCAAGACGAACAGGGCGGTCAATTTTACCTTTGGTGAGGCCCTGCTTTACCGTAATAAACTTTTTCCGGCATTTTTCCACGCCACCTGTGGCGGGATGACCGAGAATGCCTCCGAGCTATGGAAACTCGATATTGAGCCTTTGTCCGGTGGCCGAGTCTGCGGTTTTTGCTCGGAGTCGCCGCATTACTTCTGGAAGACACAGATGGATCTTAAAGTTATTCAGGAAAAACTTGAAAACCGCTATAGCTTAGAAGGTACATTGATCAATATCAGAGTTTCCGAGCGCAACCCCACAGGCCGTGTGCGCGCCCTTGAACTGGAAGACGATCTTCTAAACAAACTGGTAATACCCGCCAAGGAATTCCGTTCTTTGCTTGGGCCGGATATTTTACGCAGCACGAATTTTTCTATTATTTTAGAAAATGAGCGCGTGGTTTTTGCCGGCAAAGGCTGGGGTCACGGCGTTGGGTTGTGCCAGTGGGGCGCCTTCGGTATGTCGAAGAAGGGGTCAAGCTATAAACAGATCCTTGAATTTTATTACCCGGGCGCCGTGATCATGCGTCTGTCCTAGGTATTTTTGTAAAACAAGCACCTTATGTATACGCTTTCGGATTTTGATTATCACCTGCCGCCTCACTTAATAGCGCAGCATCCGAGCAGCCGCAGGGATGCCTCAAGGTTATTGGCCTTAGACAGGCGGCAGGGAAGCATCGGTCATAAGCACTTCTGTGATATAATTTCCTTTTTAAGATCCGGTGATCTTTTAGTATTGAACGATACCAAGGTATTGCCTGCTCGTCTTTTGGGCAGGCGCCGGACCGGCGGCCAGGTAGAGATCCTCTTGTTAGGTTCTTTGGGCGCTGAAAAATATAAGGCGTTGATAAAACCCCTGGGCCGGCTTAAGGAAGGCGAGACAATTGAGTTCGCAAAAGGGTTTTCGTGCGTCTTAGTTGATGCCAAAAATAAGGTCATTGAGTTTGACCCGCCGGGTGGAAAGAGGGCCATGGCCGAGATCGGCCTTCTGCCTTTGCCCCCGTATATACGAAGAGACCCCGTCCGCCTGGATAAAACCAGGTACCAGACAGTTTTCGCAGCTAAGGAGGGAGCGGTGGCGGCACCCACTGCCGGCCTGCATTTTACCAAAAGGCTCCTTAGCGCTATAAGAAAAAAAGGCGTGGGCGTGAGTTTTTTGACGCTTCATGTCAATTACGCGACTTTTGCTCCGGTACGTGAGCAAGATTTATGCCACCATCGCATGGAGCCGGAGTATTTTGAAATTCCGTCTGTAACGGTCCAGAGTATTCGCCGCACAAGAAAAGAGGGCGGCCGTATTTTTTGTGTGGGTACTACAGCGTGCAAGGCGCTTGAAGACTCAAGATCCGAATTATTTGAAAGTGATTCGACGGGTGATATCGCGAAGGCAAGCAGCCTTTTTATACGTCCGCCGTTTACTTTTAAAGTAACGGACGCATTGATCACCAATTTTCATCTGCCGCGAACCACCCTTTTAATGCTGGTGTCAGCTTTTGCCGGCAAGGACTTTATCCTGTCTGCTTACCAAGAGGCAGTGCGCCACGAATACCGTTTTTACAGTTACGGCGATGCGATGTTGATCTTGAAAGGAGTTTGAATGCCAAAAAAAATATTACCGTGGTTCTTGGTGTTTGTTTTGATCCTGACAGTAATTTATTTCAGGTTTTATCCCAGCTTTTTACCTTACCTGGATTTGGCAGCGCGCCAGGAAGTCTATAATGCCGAACGGGCCGTTTTAAAGAAAACAATAGAGGACAAGTATCCCGATATGCGCGGCCTTGCATCAGCCAAGCTTTTAAATCGCTTTTTTGATGAAATGCTTAAGGCCGAAAAGCCCGAAATAAATTCAAAAGTTGCCAATAAAGCCATGGAACTTAAAGGCCGTTACCGTGACCCCGAGGGCAAGGTTTATTTGAACGGGATCGATTCTTATTATTGGCTAAGATTGTTGAACAATTTATTAAAGAGCGGCCATGTCGGCGACCGCCAACTCGCAGGTATTGAGTTCGACGATCTTATAGGCGCTCCGATAGATCCCGCGACAAAAAAGAATGCCCATCTCTGGCTTGGTTTTGTTTTTTACAAGGCTAGCCTCTTCTTCCATCGTGATGCGACCTTGCAAGAAGTGCTTTTTTACATACCGATATTTCTTTCATGTATAATCGCTTTTTTTAGTTTTATCATAGCTAAAAAATGCGGTTGCGGCGACTTGGGCGCTTTTGTGGCTGCGTTTGCCATCAATCTTTCGCCTTTTTTCTTGGCCCGCAGTACCGGCGAATGGTTTGATACCGACATATACAATGTATTGTTCCCTCTCTTGAGCTTCGGGGCTTTCCTTTACGCACTTGCGAGCGAAAAGCTTATCAAGCGCATTTTATTTACGGCTGTCTCGGGATTTTTCCTGGGATGCTATGCATCTACTTGGAAGGGCTGGTGGTTCATTTTCGACATCATGGTTGTTTCATGCCTGTTTTTTGTCTTGAACCAGAAGTTAAGCCGCCAGGAGGAGCCCTCTCTCCCCGCAGTCCAGACAAAAGCGCGCTTATTTACCCTGGGTTACTTTTTCATTTTTTCCGCGTTTTTCGTCATTCTATTGAACGGTTTTTCGGTGTGGAAGGATTTTATAGCAGAGCCTTTGAGGCTTTCTACTATCATGAAGGTCACGTCGGAGTCTATGTGGCCTAATGTTTATCAGACAGTCGCCGAACTTGGACCGGCTGATCCCTATTCTGTAACGGGTTGCCTGGGAGCCCCTGCAGTATTTTTTATATCCCTTGTCGGCATATTGTATATTTTTTTGATCGAACGAAGCGTGCGTGATGAGCGCTATGGTTTCGGCATACTCTGCCTTGTCTTTTGGATCGTCAGCGTTTTTTATGCTGCCCTGGAGGCGTCGAGGTTCATCCTGTTATTGATCGTACCTGTGGGATTGGCATTCGGTTTGACTGTGGACAGGTTCTATCTCAAGATCACCAAGGACGCCTCGCGTTATCTTAAAAAACCCACTGCGCTTTTGGTACGTTATGCGGTCATCATGTGCCTTTCTCTATATATGGTCTCTGTCGTATTAAAGGTCCACTCGACGCTTATTTTTAGCACGCCCCAGATGGATGATTATTGGTATAACGCACTGACAAAGATCAAGAAGGATACCCCCAAAGACGCATATATCGATTCATGGTGGGATTTTGGCCATTGGTTTAAATCCGTTGCCCAGCGGCGGGTGCTTTTTGACGGCATGACCCAGAATACGCCCTATGCATATTGGATGGCCCGCGCGCTTTTAACGGAACGCGAAGAAGAAAGCGCGGCTATCTTGAGAATGATCAATGCGCATGATAACAGGGCTGTCGATGTTTTAGAGCAGGAAGAAAAAATGGACCCGGCAGCTGCGGTGGGTATCGTCAATAAGGTCCTCGGCAAAGACAGGGAAGAGGCCAGGGTCTATTTAGAGACTTTGCGTTTTGCGCCTTACCGCGTACAGGAGCTTCTGGATCTCATATTTGCGCGTCAACTCCCGCCGGTCTATTTTATCGTCTCTTACGACATGATCTCGAAAGTTGGGCCCATCTCCTATGTAGGTAATTGGGATTTTGAAAAAGTCGATATGTGGTTTAAGAAAAAGAAGATGGATAGTATCGGGTTTATGAGTTATCTGATAGACCGGTATAACTTGACCAGACAAGCCGCCCAGGATAAGAATATCGCTATGTCTATGATCGGCGAAGATGAGTCAAAAAAATGGTTTTCAAGGCCTTTAGGATTTTTCTCCGGGTTAAGCGATGCAAAGCAGGATGGCTTGATGCTATTTTTTGACAACGGCCTTGTTGTCAATCTTGATAATGGCCATGCCTATGTCGCAAGCGAAATGGAAGGCAGAAGAGGCGCGCCTCAAAGTCTTGTTATGATGAAGAACAATTTGCTTAAGATCATCCCGCAAAAAGATGCGAGCCTGACATATAGCGGCCTTATTATTAAAAAAGGCGATAAGTATAAGGGCATGCTTATGGATGAGGAATTTGCGAAGAGCATGCTTGTGCGCCTATACTTTTTTAAAGGCGAAGGTTTAAAGCACTTCAAGCTATTCCATGAGGAGACGGATGACAAAGGCAACGCGATATACGTGTATCAGGTAATATGGTGATTTTTGTTCTTTTGTAACGCAATATCCCAGTATATAGATTTGGGGTCGCCGACGAGGTCATCCTTGTCCCTATGTATGAGCAATCCAAGCCCCTATACGCAAACTGAATTTTTTTTCCGTTGACTTCGGCTTACGTCTCGTCCGTATCGCGGACATTCCCTCGAAAGGAAATAAAAGACCTGTATTATGCTTCGGTCAGGTTCGCAACGAACTCGAGCGTAACTCCTGTTATGTAAGGTGTCAAGCTTTCGTTAGTAACAAGGTGTTTTTTTACATAAAATGTTTTATGGTTATAGCCGTTCGGGAACGGTTGAGCTTCCTGTTATACGTGCCTACTCGCATGGGGCATTT
>JACRLT010000019.1 GCA_016235185.1 Candidatus Omnitrophota bacterium
GTTCCGGATTTAGTTAAAGCTATTACTCAATACATTGAAACAAACAATCAAAATCCGCATATTTTTGTTTGGACAGCGTCAGTCGAACGAATTATGACAAAGATCGCCAAATGTAAAGAAGCGTTGGTAACACTACACTAGAACATTGGCGAGGCGTCTCGCCTACGATTTGATGGCGGACGGGCATGGATCACCATATACTTTAAATCTGTGAGAGCGGGGCCAAAAACCGGAGCGCAGTTTTGACTCGCAGGGGCAAAACAAGCGTCCCTGAGGAAAACAAGCCAAACCAGGACCCCGTTACAATAATATTGTCTGCGTACAGGAGCTTTCGTTGCGAAAAACCTTGAAAGGCCGCATAACTTAAGATACAATAAGGACTTATTCGTTTAAAGAAATAACCTATTCGGGGTTTTATGTCTCAAAGATTATTTTTCGGTGTGGATGTAGGTGGCACATTTACAAAGACCGCCTTGGTCAGTGACAAGAATCGCCTCTTAGCCAAATCGAAGTTTTCTTCATTCGGGTTCTCGGATAAAGCCTTTTTTGCCAAAGCGCTTCAAGCCAACCTGTTATCTATCCTTTCGCAGAACAAGTTTACCCTGCGCCAGCTTAAGGGTATCGGCATAGGCCTGCCAGGCCCTGTTGATTTTCAGAGAGGCGTGGTTTTGAGCCTGACGAATATCAGGGGTTGGGACAGGTTCCATCTCGCCGCTTATCTTAAAAAATATTTCTCTGTACCCGTCTTTATCGAGAATGATGCCAATTGCATGTGCCTTGCCGAATCGCGCCTCGGTGCGGCCCGCGGAGCATCTTATGCGCTCTGCCTGACGCTGGGCACAGGTGTTGGCGGCGGCCTTATACTGGACAAAGAGCTCTACAGGAGCCCGTTCTTTTTAGGAGCGGAGGTAGGGCATATACCTGTAACTTTAGACGGGCCGCGATGCTCTTGCGGCGGCAGGGGCTGCTTAGAGCGTTTTGTAGGGAACCGCAGTTTGTCTGCAAAGGCCAGAGGAATATTTAAGAAAAAGATATCATTGGAACAAGTCAGTTTGCTTGCCGCAAAAGGCGACCCTAGGGCTTTAAAGTTCTGGCAGGAAGCGGGCCGCACAATAGGCCTGGCGGTCAGCGCTATTGTCAATTGTTTCAATCCCGAAGTAGTTGTTGTCGGCGGCGGCGTGGCACAGGCAGGAAGCCCGCTTTTTGCCTCTATAAGAAAAACAGTCGTGCAACATTCGATGAAGCAGCTAAAGTCCCGCATCAAAGTCAAGAAGGCGGCCTTGGGCAATGACGCAGGCGTTTTAGGGGCTGCGTTATTGGCTAAGGAAAAAATAGAAGACAGATAAAGGCATTGTGATCAATAAAAATATAATATTTTTCGGTATTTTATTCCTGCTAACGACACAGAGCGGCTGGGCTTCGGTAGGCAAACAGCCTATCACTGTAAACGGTGATACTGTTGAATTCAAGTCCGAAGGCCGCGAGGTCTTAGCAGAAGGTAATGTAGAGATAATTTATCAGGAGTCTAAAATAACCTGTGATAAGATCCGGGTATTCATGGATGAGAAGATAGCCATTGCTGACGGCCACGTGAAGTTTACCAAACAGACGGGTGAACAGCTTACGGGAGAGACGATCGTCTATGATTTCGGCGAGCAGTCAGGGACTCTCATTAATTCGAGCGTAGCCATGGCGCCATACTATGGCAGGACCGATGTAATGGAGAAACTCTCTGATACGGAGTTTCTTTTGAACAATGCCGAGCTTTCTACCTGCGACTTGCCTCATCCGCACTATAAGTTAAAGGTCCGGGAGGCAGATATGAAGCCCGGTAAATCTTTGACGGCCAAAGGCATAAAGGTCTCTATACTGGATGTCCCTATCATGTATTTGCCCCAGTATTCCCAGGAACTGACGGATAAGAGGCCGCGGCTGATGTTTACGCCGGGGCACCGCAAGAACCTGGGGACTTATGTTTTGGGTTCGTGGCGTTATTATCTTAATCAAAATGCCAGGGGCCTCTTGCATTTAGACTGGTATCAGGAGAAGGGCTGGGCCGAAGGGATAGACCTTAATTATAATACGAAGCTTTTCGGTGAAGGCAACGTCAAGTATTACCGCATAGACCAGGAAGACACGAGGGAGGAAGTTACGGAATCTTTGAGGGAACGCGATGAGCGCTCAAGGTTAGAACTAAGGCACAGGTGGAATATCACTGACCGGGACCATGCGGTTTTGGAGTTCTTTAAGGCTTCCGACGTAGATTTCCGCAAGGACTACTTTTTCAGGGAATATGAGAAAGAGGTCGCTCCCAGGTCTTTCTTCCTTTATTCTCACGTTTACGAGAACGCTACGTTGAGTTTCTTGGGCCAGCCTCGCGTCAACGATTTTGAGTCTGTTGTGGAAAAGGTCCCGGAGTTAAAACTGGAAACAGTAAATCAGAAGATCGGGAGCGCGCCTCTGTATTATAAGAGCACGACAAGCATGGCGCATTTGATGAATACCCCGGCCGGCAGCAGTGTGACAGCGGATATATCCCGCGCTGATACCTCTAACCAATTGACTTATCTTTTCAGGTTTTTTAGCGTTGATTTCAGCCCTTTTGTGGGGCATCGCGATACATTCTATACCCATGGCCTTGACAGCGATGAAGACCTTGTCCGCACCATGTTCTTCTCCGGGATCGACATGAGCACTAAATTTTTCCGCCTCTTCGATTTCCAGACTGATTTTATGAACCTCGACATCCATAACATAAGGCATGTGGTAACGCCGTCTGTCCAATACCGTTACCAGCATGAACCGTCGGTCAATAAGTCCAGGTTGACGCAGCTTGATGAAGTGGATGCCTTGGACAGGCAGAATATGGTTACACTTTCATTGGAAAACAAGTTGCAGACTAAACGAAGCGGCCAATCCGTTGACCTGGTGACACTCATATTGTCGTCTGATTACAATTTGAAGCATGCCGCAAGCCTCGATTCCGGTTTTCAGAATTTCAGATACGACCTTGAGTTCAAGCCTTACAGTTGGTGGGAATTAGATTCGGATGCCGAGTATGATACGCAGCTGCAATTTTTTAGGACCGTAAACGTAGATTACTGGATGAATATCGGCAAGAGCGCGACGACGTTAGGGTATCGTTTTAAACATGATGAAAGCAGCCAGATGACCGCGGGCTTTACCTGCCCCTTGAACCCGTTCTGGAAAATAGGCATATATGAGCGGTTTGAATTCAAGACGGGAGAGCTTGTGGAGCATGAATATAGGCTCGAGCGCGACATGCATTGCTGGATTATGGAGTTTATTATCAATCAGCGCGAAACAGAGGGGATAACGTTCATGTTGGCCTTTAAGCTTAAGGCCTTCCCGGATATCGGTATTAATGCGGAAAAGACTTTCGCGCCGCCAAGAACTGAATTGAGGTGAATATGAATTTAACGATCGTCGGAGCCGGATATGTCGGATTAGTCACAGGCGCCTGTTTTGCACAACTCGGGCACAACGTTATCTGCGTCGATAATGACAGTGACAAGATCAAGGCCCTAAAAAAATTAAAGATCCCGATCTATGAACCCGGCCTTGATGACCTTGTCAAAAAGAATTTTCGTGAAGGCAGGATCTCTTTTACTACAGATATCGCAGGGGCCGTTAAGAAATCCCTGGTTATCTTTATCGCCATAGGTACACCGCCTAAAGAGAACGGAGAGGCAGACCTGACCGGTATAGAGAAGGTGGCTTTCACCATTGCACGCGCCATGACGGATTACCGTCTTATCGTTGAAAAATCAACGGTCCCGGTTGAAACCGGCAGGTGGGTCAAACACACCATAGAGATCAATAAAAAGAAGAAGGTTGGTTTTGATGTGGCTTCAAATCCTGAATTTCTGCGTGAGGGTCGGGCTATCCGCGATTTTATGCATCCTGACAGAATAGTCCTCGGAGTCGAATCCAAAAAAGCAGAAGGCATTTTAAGGGAACTCTACGGACGCATTGATGCCTCTGTGCTGGTCACGGATATCAGGTCTGCCGAGCTTATCAAGCACGCTTCAAATTCTTTTTTGGCGCTAAAAATATCTTATATCAACGCAGTTGCCAAGGTCTGCGAATTGTCAGGTGCGGATATCGAGCAGGTGGCAGAAGGCATGGGGATGGACAAAAGGGTGGGCCGCGCGTTTCTTGATGCCGGTATTGGCTTCGGAGGTTTCTGCCTGCCAAAAGACCTGGATGCTTTTATCACGATATCCCAGAAGCTGGGGTATGATTTTGGCCTTTTGAAAGAAGTCAAAAAAACCAACGAATTCCAAAAAGATGACTTTATCAGGAAGATAGAGTCCAGCCTGTGGAATATTAAGGATAAGACCATCGCTGTCCTGGGCCTTGCGTTTAAGCCGGACACCGACGATATGCGTTTTGCCCCATCCATAGATATTATCCAGGTCTTGCAGCGTCATGGCGCCGTTATCCGCGCATACGACCCCAAAGCAATGCATAAGGCTAAAAAAATATTCAAAGGCGTTAAATTCTGCCGCGATGCTTATGAAGCGGCCTCCTCCAGTGACTGCCTTATCATTTTGACGGAATGGCAGGAATTTAAAGAGCTGGATTTTAAAAAAATGAAGAGGTTGTTGAAACAGCCTCTGATATTTGACGGAAGGAATATATTCGCACCCGAGGTGCTCAAAGGCCTTGGTTTTAAATATGTGTGTATTGGCAAAGGGGCAGGAATCAAGGAATAACAACTTATCCCTTGCTTAAACGTTCCAAAATTTTCTTACGATAATTTTGGAACAAGCTGCGGGATTGATTTTGAGAGGAAAAAACCTACAATGGCAAAATCAATGAAGACAGTGCTTATTACGGGCGGGGCGGGTTTTATCGGCTCGCATCTGTGTGACTTATTCTTAAAAAACGGTTATAGGGTTTTGTGCGTGGATAATTTTATTACAGGCACAAAGGAAAATATCCGGCACCATATTTCAGATAAGAATTTCGCTTTGATAGAGCACAATATCACTATCCCCATCTATTTAAAGGAAGACGTGGATATTGTCCTTCATTTTGCATCGCCTGCGAGCCCTGTTGATTATTTAAATTATCCTATCCAGACGCTTAAAGTCGGGTCTTTGGGCACGCACAATTCTTTGGGATTGGCCAAGGCAAAGGGAGCAACGTTCCTATTGGCCTCGACATCGGAAGTTTACGGCGACCCGCTGGTACATCCGCAGACAGAGGAGTATTGGGGTAATGTCAATCCGGTTGGGCCACGCGGTGTCTATGATGAAGCAAAGCGTTTTGCAGAGGCTATGACCATGGCTTATCACAGGGTCCATAAGGTGGATACGAAGATCGTGCGTATTTTTAATACCTATGGCCCGCGCATGAGGATGATGGACGGCAGGGTGGTCCCTAATTTTATTACGCAGGCCTTAAAAAATGAGCCAATTACGATTTATGGCGACGGTTCACAGACGCGCTCTTTCTGTTATGTTTCCGATCTTGTCGATGGGTTATACCGTCTGGTTAATTCCGGCCTGCACGACCCGGTTAACATCGGTAATCCGCATGAGATGAGTTTGAATGAACTTGCGGAATATATCAAGAAATTGACCGGCAGCAGGAGTAAGATAGTGTTCAAGCCCTTGCCCGAGGATGACCCGCGTCAGAGGCAGCCGGATATCGCGCGCGCCCGAGAAAAACTCAAGTGGCTTCCCAAAGTGTCGCTCCAGGAAGGTTTGGTTGCGACCATTGCGTGGTTTAATAAGAATATCTCCCCGTAGGTTTACCAGTTGGCCGGTTGGCCGGTCAACCGGTAAACCGGAAAACAGGCTAACAGGCAAACAGGCAAACCATCATGGTTATCGATTTTCATATTCATTCCAAGTATTCCTTTGATTGTTTCCTGGAGCCTGCGAAGATCATTGAACTCGCCAGACAAAACGGCATCGACGGGCTTGCTATAACAGACCACGATACCATGGCGGGAGTTGATGAGTTTAGGTCGCTGGCGCCGGATCTTTATATTATCGCCGGGCAAGAAATATCTACTAAAGACGGCGATATTTTAGGGCTTTTTCTAAAAACGGAAATAAAAAATTGCGAGGTCGCAAAAGAGGCTATCACAGAGATCAGGGCCCAGGGTGGACTGGCTGTTTTGGCGCATCCTTTTAAATGGCCCTTTCTTATGCGCTCGCCGGAATTGTTAAAAAAATTCGACTGCATAGAGGTTTTTAATGCCAGGAATAATATTCCGTCGCCGTTCTTGGAAAATTTTCTTGCAAAAAGGGCCGTCTTTTGTATGAACCTTGCGGGTATTGCCGGAAGCGATACGCATGAGGGTTTTGAATTGGGCAATGCGTATACTATTTTTGATTTTTCATCCGCGCAGGCAGATGACGAAGCGATAAAAAAAGCGATCCTGTCTAAACAAGTGCGAATCGCGGGGCAAGAGGTTTCTTTGGCCCTGGAAATCGTAAGCCATTTTTCCAGGTGTTTCAAGAGTTGGCGCAATAAATGAGGAATATAGACAAAATAAATATCCTTCTTCGGCTGGGATTTAATTCAAAAACCCCTAAAATTTTTTCTTTCCACGATTCCCTTCCGGATGTTTTTTCAAGCTACATCGAGCTCCTCGCATATAAGCGTTACAACATCCTTGGCGGACAGGAATTGTTGGAACGCTTAAGCCTGCGAAGCAGCGAACCGAGGCGCGGGGCCAGGGAGGCAGTCCTTACCTTTGACGATGGGCGCCGTAACTGCTGGACAGTTATTTTCCCTCTTTTAAAAAAGTATAAAGTAAAGGCTATTTTTTTTATTATTCCGTCCCGCATAAGGGACACCGATGAGTATTGCCCTAATTTGGAAGATTATTGGAAAGGCCGCGTCTCCTGGGAGAATCTTTATTTAAGCCATCGCCGAGCGCCCTACCTTAGTTGGAAAGAGCTCCAGATCATGCAGGAGAGCGGCTTAGTCGAGATCCATTCGCATGGTTTGAGGCATGATGTTGTCCGTGTAACATCGCGCGTAATGGATTTTCAGCATCCCGGCGTATACGAGATGCCTGTTTATTTTGATGAGTGGTTTGACGCAGGTCTGCCGCTTTTGGATTACCAGTGGGGGGCGCCGATATACGAACGTAGCTGGGCGCCTTTTGCATCAAATGTTTTTGTGCCTGACAGGCGCGCTGACACCGTGATGAATGAGTTTGTGAAGAACAATGGCGGCTTCCTTTTTTTTAAAAACAAAAACTGGCGTAAGAAACTTTTTGAATATTACGGTTCGCAGAAAAAAAATTTCGGCAGAGGGCATTTTAAAAAAATGGAGAATAGGGAAGACGCGCGTACTTCTATTATGCAATCGAAAAGCCTGATAGAAAAAAGGATGAAGGACAAAAGCCTTTTTTTCTCCGTGCCGCTCTACCAGGGCAGCCCAGAGGTCTTAAGGATAGCGCAAGAGGCAGGTTATAAAGCTGTTTTTACAGGATATCAAGGCCTGCAGCAGGAACATAACTCTTTGTCCCCCAAGGCAGATAGATTATTTATTTTGACCCGCATTCCCAGCTTCTGGATAAAATTTTTGACTTACCTTTAGGGAAAAAATAATTAAAAAAACTCTTGACAGAAAGCATTAATTTTAATAGAATTAACGCTTTACGAGTACGCCCCTGTAGCTCAGCAGGTAGAGCACGTCCTTGGTAAGGACGGGGTCACCGGTTCAATCCCGGTCGGGGGCTTAAAGATAAGCTGAAAGAAAATGAGAGAACACATATTGTTGGAATGTCCGGTTTGTAAGTCCAGGCTGTATTCTTATACGAAGAACAAGAAGAAGCATACAGAGCGCCTGGAGCTGAAGAAATTCTGCAAGATTTGCCGCCGGCACGAACCGCATAAAGAAGTCAAGTGAGGCTTGTAAGACGAACTTAACCCATAGACAAAAGATGTCGGAGGGAGAAAGAATTGAAGGTTAGGAGCGTCGGTTAGTGGTAAACCACCGGTCTCCAAAACCGGAACTGCAGGTTCGATTCCTGCCGCTCCTGCCAGAATATCAAAGACAATGGTTAATGTTTTCACAAAAATACCGGTTTTTGTAAGAGAAGTCAAGATCGAGTTGGCCAAGGTTTCCTGGACGTCCAGGAAGGATCTTTTTGGCGCAACATGGATCGTGATGATGGTAACCGCGATCCTTACCGCGTATATCGGCGTTTTGGATTTTTTTCTCTCTAAGGCCGTAAGCCTCGTCCTAAAATAATGAAGAAGTGGTATGTTGTCCATACGCAGACGGGTTCGGAAGATAAAGTTAAAAAGAGCTTGGACGGACGTATTTCGACAAGCGGCTTGAAGGACTTTATGGGCCAGATACTGATACCGACAGAGCAGGTTTCAGAAGTCAGGTCCGGCAAAAAAAAGGTTACCGAACGCAAGTTCTTTCCTGGCTATATATTAGTTGAGATGGAGTTGAACGAAAATACGTGGCTTCTGGTGCGTACCACTCCGGGCGCTACGGGTTTTATCGGGATGGGAAAGCAGCCTTCGTCTTTGACCCAGGATGAAGTAGATAACATCATGAAGCGCACGGTCGAGACAAAAGCTAAGCCCAGCCCCAAGGTCCATTTTGAAAAAGGAGAAGCGGTCCGCATCATAGAGGGCCCATTTTTTTTTTTTTTTTTCAGTATCGAGGAAGTAAACCCGGAGAAGCAAAAGATAAAAGTCAGTGTTTCCATATTTGGAAGGTCAACGCCCGTAGAATTAGAATTTTGGCAAGTGGAGAAAGTATAATATGGCGAAAAAAGTTGTTGCTAAGATAAAGTTGTACGTCCCGGCAGGCGCGGCAAACCCGGCCCCTCCGGTAGGCCCGGCTTTAGGCCAGCACGGCGTTAACATCATGCAGTTCTGCAAGTCTTTTAACGAGCAGACAAAGGATAGGGACGGTATTATCCTGCCGGTCGTCATCAGTGTTTACGAAGACAAGAAATTTGATTTTATCATTAAGACCCCGCCATGTTCGGTCCTTTTAAAGCGCGCCGCTAATCTTGCCAAGGCTTCAGGAACAGCCGGTAAAGAAAAAATAGGAACGGTAACCATGAAGCAGGTCGAAGAGATCGCCAAACAGAAGCTGGGGGATTTAAATACAGTTGATCAGGAAGTTGCCAAAAAAACAGTAATGGGTACTGCCCGCAGTATGGGCATTGATGTGGTTCTTTAGTAAGAGGAGCTAGCTATGGAGAGAGCCCAAAGTAAAAGATACAAAGAATGCGCCAAGGCCGTTGATAAGTCAAAGGCCTATGGCTTAAAAGACGCCATACGCATTTTAAAGTCGATCCCTAAGACAAAATTTGATCAATCTCTTGAGTTGGCTTTTGATCTAGGCATAGACACCAAGAAATCTGAACATATGGTCCGTGGGACCGTAGTCCTTCCGCATGGTACCGGCAAAAAGGTGCGCGTGGCTGTTTTCTGTAGGGGCGATGCCGAGAAACAAGCTTTGGATGCAGGAGCTGATTTTGTAGGCGCCCAGGAGTTGATCGATAAGGTTACCG
This sequence comes from Candidatus Omnitrophota bacterium, assembly GCA_016235185.1. Taxonomy (GTDB): domain Bacteria; phylum Omnitrophota; class Gorgyraeia; order Velamenicoccales; family Velamenicoccaceae; genus UBA9636. The sequence goes on from JACRLT010000019.1 coordinate 9,536, forward strand.
GAGGCTGGATGGATTTTGATTGTGTGGTAGCTACTCCTGACATGATGAAAGATCTAAGCAAATTAGGAAAGGTTCTTGGGCCCAGAGGGCTTATGCCCAGCCCCAAGACAGGCACCGTTACTCAAAATGTAGCCCAGGCCATCAAGGATGTAAAAGCAGGGAAGGTGGAATTTAAGGCGGATAAGCAGGGCGGCATACATGTGGCAGTCGGCAAGCTTTCCTTCGGAGAAGATCAGCTTTATGAGAACGCATCGCTTTTGATCGAGTCTTTAAAGGTAGCAAGGCCCGCCTCTTTAAAAGGCGATTTTATCAAGTCTATTTATATATCTTCCACTATGGGGCCGGGATTAAAGGTGGCAGCATGAGCGTAATAACAAAAAAGATAGGCGAATTATTCAGAGATTTAGTTTCCAGGGAACTCAAGCACAGATTAGACGGCTCATCCGATCTCTTCTTGTTTAATTATCATAAGCTAAAATCTTCCGAGATGACCAGCTTAAGGAAGAATTTAAAAACAGCCGGCGCAAGTATCCTGGTCACAAAGAACAGTTTTATTAAAAAAGCTTTTGAGGCCGCGGGTAAGCCGTCAGAGTCTTTCGGCTTGGTTGATGGCCCCATGGCCATGGTATTCGTAAAGGATGATCCTGTCGGCGTTTCCAAAGTCCTTATGAATTTTGTCAAAGAGCACGAGGCTTTGAGCGTCCGCGGCGGCTTTTTAGCAGAACGCGTGCTTTCAGCCGAGGATATTAAAAAGATATCGAAGCTGCCGTCCAGGCAGGCGCTTTATGGCCAGGTAGCATCGGCGTTAAATGCCCCTATAGGTAAATTAGCCTCAAGCTTAAATCAGATAATCGTGAAGTTGGCATACGCGCTCAACGCGCTTAAAAATAAAAAGAGCTAAATTTGACCCCGCCGCTTTGCAAAGCGGCGGGGTAATTTACAGACGAAAAAATAAGGAGGGTAAATTAAATGGCGAAGATTGAAGAAATGATCAAAGAAATCGAATCGATGACAGTCCTTGAATTATCCGATCTGGTCAAGGCGATCGAGGAAAAGTTCGGCGTTACAGCTGCAGCACCAGTCATGGCGGTTTCTGCCGGAGCAGCAGGAGCAGCCGCTGCCGCACCTGTTGAGGAAAAGACCGTTTTTACGGTGGTCCTGACAAGCGCCGGAGCCAACAAGATCAATGTCATCAAGGAAGTCCGTACTATCACGAGTCTCGGATTAAAAGAAGCCAAGGATCTAGTCGATGGTGCACCAAAGCCGGTCAAAGAAAGTGTTCCGAAGGCTGAAGCCGAGGAATTAAAGAAGAAGCTCGAATCCGCAGGCGCGACAGTAGAGTTAAAGTGACGCAGAAAGCGTCACACCCGCGCAATACCCTATAAGCGCGGGGTGTGAGTGCAGTATAAGTATATATAGGTAAGTAACCGGCCCATAATCGAGCATTATGGAGACAAATAGATGATAAAGAGAAGAAGTTTCGCAAAGCTTAAAGAAGTTTATCCAATGCCCCATCTTCTGGATATTCAACTTAAGTCGTTTGAGGAGTTTTTGCAGCGCGATATCCAGCAAACAGAGAGGGCTTCGGTAGGCTTGCAGGAGGCGTTCCAGGAGATCTTTCCTATAGAGAGCTTCGATAAACGTTTCCGTTTAGAGTTTGTCAGCTATACTCTTGGAAAACCTAAATATTCCATCGAAGAGTGCAGGCGCCGCGGCATGACGTACGCCTCGCCTCTACGTGCCAACCTCCGCCTTATTACCCCGACCGATATAAAAGTCCAGGAAGTATATTTCGGCGAATTGCCTTTGATGACCCCGACCGCCAGTTTTATAATTAACGGAGATGAGCGCGTAGTAGTCAGCCAACTGCAGCGTTCTCCCGGCGTCTGCTTTGAAGAAGAGCAACACCCTACCGGAAAAAAGATATTTTATGCGCGCATTATCCCATACCGAGGCGCATGGCTTGAATTTAAATATGATTTGAATGAAGTCCTTTTGGCTTATGTTGACCGCCGCAGAAGTTTCCCCGCAACGCAGATACTTCGCATCATAGGTTTTTCTACCGACGAGGATATTAAAAAGGCCTTTGGCGGAGCCGAGATCCCGGAGGTCGCAAATACGCTAAAGAAAGATTTCACTAAGAATAAGGAAGAGGCTTTAATAGATTTTTATAGAAAGATGCGGCCTACCGAACCTGTCACATTGGAAGCAGCCGAAGAACTTTTTTATCGCCTGTTCTTTGACCCGAAGCGCTATGACCTTTCACGCGCCGGAAGGTTTATTTTGAACAGGAAGCTGGTAATGGATGTGCCTCTTGAAAAGAGGATCGTTGATGCCGATATGATCACAAAAGTCATCCGGTATCTTGTTGGCTTAAAGAACGGCGAGGGCGAAATAGACGATATCGATCACCTTGGCAACCGCCGCATTAAGAGCGTCGGCGAACTTATCCAGAACCAGGCTCGTATCGGCCTGGCGCGCTTGGAGCGTTCCATACGCGAGAGGCTGGCTATATTGACGGATGCTGATGCAGTGATGGTGTATCACCTGATAAATTCTAAGTTATTTTCAAGCCAGATAAGGGATTTTTTTGCACGCAGCCAACTGTCGCAGTTTATGGACCAGGTAAATCCTTTGGCAGAGCTGACTCATAAAAGGCGCTTGAGCGCTTTGGGGCCGGGAGGTTTATCGAGGGAAAGGGCTGGTTTTGAAGTCCGCGATATCCATCAGTCCCATTACGGCCGCATTTGTCCTATTGAAACGCCTGAAGGCCCTAATATCGGTTTGATAGCTTCGCTGACAACGTACGCCCGTGTCAATACGTTGGGATATCTTGAGAGCCCTTACAGAAAGGTCGACGAAGGGCGAGTCACGAAACGCATCGATTACGTTACAGCTGATTTTGAGCAGAATAAGACCGTTGCGCAGGCCAACAGCCCGTTAGCCGACGACGGTTACTTCCAGGAAAAAGACGTCACCTGCCGTTTCAGAGGCGATTTCCCGAAACTCCAGCCCAAAAAAGTAGATTACATGGATGTTTCGCCCAAGCAGCTTGTTTCCTTGGCCGCATCCCTTATCCCTTTCTTGGAGCATGATGATGCTAACAGAGCCTTGATGGGTTCTAACATGCAGCGCCAGGCAGTTCCTTTGATGAATGCGGAAAGGCCCCTGGTAGGTACGGATATGGAGCAAAAGGCAGCTATTGATTCAGGTGCTGTTGTTGTGTCGGAAGAAGACGGTACAGTTAAGGCCGTTGATGCAAAGCAGGTCACCATTAATAATAAAGTTTATGAGTTGAGGAAGTTTAAGCGTTCCAATGCTAATACATGCGTTAACCAGAAACCCATAGTCAAGTTGGGCCAGAAGGTTAAGGCCGGAGAGGTTATAGCTGATGGCATCGGCACCAAGGAAGGCGAACTGGCCCTGGGGAGGAATCTTCTGGCCGGGTTTATGCCGTGGAGAGGGTTTAACTTTGAAGACGCTATCCTGATCAGTGAGAAGGTGGTCAAGGAAGATGCTTATACCTCGATACACATCGAGGAGTTTGAAGTAGAGGCACGGGAGACGCGCTTGGGGAACGAGGAAGTGACGCGTGATATCCCCAATGTTTCCGAAGAAGCTTTGAAGAATCTGGATGAGAACGGCATCATTAGGCTCGGGGCAGAAGTTGAAGCCGGCGATATTCTGGTAGGTAAAGTTACGCCGAAGACCGAGTCCGAGTTATCTCCGGAGGAGAGGCTGTTACGGGCTATCTTCGGCGAAAAGGCCGGAGATGTGCGTGATACGTCTTTAACGCTGCCCCCGGGCATAGAAGGCGTTATAATCGACATCCAGGTTTTTTCCAGGAAAGAACGCGGAAGAAAATCAAAGGATGACAAGAAGAAAGAGCTCGGCGCGATCAAGGAGATCAAGAGCTATTATGCGCAGGAGATCGAATACATACAGGAAGAAAAGATCAATAGGCTGGCTTCTGTTTTAGGCATAGCTAAAGCTAGGGTATTGAGCGTTGATCTGGAAGGCAAGGAAGAAGCCAAGCATATCGCCAAGTTTTTTGATGACCAGATACGCGAGCTCGCCCAGGAAGAGGCGCAAGAAGTCGAGAAAGTAAAACGCGGGGATGAATTGGCCCCGGGAGTTTTAAAGAAGGTCGTAGTGTATGTCGCTACAAAGCGCAAACTTGCCGTGGGCGATAAGATGGCAGGGCGCCACGGTAACAAAGGCGTAATAGCAAAGATCCTTCCGGAAGAAGATATGCCGTTCTTGGCAGATGGGACCCCTGTTGAGTTGGTGCTTAACCCTCTGGGTGTTCCTTCGCGTATGAACGTCGGGCAGATCTTAGAGACGCACTTAGGTTGGGCAGCCAAACTTTTAGGGTTCCATGTGGCAACACCAGTTTTTGACGGCGCTTCTGAAGCAGAGGTCAAAGAGATGCTCAAAAAGGCCGGCCTGCCCGAAGACGGAAAAGTGGATGTCTATGACGGCTATAGCGGCGAGAAGTTCGATCAGAAGGTGACCGTAGGTTATATCTATATGCTTAAACTTATCCACTTGGTCGATGAAAAGATCCATGCGCGTTCAATAGGCCCGTATTCATTGGTTACACAGCAGCCGCTGGGCGGAAAGGCCCAGTTCGGTGGCCAGAGATTCGGTGAAATGGAAGTATGGGCATTAGAGGCGTATGGCGCTGCGTTCGCACTACAGGAGATGTTGACGGTCAAGAGCGACGATGTCGCCGGCCGTACAAGAATATATGAAGCTATCGTAAAAGGTGAGCAACGTCTGACTCCCGGAACCCCGGAATCCTTTAATGTCCTTATAAAGGAGCTCCAGGGCCTAGGGCTGGATGTTAAAATGGAAAAGCAAAAATGACACGTTCGACTTCGCTCAGTGTCATCCTGAGTGACGAAAGAGGAATCGAAGGATGAGAAAAGATATTCTGCAGCAAAAACAAACAGAAGAAGTTTCCCAGTTTGATAGCATTTCTATACGCATCGCTTCACCTGTTACGATCCGTTCCTGGTCAAAAGGAGAGGTCAGGAAGGCCGAGACGATCAATTACAGGACGTTGAAGCCCGAGAAAGACGGGCTTTTCTGCGAGAAGATATTCGGGCCGGTAAAAGATTGGGAGTGTAATTGCGGAAAATACAAGGGTAACAAGTTCCGTAATATAGTCTGCGACAGATGCGGCGTTGAAGTGACGCGTTCCAGCGTGCGGCGCGAGCGCATGGGTACCATCGAGCTTGCATGTCCTGTGACCCATATCTGGTTCTTTAAGGCTGTACCATCTAGGATATCGGCGCTTTTGGATATCGGTTTAAGGGATTTAGAGAAAATAATCTATTACGAAGAGTATATCGTTGTTGATCCGGGAGATACGGGTTTAAAGAAGGGCGAGCTTTTATCCGAAGACCAGCATCAGGAATTGCTTGAAAAATACGGGACTAGTTTCAAGGCTAAGATAGGCGCAGAGGCTGTCCTTGATCTTTTAAAAGAGATAGACCTGGACATGCTCTCCAAGAAGTGCCACAAGCAGCTGGAAACCGTTAAGGAAGGGACCGCTGCCCGCAGGATATTAAAGACCTTAAAGATAGTCGAGGATTTTAAGAAGTCCGAGAATAAGCCGGAGTGGATGGTTTTGGAAGTCATCCCGGTCATTCCGCCGGACCTAAGGCCTCTGGTCCCGCTCGACGGAGGGCGTTTTGCCACGTCAGACTTAAACGATCTTTACCGGCGCGTCATAAACCGCAATAACCGTTTGAAAAAACTTTTGGATTTGAATGCTCCGGAGATCATCATCCGTAACGAAAAGAGGATGCTCCAGGAGGCGGTGGATGCGCTTTTGGATAACGGCCGCCACGGAAGGCCTGTTTTGGGTTCCAGCAATAGGCCGCTGAAGTCTTTGTCCGATATGCTCAAAGGCAAACAGGGCCGTTTCAGGCAGAATTTGTTAGGAAAACGCGTGGATTACTCCGGGCGTTCTGTCATTGTCGTCGGGCCTGAATTAAAGCTTCATCAGTGCGGCCTGCCTAAGCGCATGGCGCTTGAGTTATTTGAGCCGTTTATCATCAAGAAACTAAGAGAACGAGGATTTGTCCATACGATCAAGCGCGCCAAGAGAATGGTAGAGCGCGCCAAGATCGAGGTGTGGGATATTTTAGACGAGGTCATCCAGGACCATCCTGTCATGCTTAACCGCGCCCCGACGCTGCATCGCTTGAGCGTCCAGGCCTTTGAGCCTATTTTGATCGAGGGAAAGGCAATACGCATCCATCCTTTGGTCTGCGCTGCGTTTAACGCTGACTTTGACGGCGACCAGATGGCTGTGCATGTGCCGCTTTCTTTGGAAGCTCAAATGGAAGCGCGCCTCATGATGCTTTCCATTAATAATATTTTTTCTCCTTCTGACGGCCGTCCGATCACTACACCTACGCAGGATATCATCTTAGGCCTTTGTTATTTGACAAAGATCAAACCTAAGGCTAAGGGTGAGGGAAGGATGATGTCCGGCGTACAGGAAGTCATGTCTGCTTATGACGACGGCACTATTACGCTGCACACAAAGATAAAGATGAGAGTTGGCGACCAATATGACTTGGCTGAAGGTGTTTATAGCGGCCAAAAGGCCGTTATAGAAACTACCGTTGGCCGCGTGAAATTCAATGAAAGGCTTCCAAAGAGTTTTGGTTTCGTCAATCTTGAACTCAACAAAAAGAATGTCGGCCAGATCGTTACGTGCTGTTACAAGCGTTTCGGGCATGATACTACGATCAAGCTTCTGGATAGTTTAAAAGAGCTTGGGTTTGAATACGCCACTTTGGGAGGCATATCCATTTCTATCGATGACTTGGAGATCCCGGAAGAAAAGAAAGAGTGTATTGCCGAGGCAAAAGCTGAAGTAGCCAAGGTAGAGGACCAGTATCGCAAAGGTATCATTACCGACGGTGAGCGTTATAACAAGGTCATAGATATCTGGACGCATACGACGGATAAGGTCTCTGAACTTGTGTTTAAGAAGATGGATTCCTTTAATCCTATTTTTATGATGGCGGATTCCGGTGCGCGCGGTTCGCGCTTACAGGTCCGTCAGCTTGCTGGTATGAGAGGCCTCATGGCCAAGCCTTCCGGTGAGATCATCGAGAACCCTATTACTGCCAGTTTCCGCGAAGGCCTGACTGTCTTGGAGTATTTTATCTCTACTCACGGCGCAAGGAAGGGTTTGGCAGATACAGCTTTAAAGACTGCGGATGCAGGTTACTTGACGCGCCGCCTTGTTGACGTGGCACAGGAAGTCATAATCACCGAGACTGATTGTGGCACGCTTAACGGCATTTCGCTTTCTTCGCTTATTGAAGGCGATGAAGTCGTTGTCCCCTTAAAGGACAGGATCGCCGGCCGCGTGACCCTTGATAACGTAGTAGACGTTATAACGGATGAGATCGTTGTGGCATCGGGCGAACTGATCACCGAAGAAAAGTCCGAGATCTTAGAAAAGATGGGCATTGAGAAGATACGTATACGCAGCGTCCTTACCTGTGAATCAGACCGCGGCATATGCGCCAAGTGTTATGGTAAAGACCTTGCCCGTGACGGCCTAGTCGAGATCGGCACGGCTGTTGGCGTTATTGCAGCCCAGAGCATCGGCGAACCCGGCACCCAGCTGACCATGAGGACGTTCCACATCGGCGGTACGGCGTCGCGCATCGTAGAGCAGTCTTTTATCAAGGCCAAGAACAAGGGCGCTTTGAAGTACCATTCTTTGAGGATAGTCCATAAAGGCAAAGATTTTATTGTTTTGAACAGGAACGGTTCTGTTACCGTCAATGATCCTCAAGGGCGCGAATTAGAGCGCTATACGATCCCGCAGGGTAGTGTTATTTCCGTGGCCGAGGGCGATGAAGTCGTCAAAGGTGCGGTTTTTGTCCGCTGGGACCCATATACTTCGCCTATTCTTACGGAAGTCGCAGGCCTAGTGCGTTTTGAAGACATTAAAGAAAATATAACGATGCGCGAAGAGATGAATCCGACAACCGGGATATCAGAGCGCGTGATCGTAGAGCATAAGATAGAGTATCATCCGCAGATCATCATCTTAGATGAGAAGGGTGAGGTCGTAGGTATTTATCCTATTCCGATAGGCGCTCACATCTTAGTCAAGGATGGACAAAAAGTAGGCGGCGGTGAGCTTATAGCTAAGATACCGCGCGTCTCGGGCAAAACCCGCGATATCACGGGCGGCCTGCCGCGCGTGGCGGAATTATTCGAAGCCCGTCGTCCTAAAGACCCGGCCATAATCTCGGAGATCGACGGGTTCGTCGAATTTGCCGAAAATAAAAAAGGCCAGCGCCAGATCATCGTGACGTCTCCTACCGGTATGAAGAGAGAATATACGATCCCGCACGGCAAGCATCCTAATGTTTACCGCGGCGATCGCGTTACTGCGGGCCAGCAGTTGACGGACGGCCCGGTGGTTCTGCAGGATATTTTAAGGGTCTGCGGGGATAAGATCCTGCAGGAGTATCTTGTTAATGAAGTGCAGGAAGTCTATCGCCTTCAGGGTGTGCGTATTAATGATAAACACATCGAGGTCATAATTCGCCAGATGCTCAAAAAAGTCAAGATAGAGGATTCGGGAGATACGGATTTCCTCTCTGCCCAGCAGATAGACCGTTGGAGATTCCAGAAGGAAAATCAAAAGGTCATAAAGCGCGGCGGAAAACCCGCATCAGCGACCCCGTTGCTATTGGGTATCACCAAGGCGTCGTTGACCACCGAAAGCTTCATCTCTGCTGCAAGTTTCCAGGAGACAACTAAGGTCCTGACCGATGCAGCTGCCTCGGGCAAGAGAGATGAGCTTTTCGGCTTAAAGGAAAATGTTATCGTGGGCCATCTTATCCCTGCGGGTACGGGATTGAAGGTCCATCGCGATATAATTATGGCTAAAGTAAAGACACAAGAAGCACAAAAGGAGACGGTGCATGCCGACGATTCAGCAGCTAATTCGTAACGATCGGATTTTAAAACACATAAAGTCTAAGTCACCGGCTTTGAAAGGTTGTCCCCAGCGCCGCGGCGTATGCCTGCAGGTCAAGACTATGACACCGAAGAAGCCGAATTCGGCTCTGCGAAAGATCGCCAGAGTCCGTCTGACAACCGGCATTGAAGTGACATCATACATACCGGGTGAAGGGCATAATTTACAGGAACATTCCATTGTATTGGTCAGGGGCGGGCGTGTTAAGGATCTGCCCGGTGTGCGTTATCACATCGTACGCGGTACGCTTGACACCGCCGGTGTAGCTAACCGTAAGAGGTCCCGTTCAAAATACGGCGCCAAAAAACCTAAAGCAGGAAAGAAATAAGAGCACAAGTTGATCCCTCTCCGCTTTTGGCGGATCGGGATGAATTAACAGATAGATAAAAAGAGGGTTAATTCATGAGAAGAAGACAGGCGGTTAAAAGACAGATTCTAGCGGATCCGAAATATAATTCAAAGATCGTTGCCAAATTCATAAACATAATTATGATCAAGGGCAAGAAGTCGCTGGCTGAAAATATCGTTTACGGAGCTTTTGATATTATCAAACAGAAGTCCGGCGAAGATGACGCATTGAAGGTTTTCAACAAGGCGCTGGAGAACATCCGCCCGCGGCTTGAAGTTAAGCCCAGGCGTGTGGGCGGTGCAACATATCAGGTGCCGATAGAAGTAAACCAGGAGAGGGGCGTGTCTTTGGCCCTCCGGTGGCTCAAGGATTTTTCAAGAGGGAAAAAAGGAAAACCTATGATGGATCGCCTGGCCGATGAGATCCTGGCCGGTTATAAAGGTGAGGGCGCCGCCATCAAGAAAAGAGACGATACGCATAAGATGGCAGAGGCCAATAAGGCCTTCGCCCATTTCAGGTGGTAATGCAAACTTCGGTTAAAGATATGGATCTTGAAAAAATACGCAATATTGGAGTAATAGCGCACATAGACGCCGGTAAGACCACGACTACGGAGCGCATGCTTTTCTATACCAAGAAAATACATAAGGTCGGAGAGGTGCACGACGGTACGGCGACCATGGATTGGATGGTCCAGGAGCAGGAGCGCGGCATAACGATCACGTCGGCGAGCACAACTTGTTACTGGAATGATATCCAGATCAATATTATCGATACGCCGGGCCACGTAGATTTTACCGTAGAAGTTGAGCGTTCGCTGAAAGTCCTGGACGGCGCGGTCGTTGTCTTCTGCGCGGTTGCTGGCGTTCAGCCCCAGTCGGAGACTGTATGGCGGCAGGCAGATAAATATGTAGTCCCGCGCGTGGCTTTTGTCAACAAGATGGACAGGGTCGGAGCCGATTTTAATAATGTTTTGGCCGAAATGCACCAGAAGTTAGGCTCTAACGCCGCAGCCATCCAGCTTCCCGTCGGTGCCGAAGAAAACTTTAGCGGTATAATAGATATTTTGGAAGAAGAGATCGTTACTTTCGAGGGTGAAAAAGGCGATCAGATCGTGCGTAAGCCCTTGCCCGAAGAATATAAGGATCAAGTGGCGCAGGCCAGGCATGACCTGATAGAAAGAGTTGCCGAAGGCGATGACAACATAATGGAGCTCTATATTCACAATAAGCCGGTTTCAAAAGAAGATTTGAAAAAAGGCATCCGCGCAGCTGTCATAGCCAGTAAATTCGTTCCGGTATTATGCGGCACGTCGCTGAAGAATAAAGGTATACAGTTGGTCCTCGACGCGGCATGCGATTACCTGCCTTCTCCTGCAGATCTTCCGGCGGTTAAGGGTTTTGAACCGGAAAGCGGCGAATACGAGGAGAGGAAGATATCAGAGGAAGCTCCTTTCTGCGGTTTTTGTTTTAAGGTCATGAGCGATCCTTATGTCGGCCGCCTAAATTTTGTGCGAATATATTCAGGCAAAGTCCGCGCAGGTGAGACTATCTACAATTCAACCAAAAGAGAAGATGAGCGGCTCTCCAAGATCGTGCGTATGCATGCCAATAAGCAGGAAATGATCGAAGAGGCGACGGCAGGCGACATCGTGGCCTTTGTCGGGATGAAAGAGACAAAGACAGGCGACACATTATGCAAGGAAGACCAGCCTATAGTGCTTGAGGCCATAAAATTTCCTGAACCAGTCGTGGATCTAGCCATCGAGACAAAATCAAAAGCAGACCAGGAAAAACTGGCGTTTGCATTAAGGAAGCTTCAGGATGAAGATCCGTCTTTTCGGGTCGCATATAATACGGAGACTGCGCAGACCATAATTTCCGGTATGGGCCAATTGCATCTGGAGATCGCGGTAGACCGGATCTTGCGCGAGTTCAACGTAGAGGCGCAGGTAGGCCGGCCTCAAGTCGCTTACAGGGAATCTATCCGTAACAAGATCAATGTTACTGGCAAGTTCATCCAGCAGTCCGGAGGCCGCGGCCAATACGGCCATGTAGTTTTGGTCATGGAGCCGCAGGAAGTCCCTGGGACAGGTATTACTTTTGAAGAGACATTAAAGGGCGGAGTCATACCCCGCGAATTCATCCCATCGGTCAAGAACGGTATTATCTTGGCTGCAAAGAGCGGCATTATGGGAAGCTATCCGGTTACCGACGTTGCCGTTACACTTGTCGACGGTTCATATCATGAAGTCGATTCATCCGAGATCGCCTTTCAGATGGCCGCATCCATTGCTTTCCAGGACGGTTTAAGGAAAGGTATTTCGTTTTTGCTCGAGCCGATCATGGACATAGAGATTGTTGTGCCCGAAGAGTTCATGGGCACGGTCATCGGCGATTTTAACTCTCGTCGAGGCAAGTTAGTTTCAATGGGCCAGAGGGGCAATGTCCGCGTCCTGCGGGGACATGTTCCGCTTGCAGAAGTTTTTGATTATGCTAATATAATACGTTCGTTAACACAAGGTAGAGCGTCTTTCACAATGGAGCCCTTCTGTTATCAGGAAGTGCCTAGAGATATAGCAAGTAAAATATTAGGATTAAAATAACGGAGGTGACGCATGTCTAAAGAAAAGTTCGTAAGGACTAAGCCGCACGTTAATATCGGGACCATAGGCCACGTTGATCACGGCAAAACCAGTTTAACGAGCGCGATTACATCTGTTTTGGCAAAAAGAGGTTTGGCGGAAGCCAGATCATATGAATCGATCGATAACGCTCCGGAAGAGAGAGAGCGCGGCGTTACCATCAATATCTCTCACGTCGAGTATCAGACACAGACGCGTCACTACGCGCATATCGACTGCCCGGGCCACGCCGATTACATCAAGAACATGATCACCGGCGCAGCGCAAATGGACGGCGCGATCCTGGTCGTGTCTGCCGCAGACGGCCCTATGCCCCAAACAAGAGAACATATTCTCTTGGCTCGTCAGGTCAACGTTCCGGCCATCGTAGTTTTCTTGAATAAAGTCGACATGGTGCAGGACAAAGAACTTATTGAGTTGGTTGAGATGGAAGTCAGGGATCTTTTGACGAAATATAATTTTCCTGGCGACAAGACCCCGATAATCAAAGGGAGCGCGACCGAGGCTGTTTCTTGCGTTTGTGGCAAGGATGAATGCCCCAAGTGCGGCCCGATAATCCAGCTTATGCAGGCTGTCGATGATTTTATTCCGATGCCAAAGCGTGACCTTGATAAACCGTTTTTGATGGCAGTTGAAGACGTGTTTACGATCTCGGGCCGCGGTACAGTCGGCACCGGCAGGATCGAAAGAGGCAAGGTCAAGATCAATGAAAACGTCGATATCGTGGGCATGAGAGATGCGGTCGGCAAGACAGTTGTGACCGGCATTGAAATGTTCCGCAAACTCTTAGATGAGGGGCAGGCTGGCGATAACGTAGGCTTGTTGCTTAGGGGCGTAGATAAGGATTCTTTGGAGCGCGGCATGGTCCTGGCAGCCCCAGGTTCCATCACGCCACACAAGAAGTTTAAGGGCCAGGTTTATATCCTGACAAAAGAAGAGGGCGGGCGTCATACTCCGTTCTTTACAGGGTATAGGCCGCAGTTTTATTTCAGGACGACTGATGTGACCGGTACGGTCCATCTTCCTCAAGGTGTAGAAATGATCATGCCCGGGGATAATATAAGTGTTGAGGCTGAATTGATCATTCCTATCGCTATGGAAAAAGAGTTACGCTTTGCTATCCGTGAAGGCGGACATACGGTTGGCGCAGGCGTTGTCTCGGAGATCATTGAGTAATAAAATGGCACAAAAAATACGCATACGACTGAAAGCTTACGATCATCGCCTTTTGGATCAATCAACGCGGGAAATCGTGGAGACGGCCAAGAGAAGCGGGGCAAAAGTATCCGGCCCTATTCCTTTGCCGACCAAGAAAGAGCTCTATACGGTTAACCGTTCTGTTGTCATTGACAAAAAGTCCAGGGAGCAGTTTATGCTGGCGACCCACAAGAGGTTGCTGGAGCTCCATGAGCCTACGGCCAAGACAATTGATGCCCTTCGGAAGCTTAATCTTCCGGCAGGTGTTGATGTTGAGATAAGGTAGTTTTTTGAAAGCTTCTTAGCGCGTAGCTAAAACAAGAGTGAGACTATGGGTGTTTTGAATACCACAATAAAAATATTAGGCAAGAAGATCGGCATGACGCGTGTTTTTTCCGAGGATGGAAAGGTCGTGCCGGTGACCGTGCTTGAGGCAGGGCCTTGTGTCGTAATGGGGACCAACGATAAGAATGTCAAGGTTGGTTTCGAAGACGTCAAGGAAAACAAGAAGAAAAAGCCCCAGTTGGGGGAGTTTAAGAAGTTGAACCTTGCGGCCAAGAGATATGTCCGCGAATTAAGGGTTGCCGATCGCGCCAATTATAAGACTGGCGACGAGATCAAGGTCGATATTTTTAAAGAGGGGGATTTTGTGGACGTCACCGGCATGTCCATCGGAAAGGGTTTTCAGGGCGGCATGAAGCGCTGGCACTGGATGGGGACACCCATGACGCACGGCTCGATGTCTCATCGCCGCGTTGGTTCCATAGGAGCCAGTTCCGACCCGTCGCGCGTCTTCAAGGGCAAGACCATGGCAGGGCATATGGGATACGATAAGACGACCGTGCAGAACTTGAAAGTAGTCAAGGTGGATCTAGCTAACAATATATTGGTCGTACGCGGCGCTGTACCCGGCCCGAATAAAGCACTCCTTGAGATCAGAAAATCAATCAAGAAACAAAAAGCAGCTTAAAAAAGATCATGGAAAAGAAAAACAGAATCGTTATGCCTGTCTATGACATGGGCGCAAAAGTGGTGGAAGAGTTAGAGCTTGATGCGCATGTTTTTGACGGCGTTATCAAGAAGAAGACGCTTTATCAGGCTATCGTGGGTTATCGATCCAACCAGCGTTTAGGCCTTGCCTCAACCAAGACGAGGGGCGAGGTTTCCGGCGGTGGAAAAAAGCCGTGGAGACAAAAGGGTACAGGCAGGGCCCGCCATGGTTCCATACGTTCTCCTTTGTGGCGGCATGGCGGCGTGGTTTTCGGGCCGCATCCGCGTGATTTCAGCGTTGCGATACCGCAGGGTATACGTACGGAAGCTCTTCGTTCCAGCCTGAATGCCAAGATCAAAAGCGGCGATCTTATTTTGGCTGAAAAGATCCATATATTGCATCCTAAGACACGCGATTTTGTAAAGTTCCTGGATGCTTTAAAGATAGAAGGCACAAGTATTTTGTGCGTGGTGGACAGCGTGACCGAGAATATCAAGCGTTCAACAAGGAATATCCCGCGCCTGGATATCGTCGATTCGCACTCCCTTAACGCCTACGATGTGATCAATAAAAAAAAAATATTAATCACAAGAGATTCATTAAAAAATTTAACAAAACGCTTGAAAAATGTATAGCCCATACGATATAATTAAAACTTTAATTCATTCGGAAAAAGGCGCGCGCCTCGAGAATGATGGATGTTATCAATTCTTGGTCGCAAAAAACTCGACGAAGGTCGATATAAGGCGCGCGGTTGAAAAGATCTATAAGGTGAAGGTAACAGATGTCAATACGGTCATTACGCACGGCAAGATGAAGAGGGTGCGTACGCAACTGGGCAAACAGCCGGATTGGAAGAAGGCGTATGTCAAGTTGGCCAAAGGACACAAGATAGAGGTCAAGTAATGGGTATTAAAAAATTTAAGCCGACAACACCTGGAAAGCGATGGGCAAACCTGCCTGATTTCGCCGAGATCACCAAATCGTATCCGGAGAAGTCTTTGGTCGAGACATTGCATAAGACCGGCGGCCGTAATAACAATGGGCGTATCACGACGCGCCATGTGGGCGGCGGCCACAAGCGCCTTTACAGGATAATTGATTTTCGCAGGGATAAATTTGACGCGCCAGCCAAAGTGATGTCTATCGAATATGACCCAAATAGGTCTTGCCGCATAGCCCTCCTGAATTATAAAGACGGAGAAAAGCGCTACATACTCGCACCTCTCGGGTTGAATGTGGGAGAGGAAGTCATCAGCTCGACATCTCCGGATCTTGAGGTCAAGTGCGGTAATGCGATGCCTTTGCGCTACATTCCGTTAGGGACCTTCATACATAACGTCGAATTGACAAAAGGTAAAGGCGGCCAGATCGCCCGCAGCGCAGGCAATACTGCGCAGATCACGGCTAAAGAAGGCGATTTTGCGCACTTGAAGCTTCCTTCAGGCGAAGTCAGGCTTATCAGCTTGGATTGCATGGCTTCAATAGGCCAGGTAGGTAATGTGGAGCATGAGACGCTTACGCACGGGAAAGCCGGCCGCAAACGTTGGCTGGGTATCCGTCCTACGGTCAGAGGTTCTGCAATGAATCCGATCGATCATCCGCACGGCGGCGGCGAAGGAAAGGCCGGCCAGGGTAATCCGCATCCTGTCTCCCCGTGGGGCCAGAAGTGCAAAGGTCTAAAAACTAGAAGGCACAAAAGATATTCGAGTAAATACATTGTCAAGGGAAGGAATCAATAATGCCACGGTCTTTAAAAAAAGGTCCTTTCGTCGAAGAGAAATTATTAAAGAAGGCGGATAACGCCAGAAAGTCCGGCTCAAGGCAGCCTATTAAAACCTGGTCGCGCGCTTCTACGATCATACCTGATTTTGTCGGAATGACCATCGCTGTCCACGACGGCCGTAAACACGTCCCTGTTTTTATAACCGAGAACATGGTAGGGCATAAATTGGGAGAGTTCGCGCCAACCAGGACTTTCAGGAAACACGGCGGCGTGAAGGCTAAAAAAGGCGTCGAATTAACTTAAAAGGTAAATATGTTAGCATCTGCAAAAGGTAAATTTTTAAGAGGTTCGGGCAAGAAGGTCAGGCAGGTAGTGGACCTTATCCGCGGGATGAAGGCCGGCGAGGCTTTGACTTTTTTAAAGTTCGTAGATAAGAGGCCGACGTATTATATCGGTAAGGTTTTGCAATCGGCCATAGCGAATGCGAAGACAAAAGGTTTAAATGTAGATGAGCTGGTTATTTCCAAGATCTGTGCTGATGACGGCCCGCGATGGAAAAGGTTCCGTGCTTCAGCTTTCGGCAGGGCAAGCGAGATCCTGAAAAGAACTAGCCATATCAGTATCGAGCTCGACTTAAAGAAGAAATAGGAAAGGTTAAATTAAGGAATTAAGATCTATCCCGTTTTTGCAAGCAAAAGCCGGGATAATTTGCGGACAAAAATAATCCAGAGGTCAAATTTATGGGACAAAAGGTACATCCATTAGCGGTCAGGTTGGGATTCATCAAGGATTCGTCTTCCCGGTGGTTTGCGCGTCACGGAGATTTCGGCCTATTTATCGAAGAAGATTATAAGATCCGCAAACATATCAAGAAACAGCTGCGCCAGGCTGCGGTTTCGAAAGTGGTCATAGACCGTGTGGCTGGAAAAGTTAAGATCAGGATACATTCCGCAAGGCCTGGTGTTATTATCGGCAGGCACGGTGCCGATATAGAGAGGCTGACCGGTGAATTAAAGGATATAGTCAAGAATAAGGAGATCGTTATTGATATTGAAGAGATCAAGAATCCCTCGCTTGACGCGCAGCTTATTTCGGAAAATATAGCACTCCAGCTGGAAAAGCGCATAGCTTTCCGTCGCGCCATCAAGAGATCCATGGATCAGGCAATATCCAGCGGCGCCAAGGGTGTAAAGGTTGCTGTGGCCGGGCGTCTTGGCGGAGCGGAGATCGCGCGCGAACAGGGTTATATGTGGGGAAGTGTTCCCTTGCAGACTTTCCGCGCGGATATCGATTACGGTTTTAATGAAGCGCACACCCGTTATGGCCTTATCGGCGTAAAGGTTTGGGTCTATAAGGGGGATGCGCTTTTTGAAAAATTGAGAGAAGAAAAGAAGAAGAGGGAAGAAGCAGTTGTAGCCAAGAAAGAAGGGGAATAGTCTATGCCCTTGATGCCCAAGAGAGTAAAATACAGAAAATTTCAACGCGGCAAGAACCGCGGCATAGCTGTCAAAGGCTCGCAATTGTGCTTTGGCGAATTTGGCCTCAAGGCTTTGAATAACAGTGCGATAAAGAATACACAGATCGAGGCGGTCCGTGTCCTTTTGGCCCGTCAGCTTCGTGGTAGCGGCAAAGTGTGGATCAGGATTTTCCCCCATAAGTCTGTGACCAAGAAACCCGCGGAAACCCGCATGGGAAAAGGCAAGGGAGATCTGGCCTATTGGGTGGCTATGGTAAAGCGCGGAGCTATCCTATTTGAATTAGGCGGTATCCCGGAGGGATTGGCGCGGACTGCTCTTCGTTTGGCTGCTTTCAAACTACCGCTTCGCACCAAATTTATCACCCGTGCGTCAACGATTTAGGAGCACAAAATGAAGGTCGCTGAATTAAAAAATTTAAGCAAGGAAGATCTGTCTGTCAAGCTCGCAGGTTTGAAGGAAGAATTAAGCAAGCTGAATTATTCAAAGGGCATCGGACAGGTCCAGAAGCCTCATCAGTTCAAGTCAATACGCAGGACGATAGCCCAGATCAAGACGCTTTTAACCCAGATAGGGTAGACCTTCCTAATTCCGAATAAAGGAAGGGTCTAAGACAAGAGGAACTTGCAAAAAAGGGATAATCTTATGAGTCAGGAAGAGTCCGTTAAAACCGGGAAAAGAAAAGAATTCGTGGGGAATGTGGTCAGCGACAAAATGCAGAAGACGATCGTCGTTGAAGTCAACCGCCTGGTAAGCCATGCGAAATACGGCAAGACGATGAAGTCAAAAGCCAGGTTCAAGGCTCACGATGAGAAGAATGAGGCGCATGTCGGGGATAAAGTGCGCATTGTAGAGACCAGGCCATTATCGAAAGATAAGCGATGGAGACTCGCGGAAATTATTTTAAAAGCAAAGATTGTGGAGAGCCCAAATGATATATAAGCGCACGCTTTTAACAGTGGCCGATAATACAGGCGCCAAAGTGGCCTCGTGCATCGGAGTCATCGGCAAGAAGGGCAAATTGGACGCTACCATTGGCGATATCATCGTGGTCAATATCAAGTCTTCTACTCCGGATGCGGCTATAAAAAAAGGCGAAGTTGCTAAGGGCGTGATCGTGAGGATGAGAAATCCTCTGCGCCGGTCTGATGGTTCCTATATACGGTTTGATTCTAACGCAGTTGTCATGATCGATAAAGATTCTAATCCTAGAGGCACGCGCGTATTTGGGCCGGTAGCCCGTGAGCTTAGAGATAAGAATTTTATGAAGATCGTCTCTTTGGCTCCGGAGGTCGTTTAAGATGTTTAAGATAAGAAAAGGCGATACAGTAGCTGTCCTTACGGGTAAAGATAAAGGCAAGCAGGGTAAGGTCATGTATGTTCTGCCGGAGAAGCACAAGGCGCTTGTCGAGGGCATTAACTATGTAAAAAAAGCAAAAAGGCGCACATCGCAGGAGCAGCAGCATAGCGGTATTGTGCAGATGGAAAAGCCGGTGGCGATCTCTAACCTTGCGGTTATCTGTAAAAGCTGCAATGTCCCTGCCAAAACCGGTATCTCGGTCCTAAAAGATAAAACAAAAGCACGCATCTGCAAGAAATGCAATGAGGCAATATAATGATCCCGCGTTTACTTGAAAAGTACAGAAAAGAAGTAGTCCCCGAGATGGTAAAGACCATGGGGTACAAGAGTTCCATGCAGGCCCCGCGTTTGAAAAAAGTGGTCATTAACATGGGAGTCGGCGAAGCCCTGCAGGACACTAAATTTTTAGATAAGTCTGTTGAAGAATTGGCTATCATCGCCGGCCAGAAACCCGTTATTACCCGGTCCAAAAAGGCGATCGCTAACTTTAAGATCAAAGAAAACCAGGCCATAGGTTGTAAAGTGACGTTACGCCGCACCAAGATGTATGAGTTCTTAGACAGATTTATAAGCGTAGCTCTTCCCAGGATAAGGGATTTCCGCGGGCTAAACCCAGATTCTTTTGACGCTAACGGAAATTACACCATGGGCATAACAGAGCAGGCAATATTTCCTGAAATTGATTTTGATAAAGTGACCAGGGTGCAGGGCATGGATATAACCATTGCCATCGATTCCTGTTCGAAAAAAGAATCTTATGAGCTGTTACGACTTTTGGGTATGCCTTTCAAAACTGCGAAGGAATGATTGACTCCTTGTCTAAATGCTTCAAAATTTTCTAGCGATAATTTTGAAGCAGACTACGGAGTTGATTTTGCAAGGAAAATACCTGAAATATACAAAATCAAGAAAGGATAGCTGTGGCAAAAAAATCTCAAATCAACCGCTGGAAAAGGACCCCGAAGTTTTCTACCAGGAAGTATAATCGTTGCCGTCTGTGCGGCCGTTCGGGTGGATATTACAGAAGATTTCAGCTTTGCCGTATATGCTTCAGAGAATTGGCATGGAAGGGCGAGATCCCGGGCGTGAAGAAAGCTAGCTGGTGATTTTAGCCGACTACGTCGGACTAAAATCATCTCGAGCCTCTTTTGAGATTGATCTTCAGGCGAGAGATAAAAGAGATGAGAAGAGACCCCTCGTCTTGAGGGATGTGTAGCAAGAAAGACTCGGGGTTAATTTACATAAATAGAGCAGAACGTAAATTAAGGAGTAATTAAATGTCTTTAAGTGATCCGATAGCAAATATGTTGACGCTCGTGCGCAATGCGTCGCGTGCAAAGAAAGAAAAAGTTGATATCCCGCATTCAAACATGCTGACCGATATCGCCGGTATTTTAAAGCAGGAAGGTTACATCGATAATTTTCGCGTCATCAAGGATTCAAAACAAGGGGTTTTAAGGGTCTATCTAAAATACATAAACAAGAAATCCGTTATCATCAATTTAAAGAGGGTTTCAAGGCCTGGCTTGCGTGTTTATGCGGCTGCAAGAAAGGTCCCGCAGGTCCTGCGCGGCAAGGGCACGGCGATCTTGACAACCTCACACGGATTGATGACTGACGCTCAAGCAAAGAACGCAAAAGTCGGCGGAGAAGTCCTCTGCTATATATGGTAGGTATTGACTCCTTGTTTAAGCGCTCGTAAATTTTTCCCAGGTTTGCCGGGCAAAATTTATTTCGCAAACTGCGGAGTTAATTTTTAGATGAACAGAAACTTTTGATAATACAAAATTAAGGTGCTCTATGTCAAGAATAGGAAAGAAACCGGTTGAGATACCCAGTGGTGTCAAGGCGGAAGTAAAAGACAGCATTTTGGCGGTCGAAGGGCCAAAGGGTAAATTGTCTATGCAGTTGCCGTCCAAAGTAAGCTGTGAATTAAAAGATAATGCGCTTTTATTCACTACGAATGAGCAATCGAAGACCGCGAGCGCTTTGCACGGTACCATGCGGGCCTTGGCTCGCAATATGGTCATGGGAGTTACCAGTGGTTTTTCTAAAAAGCTATTGATCGAAGGCGTAGGTTACAAGGCCCAGGTCCAGGGCAAGAATCTTAAGCTTAATGTCGGTTTTAGCCATCCGGTGGAATATGTTATACCGGAAGGTATCAAGATAGACGCGTCTAAACAGGTTGAAATAGCAATTTCAGGGACAGATAAAACCAAGGTGGGCCAGGTGGCTGCAGAGATCCGCCGCATTTGTCCGCCCGAACCGTATAAAGGCAAAGGCATCCGCTATAGCGATGAACGTATTCGCAGAAAAGTCGGCAAGGCCGTAACGAAATAAGAGCGTGAAAAAATGACAATAAAAATTTCTGGAAGGGAAAAGAGGCATTTGAGGTTAAGAAAACGCGTCATCGGCAGTTCAGAGAAGCCGCGCTTGAGCGTGCGCCGTAGCTTGAAGAACCTTTTTGTCCAGGTTGTAGACGACAGTAAAGGGGTCACACTTTTGAACGCATCGACCACGGATAAGGATATAAGAGGTAAGATCGGTTACTGCGGCAATATTAAGGCTGCAGTCTTGTTAGGGGAAGCAGTTGCCCAAAAAGCAAAAGAAAAAAAGATAATCCGCGTCGTTTTTGATAGAGGCGGTTATGATTATCATGGCCGCATAAAGGCTTTTGCGGAAGCAGCAAGAAAAGGCGGCTTAGAATTTTAGGGCGCTGGTCGGACGGATAAGTCCGACCGTTTAGCGCGGCCGCGAGTAGGTGAGCGGCCCGATGGCGCTGAAAGCGCCGAAGTCAAAGTTTTGGTGTCGAGAATATAGGAGTTCTCATATGGTTGAACCTATTGGTGTAGGTGAATCGAAAGAAGCTATAGAAAAAGTAGTAAAGATCAGCCGCGTGGCCAAGGTGACCAAGGGCGGCAAGAAGATGTCTTTCAGCGCCCTGGTAGTGGTAGGCAATACCAAAGGCCGTGTGGGCATTGCATTAGGCAAGGCAAACGAAGTTTCGGATGCTATACGTAAGGGTATTTCCCAGGCGAAACGTGTGATGATGAGCGTGCCTATGCATGGCACTACCATACCGCACGATGTTGTCGGCCAGTTTGGTTCCGCACGCGTTATGCTTAAGCCGGCTGTCGAAGGTACCGGGATCATCGCATCAGGGCCTGTACGCGCTGTCTGTGAAGCCGCGGGTATCAAGGACATTCTGACAAAATGCATCACAAGTAATAATCCTTTGAATGTTATCCACGCGACAATGCAGGGTTTTAAGCAATTGAACAGAGATCTGGAGATTTTTTCCCTAAGGCGGCAATCATCCGGAAATGAGGAAAGGGACGATGCAAATAACTGATTTAAAGGCTCCTCGCGGAGCGAATAAAAGAAAAAGGGCCGTAGGGCGTGGTGTAGGGAGCGGCCGAGGCAAGACTTGCGGGCGCGGCAACAAAGGCCAGGGTTCCAGGGCCGGGCGTCATTTCAGGCTGGGTTTTGAAGGCGGCCAAATGATGCTTTTCAGGCGCCTGCCCAAGAGGGGATTTACAAGCCGGGCTCAAAATCCATATCAGATCATAAATGTCGGCGATTTGGACAGGTTCTCCAAAGGCACGATAGTTTTGCCGGATAATCTATTTGACGAGGGCCTGATAAAAAATAAGGAAGGCCTTGTAAAATTATTGGGCGACGGCATTATCAAAAAAGCTATCACAGTCAAGGTCCACAAGGCCACAGACTCTGCTGTAAAAAAGATCCATGAAGCAAACGGCGCGGTTGAAATCCTGACGGCTCAAAAATGATATCAGCCCTGCTTAATTCTTTTAAGATTCCTGAATTAAAGAACAGAATCTTAATAGCGCTTGCGCTATTGGCCGTTTATCGCGTCGGCTGCTATATCCCTACTCCTGGCATAGACGGTGCGGCATTAGGCGAGTTGTTCAGAAGGATCTCCGCTACAGAAGGCGGAGCGCTCTTTGGCATCATGAACATGTTTTCCGGCGGCGCGATGAGCAGGATGACGATCTTTGCTTTAGGGATAATGCCCTATATATCGTGCTCCATCATCATGCAGCTTCTGACTGCTGTTGTGCCGGCTTTCGAAAAATTGGCAAAGGAAGGCAAGGCCGGGCACCAGAAGATCAACCAGTATACGCGCTATGGCACCGTGGTTTTGTCCCTCATACAGTCCTATTTTATAGCTCTTTGGGTTGAAAGCCTGGGCCGTTCCGAAGGATTAGGTATTGTCATGGTCCCGGGTTGGGGCTTTCGTGTCCTGACCATGTTTACCCTGACAACAGGGACTATCTTTATCATGTGGCTGGGCGAGCAGATCCAGGAGAGAGGCATCGGTAACGGTATTTCTCTGGTGATAACAGCAGGCATCATATCAAGGATACCTTCGGCAGGATATCAATTGTGGGTTTTGTTCTCTCCGTATTCTCCTTCCAAGAGGACACTTGAGCCGTATGTTTTTCTTATAATGGCTGTGTTGTTGGTAGGGGTTATCCTTGCCATAACTATGGTGATCCAGGCCCAGCGCCGCATACCAGTGCAATATGCCAGGCGCGTTGTGGGGCGCAAGGTCTACGGCGGACAGAGCACATATATTCCTTTAAAGATAGACCAGTCAGGTATCATCGCCATTATCTTTGCGCAGTCGATCATCTTGTTTCCGGCGACTATAGCCTCTTTCATACCGAGCCAGGCTTTTCAGAATTTTGCGCAGAGCTTAGTACGGGGCCACTGGCTCTATACAGTTGTCTATTCCTTATTGATCATATTTTTCTGTTATTTTTATACGGCGATCGTTTTTAATCCTCTTGATATTTCGGAGAACATGAAGAAGTACGGCGGCTTTGTTCCCGGGATCCGTCCGGGCAAACCAACAGCCGAGTATCTTGATTATGTAATGACACGTATTACGCTTGCCGGCGCCGTTTTTATGGCATTTATAGCTATTTTTCCTGATGTTATCATGGCGTGGCTTAAGATCCCGTATCTGGTCGCATCTTTCTTTGGCGGCACCGGCCTTTTGATCACGATAGGCGTTATGCTCGATACGATAAAGCAGATCGAGTCGCATTTATTGATGAGGAATTACGAAGGCTTTTTGAAGTCCGCGAAGCTAAAGGGCAGGAGATAGATTTGAAACTGATCTTATTCGGTCCTCCGGGGGCAGGCAAAGGGACGCAAGCAAAACTCTTGATAGAAAAGCTCAAGTTGCCGCATATTTCAACCGGAGATATCCTTCGCAGCGAGGTCAAAAATAATACCGGCCTTGGGAAACAGGCAAAAGGTTTCATGGATGCCGGCAAGCTTGTTCCGGATGCACTTGTGACGGAGATGGTCAGGAAACGCATGCAGGAACCTGATCTAAAAAATGGATTTATCTTAGACGGTTATCCTAGGACAGAGGCGCAGGCAAAGGCGCTTGACGATATTTTAAAAGGCGGCATTGACAAGGCGATCTATTTGTCCACTTCAGAGCGTGTTGTGGTGCAGCGCCTGACAGGCAGGCGGGTTTGCCCTAAGTGCGGCACTAATTACCACCTGACGAATATGCCGCCAAAAAAAGATATGCTTTGTGATAAGTGCCAGGTGGGTTTGTTCCAGAGGCCTGACGATAACGAGGCAACGGTCAAGAACAGGCTAAGTGTTTACCTTAAAGAATGCAGCGCTGTGCTCGACTTTTATAAAAAGCAGGGTAAGCTCGAAGACGTTTCCGGTGATCTTGATTCCGGAGAAGTTTTTAAGATCATTTCAGAAAAAATATTAGCTCTTTAAAAAACGTATTTTAAATGATCCCGATAAAGACTTGTCAGGAAATAGACAAGATGCGTAAAGCCGGACGGATCCTGGCTCAAATTATGGATCAGCTGGAAAAAGCCGTGAGGCCCGGCAGGAGTACGCAGGAATTAGATGAGGCCGCAGCAGCCGCAATTGCTCAAGCAGGCGTGCATTCGGCGTTCAAAGGATATCATGGATATCCGGCGAATATCTGCGTTTCTGTCAATGATGAGGTTGTTCACGGCATCCCGGGGCGAAGGCCGCTTGTAGAAGGGGACATCGTCAGCATAGATATCGGTATCGAGATGGCCGGATACTTCGTGGATATGGCCAAGACTTTTGCGGTCGGAAAGATCTCGGCGCAGAAACAAAAGCTCCTTGAGGTCACGCGCGAATCGCTTGAGAAAGCGATCCAGTTGATGAAAGCCGGGAATAAGCTTTCTGATGTATCCTGCGCAGTGCAGGATTATGTTGAAGGGCGCGGATTTTCAGTGGTGCGGGATTTTGTAGGGCATGGCATAGGAAAAGAGCTGCATGAGGAGCCGCAGGTACCTAATTTCGGCACTCCCGGAAGCGGCCCGGTATTAAAAGAAGGCATGGTCTTATGCATAGAGCCTATGATCAACTCCGGCACCTGGGAAGTGGAGATCTTGCAGGATGGCTGGACGGCGGTTACAGCGGATAAAAAACCGTCGGCTCACTTCGAACATACGGTAGCTATCTGTAACGGTGTGCCAGTTGTATTGACGCAGTAAGATAAAATCATCCGCCGAAGGCGAAAGTCACTGGATGCCTTGCGGCATAAATAGGTTTTCCATGGCCAAAGAAGAAGCGATCGAAGTTGAAGGCGTAATAACAGAATCTTTACCGAACGCGATGTTTCGGGTTGAGCTGGAAAACGGCCATAAGATCCTGGCCCATGTTTCAGGAAAAATACGGATGAATTTTATAAGGATCCTGCCGGGAGATAAGGTAAAGATCGAGCTTTCGCCATATGATCTGTCCCGTGGCAGGATCACTTTCAGATGCAAATAAGAGGTGAAGCGTGAAAGTCAAAGCGTCCATTAGAAAACTTTGTAACAACTGCAAGATCATAAAGAGAAGCGGCATTTTGCGCGTGATCTGCATTAATCCTAAGCATAAACAGAGACAGGGATAAATCAGTTTTTTGGTTGACTTGTTAACCGGTTAACCGGTTAACCGGTTAACCGGCAACGGGTTAACAAACGGAGTTGATATGCCAAGAATCATAGGTGTAGATATACCCAAAGAGAAAAGAATAGATGTGTCGCTGCGTTATCTTTACGGCATTGGCGAAACTACGTCAGCTGAACTTTTGAAAGAAGCCGGTATAGACGCGGCTAAGAGGGCAAAGGACCTGACTGAAGAAGAGATCTCCCGGATCACTGCGGTTATCCAGAAGACTTATCGCGTCGAAGGTGACCTGCGCCGCGAGATCTCCCAGAATATCAAGCGCCTTATGGACATTGGGTCCTATCGCGGTTTCAGGCATAAAAAATCTTTGCCTGTCAGAGGCCAGAGGACAAAGACAAATGCGCGAACGCGTAAAGGCCCGCGCAAGAACGTCGGTATCATCAGGGTGGCCGAGGCGCCAAAGAAAGCCGCCGCGCCCGCACCTAAAAAATAAAAGAAGTAATTTGAGGGGGTAAATTAAGGAATTAAGATCTATCCCGTTTTTGCAAGCAAAAGCCGGGATAATTTACAGACAAAGTAATACAGGGGGTAAATTAGAATGGCCCAGAAAGCTAAGAAAAAGAGCAAAAAGGTTTTAACGTCGACGAGCGGTATCGCCCATATCCAGGCGAGTTTTAATAATACCATAGTCACCATTACCGACCGCCAGGGAAATGTTATTTCTTGGTCGAGCCCGGGGGTCGTCGGTTTTAAAGGTTCTAAAAAATCTACTCCATTTGCCGCGCAGGTTGCTGCCGGTGACGCCGCAAAAAAGGCAAAAGATGTTGGTTTGGTTGAGGTAGAGGTCTACGTTAACGGCCCAGGTTCAGGCCGCGAATCCGCGATCCGCGCTTTGGCTGCAGCCGGACTTACTATAAGGCTGATCAAAGACGTGACTCCGGTGCCTCATAATGGATGCAGGCCGCCCAAGAGAAGAAGAGTCTAAAATAAGCAAAGGGGAAATTAAGGAATTAAGATCTATCCCGTTTTTGCAAGCAAAAGCCGGGATAATTTCCAAACGAGAGAGAAACAGAGGGGAAATTTATGGGAAAATATTTAGGTCCGAGTTGCCGGTTGTGCCGCAGGGAAGCGATGAAACTATTCCTGAAAGGCACTCGGTGTTATACGGAAAAATGCGGCGTTGCGCGCCGTGCTTTTCCGCCAGGCCAACATGGCCAGATGCGCGCAGGCAAGCTTTCTAACTACGGCCTGCAGCTTCGCGAGAAACAGAAGGTAAAAAGGATCTATGGCGTTATGGAGAAACAATTCCGAAGATATTTTGGCATCGCTTCAAAATCAAAGGGCGTTACAGGCAAAGTCCTTTTGCAGGAATTGGAAAGAAGGCTGGACAATGTACTCTTTCGGCTTATGTTTGCTACATCGCATATGCAGGCCCGCCAGATCGCGCGTCACGGTTCCGTTTACGTCAATAGCCGCCGTGTCGATATCCCTTCTTTTGCAGTCAAGCAAGGCGATGTGATCGAAATAAAAGGCAAGGATGGGGTAAAGAAAGCCATCCGGGCCAATATCGAGCTTTCCAAGGATAGAGGGCTTCCGGCTTGGTTGGAGGCTGATTTCGATAATTTAAAGGCCAGGGTTTTGAGGCTGCCGGATAGAGACGATATCCAGATGCCTATCCACGAACAGCTTATCGTCGAATTGTATTCTAAATGAGGACAGCTTCTTTCAAGCTGGATTATGTGTCCGAATTTATCCCGAGCGGCTATGGTAAAGACATGGGCAGCGAGGGAGAAGTAATATAGATAGACAAATAAGTAGTCGGCTATAGCAGTAAGGTTATTGATCCCTCGCTCCAACAAGCTTAAAAACAAAAAAGCTCGGGATTAATTTGCAACATCGTAAGCACTGTAAGCAAATTAAGGAGGAAGCAAGATGGGAATTAAGTGGAAAGATTTTCAACTGCCAAAATTTTTAGAGATAGATGAGGCTACGCATACGCCGACATATGCTAAGTTTACGGCAGAGCCTTTTGAGCGGGGCTTTGGCGTGACGCTGGGTAATTCTCTGCGGCGCGTGCTTTTGTCTTCCATAGAAGGCAGCGCGGCGACAAGCGTTAAGATCAACGGTGTTTTACATGAATTCGGGACAGTTGACGGAGTTATGGAAGATGTTACAGACATCATCCAGAACATAAAAAACCTGATCCTGCGCTCTCACTCCAGGGCCGCAAAGACGATCTATATCAAAAAGGATAAAGCCGGCGAGGTAACAGGCCGCGATATCATCAGTGACGGGACAGTGGAGGTCTTAAATCCTGACCTGCATATAGCCACATTGACAAAAGACGTCAAATTCCATATGGATATTGAGGTCGGCCGCGGCCGCGGTTATGTGGCTTCGGAAACCAATAAGAAGGAAGAACAGGCCATAGGCATGATACCGGTTGATTCCGTGTTTTCTCCGGTCAGGAAGGTTTCTTACCGCGTGGAAAATACCAGGGTTGGCCAGAAGACCGACTATGACCGTTTGATAGTAGAGGTATTTACCAATGGAAGCATCGATCCCAAGGAAGCCATGTTATATGGCGCCAATATATTAAGAGGGCATTTGGATGTTTTTATGAATTTGGGCTCGATCCCCGAAGAGATGGAAGAAGAAGAATCAATGTCTCCCGAGGAAGCCCAGAGGTATGACAAGCTTCGGCTCCCGATCTCGGAGTTAGAGCTTTCCGTCAGGAGTTCCAATTGTTTACGTGAGGCCAATATCAAGTCGATAGCTGATCTTGTCAGGAGGTCTGAAAGCGAACTTTTGGGGTTCAGGAACTTCGGTAAAAAATCGCTTACCGAGGTAAAAGAACTTATTGTGGCGATGGGTTTGAATTTAGGCATGCAGATCGACGACAAAAAATTAAAGAAAGAAAAATAAATAGACCCCTCGCATTAGCGCTTGAAAATTGTCTGCGATAATTTTCAAGCATGCTTCGGGGTTAATTTTGTAAGGAAAAACTAAAAGAGGCAAAATTAATGAGACATAAAAGAAATACGCAGAATCTTTCCCGTTTCAGCTCTTATTTCAAGGCGACTGTAAGGTCGCTTGCCCGCGCGGTCCTGATCAATAACAGGATAATCACTACCAAGGTAAGGGCTAAGGTTGCCAGGCCGTTGGTGGAAAAGCTTGTTTCGCTTGGCAAGGATATCGATTCTCTGGCAGCGCGACGCAGGGCATATTCCATATTGAGCGACCACCAGCTTGTCCATAAGTTATTCTCCGATATTGGCCCGCTTTTTGCCCAGAAGAATGGCGGATATACCAGGATCATACCCTATAAACGCAGGCGCGGAGATAATGCCGAATTGGTTGTTTTGGAGCTTTCTTTGCAGAAGGCTTTACCCAAAGAGAAGCTGGAAAAACATGCGGCCAAGAAGACGCAAGACAAAGAGATAAAGGCAATGGCTGCGGAGTCGACAAGAGAACATAAGGCCCAACATAAGGATGTGGCTCCTCCGGAAAAAGGTAAACACAAGAAAGATAAAGAAAAACCTGCTAAAAGATCGTTGGGCGGTTTAGGAAAAATGTTCAAGTCAGAACGGGATTCGTTGTAGTTTCGCCCCGTTAGAAACGTTCAATAAAAGTTTATGTAGGTTTCTAACGGGGTTAATTGCCTTACATAAATGCTTTCCAAAAGAGCCAAAGAGGTCAGTCCTTCTGCAACTCTCCAGATCACGGCAAGCGCGTCTCGTATGGTCAAGGAGGGTAAGGATGTTGTCGCTTTTGGCGCCGGAGAGCCGGACTTTGATACGCCTGTTGTCATAAAGGAAGCGGGCATAAAGGCCATCCAGGCAGGATTTACCAAGTATACCCCCACATCAGGCATCCCTGAATTAAAAGAGGCTATTGTTAAAAAGCTAAAAGACGACAATAGCCTCGCCTATACATCTTCCAATATTATCGTATCCTGCGGCGCCAAGCACTCTATCTATAATGCTATACAGGTTTTGATCGACGACGGTGATGAAGTCTTGATCCCTGTCCCATTTTGGGTAAGTTATCCCGAGATGGTAAAACTCGCAGGAGGAAAACCGGTCTTCGTCCCTACATCATCAAAAGAAGATTTTAAAGTCAATCCCGCCATCCTTGAGCGCCATCTTACCAAAAAAACAAAGGTCCTTGTCTTAAACAGCCCGTCTAACCCATGCGGCGTAGTTTACAGGGCCAATGAGCTTTCCGCGATCGCGGATCTCTGCGTCAAACATAATATTTATTGCATAAGCGACGAGATCTATGAGAAGATAATCTTTGATGGTTTAAAGCATGTGTCCATCGCGTCTTTTTCCGATGCCATAAAGAAATTGACTGTTACGGTCAATGGTTTTTCTAAATCTTATTCCATGACAGGATGGAGGCTGGGGTATTTGGCTGCAGAGCCCGAGATAGCCGCAGCAATTTCTAATTTGCAGGACCATTCTACGTCAAACCCGAGCTCCATAACTCAAAGGGCTGCTTTAGCCGCATTTTCTCTGGATGAAAAGTTTTTTAGCGATATAAGGAATATCTTCCAGGAGAGGCGCGATTATATCATTTCCCGCCTGGATAAGATGAAGGGAAAAATAGGCTACAAAAAACCAGAAGGCGCCTTTTATATATTTTGCGATATATCCGGGACGAAGATGGATTCTTTTACATTCGCCAAACGCCTGTTGGAAGAGAAACTTGTGGCTTTGATCCCCGGAGAACCGTTTGGCTGTGATGATTATGTGCGCTTGAGTTTCGCCACAAGCATGGAAAAGATTAAGAAGGGTTTAGACAGGATAGAGGAGTGGCTGGTTAAATTGTAGGTGCAGAAAAATATGGGCAAGACAATAGCGGAAAAAATATTAAGCAGCCACTCCGGCCAGGACCTAAAGGCAGGGGATTTTGCCGTCTGCGATATAGATTTTTGTTTTGGCCAGGACGGCACTAGCGGTATTATTGTAGACAGGTTCAAGGCCTTAGGGATAAAAGGGGCATTTGACCGTAATAAGTTCGCAATAGTGATAGACCACAGCGCGCCGTCGCCGAGCATGGGCGTATCGGCTGTGCATAAGAAACTAAGGGAATTTGCTAAAGAAAAGGGATTGCTGTTATATGATATAGGCTGCGGGGTCTGCCATCAGGTCATCCCGGAGATGGGCCATGTGTTGCCAGGAGAACTGGTCTTGGGCGCTGATTCTCATACCTGTACCTACGGCGCATTAGGAGCTTTGTCGACCGGCGTAGGCTCTACTGACCTGGCCATAAGTTTGGCCAGCGGAAAGAACTGGTTCAAGGTCCCTGAATCTGTTAAGATCATAGTCCGCGGCAGATTGCCTAAAGGTGTATATTCAAAAGATATCGTTTTAAAGGTCATAGGCGATCTTGGCGCGGACGGCGCAACATATAAATCCGTTGAATTTTACGGTTCTGTAATCGAGCGTTTAAGCATTGATGCCCGTTTTACCATCTGCAATATGGGGGTGGAGATGGGCGCAAAGTTCTGTGTTATTCCTGCTGATGAGGTTACTTTTAGCTGGCTTAAAAGCCGGGGTATAAAAAGAGGGTACAACGCGCAATACGCAGACAAAGACGCCGTTTATAGCCTGGTTAAGGAATATGATATTTCTAAGCTTGTCCCTCAACTGGCGAAACCGCATACGGTAGACAATAACGCGAGTATCGACGAGCTTGAAGGCACTCATATAGATGAGGCATATCTGGGCACATGCACCAACGGCAGGCTCGAAGATCTAGATATCGCAGTCAAGGTCTTAAAAAATAAAAAAGTCTGTAAAGATGTGCGTTTTATCGTTGCCCCGGCATCGCGCTCTATTTATCTTGAAGCGGTAAAGAAGGGGTTGATCAGCGCGCTTATCGAGTCCGGCGCAAGCGTAGTGACACCGGGCTGCGGCCCTTGCGTCGGGACGCATAACGGCGTTCCTTCGGTCGGCGAGGCAGTGATATCGAGCGCGAACAGGAATTTTAAGGGCAGGATGGGTAACCCAGAGGCTTTTATTTATCTGGCTTCGCCGGCGACTGTTGTAGCGTCTGCCTTAGAAGGCCGGATCGCAGATCCAAGGAAATACCTATAAAAGGAGTTTCTATGGTTGAATTAAAAGAATTATTGATGTTGACTATCGAGAAGAAGGCTTCGGACCTGCATTTGACGGAGAACGCGCCGCCTATCTTAAGGATCGACGGCCGCCTGATCTTGACCGAGCTTCCGAAGTTGGCACGTGAAGATACCAAGCGTTTGATCTACAGCGTCTTGACTAACGAACAAAAAGAGATCTTTGAGAAGAATTGGGAATTAGACCTTTCTGTTGCCATGCATGGGATGGACAGGTTCAGGGTCAATGTCCATATCCAGAGAGGCTCGGTGGAAGCCGCGTTCCGAAGGATCCCTCTTATTATTCCCCGCATGGAAGACTTGGGATTGCCTGCGATAGTTTCGGATCTCGCCAAAAAACCAAACGGTTTAGTCTTGGTCACAGGCCCTACGGGTGTTGGCAAGACAACTACCATGGCCGCGATGATCGACCTTATAAATACCGAAAGACAGGACATGATCGTCTCTATTGAGGACCCGATAGAATTTTTGCACTTGAATAAGAAAAGTATTATCAAGCAAAGAGAGGTCTTCGCTGATACAAAATCATTTGCAGAGGCGCTGCGGCATGCCTTACGGCAGGACCCGGATGTCATCTTCGTAGGTGAGATGAGAGACTTGGAGACCATATCGACGGCTTTAACCGCTGCCGAAACCGGGCACTTGGTTTTGGCAACTTTGCACACGCCGGATGCGCCGCAGACCGTTGAAAGGATCATCGACGTTTTTCCGCCTTTCCAGCAGCAACAGGTAAAACTCCAGCTGGCAGACTGCCTGCAGGGAGTCGTTTCCCAGTTGCTTTTGCCCAGAATTAGCGGAGTCGGCCGCGTTGTGTCGACCGAGATCATGATCGGCACTCCTGCTATCCGCAATCTTATACGCGAGCAGGAGATCGAGCAGATGCCTACGCTTATCCAGACAGGGCATCAGTACGGAATGCGCACCATGGATAAATCTTTGAAAGAGCTTTACAAGGCCGGCGTGATCTCTTACGAGGTCGCTTTGTCTAAAGCCAAGCACGTCGAGGAGTTCAAAAGTTTATGATCTTAAAGGGGTTTTCTTATAAGGTCGGCGACGATGTCAATACCGATTACATTATTTCGGGCCGATATAAGTTTTCCATCAGCGATATAAAGGAATTGGCCCGCCATATAATGGAGGATATCGATCCTACGTTTTACTCAAGGTTAAAACCGGGAGAATCATTTTTGGTAGCAGGTAAAAATTTCGGTATGGGCTCATCGCGTGAGCAGGCGCCCTTGGTGATCAAGGAGGCAGGGATCGTCGGCGTGGTCGCCAAAAGTTTTGCCAGGATCTTTTACCGTAATGCCATTAATATCGGCCTCCCGCTGATAGAAGCTGATACCGATAAGATAATGGAGAACGATAGCCTGCAGATCGATCTGGAGAACGGTACTTTAAAAAACCTCACCAAAAATACTGTGAACAACATCTCGCCTTTACCGTCTGTCATGCGTAAGTTGTTGGCTGACGGCGGCCTGGTGGAACACTTTAAGTCGCACGGCGCGATCAAGCTATGAAACATACTATTACTTTGATCCCGGGGGACGGTATAGGGCCGGAAGTCAGCCTTGCTACCAAGCGTTGCATTGAAGCGGCCGGGGTCGACATCAAATGGGAAGAGTTTATCGCCGGGGAAGTTGCTATAAAGCGTTTCGGCACGCCCTTGCCGGATAATATCATTGATTCCGTTAAAAAGAATAAGGTCGCTATCAAAGGGCCCATAGTGACGCCTATTGGAAGCGGATTTCGTTCGGTAAATGTGCAATTGAGGCATGCATTGGACCTGTATGTGTGCCTGCGGCCCGTGAAGTCAATAGAGGGCGTGCATACGCCGTATAAAAATGTTGATATAGTAATTGTCAGGGAAAACAGCGAGGACCTTTATTTAGGAGTGGAATTTCAGGAGGGTACTCCCGAGTGCAAGAAGATCATCGATACGATCAATTCTTTGAGCCCTAAAAAAGTCAGGCCCGATTCCGGTATCTCCATTAAGCCCATTTCAAGGTTTGCCACAACGCGAATTGTAAAATTTGCCTTCGAATATGCCGTAAAGAATAACCGAAAAAAAGTAACGGCAGTACACAAGGCCAATATCATGAAGCATACCGACGGGCTTTTCTTGTCAATAGCCCGCGAGGTAGCTAAAGAATATGCCGGCCGCGTTGAATTTAACGACGCCATTGTGGATAATTTGAGCATGCAGCTTGTGACCAGGCCGCAGAATTTCGATGTACTGGTATTGCCGAATCTCTATGGCGATATTATTTCTGACCTGTGCGCAGGGCTTATCGGCGGCCTAGGAGTTGCGCCCGGAGCCAATATAGGCGACGAGATAGCGCTTTTTGAGCCTGTGCATGGTTCTGCGCCGAAATATACAGGCCAAAACAAGGTCAATCCTGTTGCCATGATATTATCCGGTGTCATGATGCTTAAATATATTGGCGAGGAAAAAGCGGCTTTGAAGCTGGAGCGCGCAGTCTTTGATGTCATAAAAGCCGGCAAGTCAGTTACCTACGATCTCAAAAAGGACAGGAACGACCCTGCGGCAGTTTCGACGAGCGCAATGGCGGATGAGATCATACGCAGTATGAAGGCTTGATTGACTCCTTGTCTAACCGTCCGCCATTGATTCATTGGCGGACAGACTGCGGAGTTAATTTTGTGAAGAAAAATACCTTAGGTAGGCAAAATTAATGAAAAAAGTTGCGATCATAGGCGCAGGCAATGTAGGCGGGACAACCGCTATGAGGATCGCCGAGACCGGCTTAGCCTGCGTTGTTTTGATCGACGTTGCAGAAAATGTTGCCCGCGCCAAGGCATTTGACCTTGAAGATGCCAGGTATAGTTTAGGCAGGGATACGCGCGTAGAGGGCTCCAGCGAGATAAGCCGTATTAGCGGTTCTGATATTGTTGTTATGACCGCAGGCCTCCCCAGAAAACCGGGAATGACACGGGAGGACCTGCTTGCCAAGAACGCTTCGATAATGAAAGATGTTTGCAGCGGCATTGCTCAATACGCAAAGGATGCCATCCTTATCGTGGTCAGCAATCCTTTGGATGTCATGACGTATCTGGCATATAAAACAACAGGGTTTGAGCGCCATAAAGTTTTAGGCATGGGCGTGAACCTTGATACCTCACGATTTGCCAACCTGATCTCTAAAAAATTATTTATCGGCACCGAGCATATCAAGGCTTTAGTCATAGGCAGCCACGGCGAGACTATGCTGCCTTTGCCTCGCCTGACCAAGGTCAGGGGCAAGGCCTTGATAGATCTATTGGAAAAGAAAGAAGTAGAAAGACTCGTGATAGATACGAGGGCAAGAGGCGCAGAGATCGTGTCTTTATACGGCTCGGGAAGCGCCTACATGGCCCCATCGGCTGCGATATACGAACTCGTTGAAACCATCCTTACCGGCCACTCCAAAGAACTTCCTGTAAGCGCTGTTTTAGACGGTGAATACGGCCTTTATGATGTTTCTATAGGCGTACCTGCAATTATAGGTCCAGAAGGCATAGAAAGGATCTTGGAAGCTGATCTGACCAGCGAAGAGAAAGAGGCTTTTCTGCAATCCGCCCAATCTATCAAGAATTCGATCAATAGTTTAAATATCTGGCCTTTGGAAGAACATGGACTATGATGTTTGCATAATCGGCGCAGGCTGGGCAGGTTTTAATGCGGCACGAGCCGCAGCTAAACTCGGCAAAAAGGCCTGTATCGCAGAATACCGCGAGATCGGCGGCACATGCTTAAACCGCGGTTGTATCCCCACCAAAGCTTTTGTCCACTATTCAAAAATAGGCTTTTCCTTAGGCGACATCCGGAAAAAGAAGGACGAGGTAGTCGGTCGTTTGAGGGACGGCATGTCCTATCTGGTAAAATCGAACAAAATAGATTATTTTAAGGGTAGGGCCTTAGTCAAGAAAGACGGCAGCGTTTCTATCGGCACGGATAATATCAAACCAAAATATATCCTGTTAGCCGCTGGTTCCTCGCCAAAAGACCTCCCCAATATTAAAATAGACCACAAAAAGATCATCTCAAGCGACGACATGCTGTCTTTAGACGCAGTTCCAAAAAAGCTTTTGGTCGTCGGAGGCGGTGTCATCGGCTGTGAGTTTGCCTCTATATTTGCGCGGCTTGGCTCTGATGTAACCATTGTTGAGATAACCGGTCAGTTATTACCGGGCGTGGATAGCCAGGTAAGCAAAAAACTATTATCAGCTTTTCAAAAAACCGGAATAACAGTCTTATTGGGCAAAGGGGCGCAAGATCTTGATCTCAATAGTTTTGATAAAGTCCTTTTGAGCGTGGGCCGGGGCGCTGTTATCGACGGCCTATGGGAGGACGGCGTTGGTATAAAAGTGGATAAAGGGTTTATTGCGGTTGACAGAGGCCTAAAGACTGCCATTCCCAATATTTTTGCTGCCGGTGATTGCATAGGCGGTTATATGCTGGCGCATGTTGCAAGTTACGAAGGGGAGCTCGCAGTCAACAATATGTTTGAAAAACAGGAAAAAAGGGATTATTCAGTTATACCAAGCAGCGTTTTTACAGCGCCGGAGATCGGCTCTGTGGGTTTGAGCGAGGAGGAGGCAAAACACTTTGGCGCCTCTTACAAAGCCTCGAGTGTGCATTTTTTGTCCGTAGGCATGAGCCATATTTTCGGAGATACCCAGGGCTTTGCCAAAGTTATAGTGGATACGAAAAGCGGCAAAATTTTGGGAGCCACTATTATTGGCCTGCAGGCCACGGAACTCGTGAATATATTTTCTGTCTTGATAAAAAACAATATAACTATTTTTGAATTGAAAAAAACAATATTCGCTCATCCCAGTGTTTCCGAGATAGTGGCCGAAGTAGCTAAACAAGCACTTTAGTGTGCGCCAAAGGCGCATTTAGCGCAGTCCTTGTGAGTTTTTGCGAACAAGGAAACATTTTGAAACTATGTATACTTTACATGAATGCAGATATTTGGATGCCGGTTTTCTCGATTACCCGCAAGCCTTGTCTTTGCAGAAGAGGATATTAAACAGCGTTATCGACGGCGAGGCATCGCATACGCTGATCTCCTGCCAGCATCCGCATATCATCACCTTGAGCCGCAGGACCCGTAAAGAAAGCATTTTGGCTGGGCAGCAGGAGCTTGAAAAATGCAACGTGGGCATTTATTGCGCGGACAGGGGCGGGGATGCCACATATCACGGGCCAGGGCAGATCGTCCTGTATCCGATCTTTGACCTGCGAAAGAAAGAGAAAGACCTGCATTTGTACCTAAGAAGATTAGAAGAGACAGTAATTTGCGCCCTTCGCGATAACTTTGGCCTCAATGCCTACAGAAAGAGCGGCTTTACCGGTGTATGGGTGGGCCCTTACAAGGTGGTATCCATCGGTATAGGCGTGCGGCACTGGGTAACCTATCACGGGCTTGCCTTAAATGTCAAGACGGACAAAAGTTTTTTTTCTCTGATCAAGCCATGCGGCCTGGATGTCAAGATGGCATCCATCAATGATTTTTTTGACGACGATGTTTCTATCGAGAGCGTGCGCGATATGCTGGTAAAAAGTTTCTGCGAGGTTTTTGAGCTTAGGATGACGGAGGTTTAAAATGATCAAAGTATATTTGCCGGAGTTGGGAGAGAACATCACAAAGGCGACGATCTCTTACTGGTATCAGGATGAGGGCGCAAGCGTCATCGAAGGCAATGACCTGGTAGAGGTGGCGACTGACAAGGCGACGTTCAACGTGCCTGCGCCATGCTCGGGCACCCTTGTTGAGATACTCGCCCATGAAGCCGACACCGTCCACCCGGGCGACGTATTAGCGGTTATTGAAGAAGACACGGTTACCGGAGAAGGAGACGAGCCGGAAGTTTGACCAAATTCTATATCAAAAGTGAAATAGTTCATTATATTATCTTAGTAATATAATATTATAGTAAGATTGACACCAGTAAGGAAATATGCTATTCTTACTATAAGAAAGAGAGGTGGAGAAGATGGTTACTAAAATGACTGTAAAAAATCAAATCACTATCCCTAAAAGGATTTTAGAGGCCGTAGGACTCGCTAATCTTAAAAAAGATGAGATGTATTTTGATATCGAAGCCAAAAATCATGGGATTTTTTTAAAACCAATGACGGTTACCGTAGAAGAAAGAATACCGCAAGAGCAGTGGCAAAAATTCGAAACTCGCGCCGCAAAGATCGATAAAGGTGACGAGGTTTTTGATTCTCCTGAAAAGGCAGCCGAATTTTTGAAAAAAAGGGTTAAAAAATGAAGATAGTCTACAAAAAGGACTTCCTTAAATCCTTTTCTTCTTATACGCGGCAAGAACAGGAATTGATTTTAGAGGCCGACAAACAGATAAAGCTATTTCTTGAAGCAAAGTTTGAGGACGTTCCATACGGAGTAAGGATAAAAAAGATAGGCCCAAATACATTTGAGGCAAGGGTCAATGATAAAATACGCATAATTTGGGTAAAAACTGATAAGGTTGCCTATTTTGTTTTAATAGGCAACCATGAGGACGTTCGCCGCTATATTAAACATTCTTAGGGAACCAAGTGTCAAAAGAATATAATTTATCTTAACAACTCCAAAAATATATGTAAAATGGAACCATGTATACCAGATTAATAGAACCTCCTAAAGATAAAAGTTTCTTTTTGTTCGGCCCTCGCGGCACAGGGAAAAACGACGTGGGTGAAATTGAAGTTTACAGGTGCTATTTATTATGGAGGGGAACGCCGTCTGCGCTACGGTAATATTGAGGTCATCCCTGCGCAAGAAGCTTTGAAAGGGCTTGCGGCAATTTTGTCTGGTCATTGAAGGATTTTTGCAACTGTATTGACATATTTGGTATTTTGCGCTACATTATCTCTAGTTGTGTTTAGTTAGTCATAATTGTTCTCAAAATAGTGGGGGCTATGAGAGAAAAAGATATAATGGAGGCCAGGGAGGTCGCAGAGTATTTGCATCTGCATCCTTTTACAGTACACAAGCTTGCGCGCGAAACAAGATTGCCGGGTTTTAAAATAGGCAATGATTGGAGATTCAGGAGATCCGCTATTGAGAAGTGGGTAAAGCTTCAGGAAAAATTGAACCATAATAAGAATAGCGCAAGGCACAAGCTCTAAGTCAAAGACTTAGAGCTTTTTTTGCCGCAGAAAGCGGCACACCGGCCATACCGATTAGGCCGGGTGACAGTGGTATATATCATGAAAAATAAACGGATAGTCATAACGGGGGTCGGGGTCGTAGCTTCAAACGGCATAGGCAAAGATGCCTTTTGGAGCGCTTTGGAAAAAGGCGAGTCCGGCATAAAAGAAGTCTCGCTTTTTGATACATCGACCATGAGATCGAAGTTAGCCGGCGAGATCAAGGATTTTGACGCTAAGGTTTATCTCGGCGAAAAAGGCTTAAGGCTCCTTGACCGCAGCACCAAACTTGTGAATGTTGCGGCAAAGCTGGCATTAGAAGATGCTAAATTCACCGTTACAAAAGAAAATACGGATGATGTGGGCGTAGTATTGGGCACGACGCTGGGCAGCGTATGGTCTATTAGTGAATTCGATAAGACCGCGCTTCGCGAAGGCCCGCGCTATGTGAACCCTGCGCTTTTTCCCAATACAGTCATCAATTCGCCGGCAAGCCAGATCTCAATACGTTTCGGCATAGAAGGGTTTAATACTACCATTGCCACCGGTTTTACTTCAAGCCTCGATGCGCTTATGTATGCGCGTGATTTCATTAACCTTGACCGCGCCAAGGCTGTTTTGGTGGGTGGAGTAGAAGAGCTGTGCCTGCAGACATATTTAGGATTCTATAAGTTGAACTTTTTGTCAGGTTCCAAGGATGACAGCGGCGAGTTGTCATGTCCATTCGACAAGCGGCGAAACGGCATCGTATTCGGCGAGGGGGCTGTACTTGTCTTGATCGAGGACTTAGAGAGCGCCAAAGCGCGAGGCGCAAATATCTATGCGGAGATAAGATCAATAGGTTATGCCTTTGACCCTTTCCGCGTTAATAAGTATAACCGCCAGGGGCCAGGCATACGCAAAGCATTGGCAGAGGCTTTGAAAGATGCGCAATTAAAGGCCGGCGACATAGATTACATCAGCGCCAACGCTAATTCCACCAAGGAGGCTGACCAGATAGAGGTTGAGGCCATTAAAGATGTATTCGGCGAGTATGCCCAGAAGATCCCTGCCAGCTCCATTAAATCTCAAGTGGGCGAGACGTTCAGCGCCTCGGGTGCCATGCAGCTGGCAGCGGGAGTGGGTTCTATGTCGCGGCAATTTATCCCCGCCACACTGAATTATAAAGAAAAAGATGTTAATTGCGACCTTGATTGTGTGCCGAATAAGTCGAGGAAGGCAGAATTAAATAATATACTTTTGAGTTGTTTCGGGCCCAGCGGCGTCTCTAACTGCGTTGTGCTTTCTAAAATAAGTTGAAAAGTTTTTACTTGTGACTTGTGACATGTGACCTTGTGACCATATGGCTGAATTAATTTTCAAAAATAAGGTGGCGATAGTGACAGGTGCAGCAAGGGGCATAGGCCGAGCTATCGCATTAGGCTTGGCCCGCGAAGGCGCTAAAATAGCTTTTAACTATCAGAAGAGCGATGTTGAAGCCAAGTCGCTTTTGGAAGAAATAGAAAAGATCGGTTCCCAGGGCTTGAGTTTTAAGGGTGATGTCCGGGACCTTGATCTAGCCAAAGAATTCGTAGAGCAGGTGAAGTCTTTTTTTGGCCAATTGGATTTTTTGGTCAACAATGCCGGCATTACGCGCGACAAGGCATTGATGAATATGGAAAAACTTGAGTGGCAAGAGGTCATAGATACTAACCTGACAGGTTATTTTAACATGAGCCGTTCTGTCATCGTAACGTTACTTAAGCAAAAAAGCGGTGGGATAGTTAATATTTCGTCTATCAGCGGCATAAGCGGCATTGCGCGCCAGGTCAATTATTCTGCCTCAAAAGCCGGCATCATCGGCATGACAAAAGCTTTGGCAAAGGAAGTCGCGCCTTACAACATAAGGGTTAACTGTGTCGCTCCTGGTTTTATTGAAACGGATATGACAGGCGCCATGAAGGATGAAGTGAAAGAGAAGTCAAAAGGCGCCATCCCTGTTGGCCGCTTTGGCAAAGCAGAAGAAATCGCTAATGTCGTATCTTTTTTATTGAGTGATAAGTCAAATTACATCACAGGACAAGTCATCAAAGTCGACGGCGGACTCCACACAGCGTATTGACGGAGGCTTATGGCAGATATTAAAAAAGAGGTGCTTGAGATCGTTTCCATGGTCATAGAAAAAGAGCCGAAGGATATACCCTTAGATGCCCATCTTGTGCAGGATATCGGGGCAGATTCTATGATGGCGCTTGAGATCCTGGCTGCGCTTGAAAAAAAATACCGCATAGTCATCCCCGAAGACAAGCTAAAAGAAATGACCACGGTCAATAAGATAATCAGCATGGTTGAAATAGCGAAGAAAAGATGAGAGCCGTATAATTGGTACCTATGTCAGAAAAATCCAACGTTGACACCTGGCTGGAAAGGGAAACCGGACATAAGCGCAAAGCCCTCGAAAATGCATCACGCTATTTTGATAGAAATGATAATTTAACCGTGAATACATTGGAAGCGATGTATGGCCAAGAAAGCAGTTTCGGCACTCTTTTGGGAGAGCGCGGCGCAAAAGGAGCGGCAGGCCACTTTCAATTGGAAAAAGCTACTGCAGAGCGCTATGGATTGATCGTTTCGAAAAAGAACGACCAACGTTTTGATATTGATTATGCATCTTCGGCAGCAGCTCGATACCTGAAAGATCTAGATACCATGTTTAGCAAAAAGGCCATTTTGTCAAAGGGTGTTGCGACGATTCCTGTTAAAAGCAAAGCAGAGCGCACGAAGTTAGCTTTGGCTGCGTATAATGGCGGAGAGGGCCGCATTGCGCTGGCTCAATATCTTGCCCAAAAAGCTGGAAAAGATCCGCAGATATGGAATGATGTAGCTAAGTTCCTTGAGGGGGCCCGTGCTACTAAAGTCAAAGCCGAGGAAATCAGGCGCTATATAGAAGATATTTTTGCTTATGTAATTGAATTCGCAAAGAAATCAGCCGCAGATAAAAACGTAAAAGATAAAGAGGGAAAGAAGCCGGGATATAGCTGTACAGAAGGGCATTGGGTTACTATTGATGATAGGCCGGTATTTATATGCGATTAGACGGCAATATAAGAAGAACCGGTATTTTTATACATCCGCGGCCTAAAACCGCGCCCTTTAAGGGCGCGGATGGTTGTGGCCGCTTGAGTATTCCGCCCAAAGCTTGCCCTCCGAAAGGAGTGGAACCCGGGGCTTTAGCCCTGGTGGGCTCCATTTGTTTTCTTTTATTAAGTATTTTTGTTTCGAGATGTTATGCCGCTGCTCCAGCGGAAATCTTCGGCAATATTACTTACGTGATTTATTACGGGCCTTACGAAGAAAAGGTTAAGTTGATAGACGGCAAATATGAGATGCCGGGTTATATCTACATATATTACAAAGACAAATATGTTTATGGAGATTTTAATAATGACGGGCTTCGAGATGCAGCTGTGCTTTTTTCTGAGAGCGGCGGAGGCAGCGGTACATTCTACCGGTTGGCATTCTTGATAAACGACGGTCAACAGCTGGTTCATAAAGACACCTGTTACCTGGGAGATAGAGTTGTAATTTATTCATTAAAAGAGAGGCAGGGTAAAGTATTTATTGATATGCTTACTCATGCTGATGGAGATTGTATGGCTGGTCCAAGTAAGCGGGTGACGAATATTTATGAATATGCAGGTATATCCGATTCAACCTCAACCTAAAAATCATAGCTGTCCAAATTAGCCAAAAGATAGCAAAAGTTGGTGTTGGTTAACGGATTTATCGCTTTTTTCATGGAATGGCGCATTAAGCCAATCCCAAAGATTACGTTTGGAAAAAAGGTTCGTAGGTAATATAGCGCACA
>JACRLT010000017.1 GCA_016235185.1 Candidatus Omnitrophota bacterium
CCGCCGAAATATGCTGTGAGCATGGTCATTGAGACGCTGAAGAAGAACACATCACGGGAGCTAAGCTTGAAGTTTCGTTTCCTGAAGAAGTTTTACTGGGACAATGAGGGTATATGGTCCACAGGATTTTTCGTCTCGACTCTAGGCGTCAATGAGGGGGTCATCAAGAAGTACGTTGAGATACAAGGTAAGGAAGACACAGGACAAGCGCAGCTTGGCTTTTGAAAGAACCCCGCCTGTAAAGGCGGGGGAATCTA
The DNA here is from genome assembly GCA_016235185.1 of Candidatus Omnitrophota bacterium. Lineage (GTDB taxonomy): Bacteria > Omnitrophota > Gorgyraeia > Velamenicoccales > Velamenicoccaceae > UBA9636. The sequence continues at coordinate 258 of JACRLT010000017.1, forward strand.
TTTTCTATCCTAGGTATTTTGAAGATTTTTTTGAGATATTTTTTGAGATATTTTTTGTTTATTTTTCCGCGCTATTTGTTATAATATATAAGATTTTTTCACCCACCGAAATCCTAAGATCAAGGAATGGAAATATATCCCTTGTCTGAGCAATCAAAAAATCTCTCGCCCGGCATACCCGGGCAGGATATTTTTTGATTAGACTTCGGGATTAACTTTGTAAAGAATAAGCCTAAATAAGGCAAAGTTAAGGAGGTTTTATGGGAGCAATACATTTGAGTGACGAGAATTTCAAAAAGGAGATCCTGGAATCCAAGCTGCCGTGTCTTGTGGATTTCTGGGCAGACTGGTGCGGGCCTTGCCGTAAAGTGGGCCCGGTGGTGGAAGAAATAGCCGGTGAATATGAGGGTAAGTTTAAAGTCGCCAAGCTAAACGTCGATGAAGGACAGAAGACCGCATCATCCTATGGCGTTATGTCTATTCCAACGCTCATGTTCTTTAAGGACGGCAAGGTTGCAGAGCAGATCGTAGGCGTAGTAGGCAAAGCGGAATTGAAAGTAAAGATAGAGGAGCATTTAGCCTAATATGGACGTCATTAAAGAAATTCGACAGCGGGCAAAGGCGCAGTCAAAGACGATTGTGTTACCCGAAGGGCATGATGTGCGGGTCAGGCGCGCGGCGGAATTCCTGAAGAAAGAAAACATTGTCAATGTCATTCTTCTTGAGAAAGATAAACTCGACCCTAAGAAGATCGAAGAATATACGGAATTATATTTTCAATTAAGGCAGCATAAGGGCATATCTAAGGACGAGGCGCGCCAAGCCGCATCTGACCCTGTTTTCTACGGCGCCCTTATGGTCCGCGAAGGCATGGCGGACGGTTTTGTGGCCGGTGCGGCCACGACGACATCTGATGTAGCAAGAGCGGCACTTTACTGTTTAGGGATTGACAGGCGCATCGCGACGATCGCCAGTTGTTTTATCATGATAATCCCTAACTGCCCATATGGCGAAAAAGGAGTTTTTATATTTGCAGATTGCGGTATCGTCCCGGACCCGACTACCAGGCAGTTGGCGCAGATAGCGCTTTCCAGCTCGGAGTTGGGCCGCAAGGTTTTAGGAGTTACCCCGCGCGTCGCCATGTTGAGTTTTTCGACCAAGGGTTCGGCTTCCGGCCGGTTTGTGGAGCGTATCCGAGAGGCCACGGCAATGCTGCATGATATGGCCCCAGAATTGATCGTTGACGGCGAATTACAGGTTGATGCCGCTATAGTCCCGGAAGTCGCGCGAATGAAGAATCCGGACAGCCCTATCCAGGGCGATGCGAATATCCTGATATTCCCGAATTTAGAGGCCGGCAATATCTCGTATAAATTAGTCGAGCGATTGAGCGCGGGCCGTGCCCTGGGGCCGCTGCTGTTGGGGTTGGTCAAGCCATGCAGCGATCTATCCCGAGGCTGCAGCTGGGAGGATGTTGTGGATTGCAGCGCGGTGACGGCTATCCGCGCGCAATACGAGTCGCAGGGTGAGAACATATGACGAGCCAGAAGATCCTTGTTATTAACTCCGGCAGCTCATCGATAAAATACAGGCTTTTTGATGTCCATACTAACGGCCGCAAGAACAATTCCCGCTATATCCTTTTATCAAAGGGCCTTATTGAAAAAATAGGGCAGAAAGATTCCGGCGTAGAGAATCATAAACAGGGTATAGCGATGTTGCTCGACAGCCTTGTCCACGGCTCGAAGTCCGTGCTCAAGGACCACAACGAGATCTGCGCCATCGGCCATCGCGTAGTCCATGGCGGCGTTACATTCAAGAAGCCGACTATAATTACCGATGAGGTAATCTCTAAGATCCGCGAGTGTTTTGAGCTGGCCCCTCTGCATAACCCGGCAAACTTCTCCGGTATCGAAGCGTGCAAAGAATTATTACCCGGCGTAAAGCAAGTGGCTGTCTTTGATACTGCTTTTCACCAGTCTCTTCCCGAGCATGCATATATATACGGCCTGCCGTATGAATATTACGAAAAATACAATTTGAGAAAATTCGGTTTTCACGGCACGAGCCACCAGTATGTGGCGCATGAGGCGGCGAGGCTCCTGAAAAAACCTTTAAGTAAGCTTAAGGTCATTACGTGCCATTTGGGCAACGGCTGCAGTATTGCCGCAGTAAAATATGGCAAGTCAATTGATACCAGTATGGGTTTTACGCCTTTAGAAGGTTTGGTCATGGGGACGCGCTGCGGCGACATAGATCCTGCTTCCGTTATTTTTTTAGCCGATAAAGAAAAGATCAGCTTAGCGGAGATCGACCGAGTTTTAAATTATAAAAGCGGCCTAAAGGGAATTTCAGGCATCAGTAATGATATGCGCGAGATCAAAAAAGCCGCCAACAAAGGCAATAGGCGCGCAAAGCTCGCCTTGGATATTTTTGTCTACAGGATAAAAAAGTATATAGGCAGTTATATCGCGGCCATGGGGGGCGTGGACGGGATAGTTTTTACTGCAGGTATAGGTGAGAATGAAAAAGATATCCGCGCCAAGGTCGTCAAGGGGCTATTTGGCTTCTTGGATCCAGCTAAGATAAAGGTCCTGGTCGTTGCGACCAACGAAGAGCTTATGATAGCCAGGCAGACGTTCCAATTGGTAAGGTAAAATACCTGGGTAGATCCCGATACCCTGCGGGTACGGGATAAATTCGCACAGTTACTTAATGTTCGCTATCGCTCCATAAGTCACGTGCTCATTTAAAGTGAGGTAACAGTCATGTTCAGAACAATGCTGAAGTCGAAGATACACAGGGCAAAGGTGACGAAAACGCTGCTTTATTATGAGGGCAGCATCGCTATTGATAAAAAACTTTTGGAGGCTGCAGATATACTGCCCGGCGAGAAGGTGGAAGTCTTAAACCTTAATAACGGCTCGCGCCTGGAGACCTATGCCATAAAGGCTAAGGCCGGCTCGGGTGAGATCTGCCTTAACGGCCCATCGGCGCGTTTTGCCTGTGAAGGCGATGAGATCATTATCTTGGCGTATGCGCTTATATCTTTTGCCGAGGCGGGCAAGGCCAGACCTAAGATCATCCATGTCGATGCTTCAAACAAAATTAAGGCTTAGATTTTACGGTGATCCGGTATTGCGCAGGCGATCCGAACCGTTAGCTCAAGTCACGGATAAGGAGCGCGAGATCTTGGGCGAGATGGCCGAGTTGATGCGCATCTCCGGAGGCATAGGTTTAGCCGCACCGCAGGTAGGCATAAACAAGCAGATCGTTTTGGTTGATATAGGACAGGGGCCGGTTGTCCTTATCAATCCCCGCATTACAAGAAAGACCGGTTGGGCTAGTATGGAAGAGGGATGTTTGAGCTTGCCGGGAGTTTATGTAAAAGTCAAAAGGGCAAAGATGATCCAGGTAAGCGGCTTGAACGAAGAGAATCAAAAGGTCAGGATAACCGCATATGATCTATTGGCCCGCGCTCTTGCACACGAGATAGACCATTTAAGAGGCCGGCTGATCCTAGATTATGCCGGTTTCCTGCAAAAGATAAAATTACGTAAAAAACTAAAAAATTTTTCAACAACAAATTAATATCTTTATCTATAGTCTATAGCCATTGATTAATTATGATCTATGATGTAGTTATTATCGGGGGAGGGCCCGCAGGTTTGACCGCAGCAATTTATGCAGGGCGTTCCCAGCTAAACACAAAAGTCATAGAAAAACTGTCCGTCGGAGGACAGATCCTGTTGACCGAGCTTATAGAAAATTTCCCTGGCACATACCAGATGAATTCCCACGGCTGGATAAGTAACTTGAAGAAACAGCTGGCGGAATTAGATTCTGTCGATATTCAGGAAGATTCAAGGGTAGAAAAGATCGAACATATCGCGGATATCTTTCGCACACATGTCGTTTCCTTGGTCGATAACAGCAAAGATATATTTGAGTCTCACTCTGTTATTGTCGCCACAGGTGCACAGCCCAAGAGGCTGGGCGTAAAGGGCGAAGAGGCTTTTATAGGCCGCGGAGTCTCATTTTGCGCTACATGCGACGGCCCATTTTTTAAAGATAAAGTTATCGCTGTTGTGGGCGGCGGGGATACGGCCCTTGAAGAGGCTTTATATCTGCGCAGGTTTGCCAAAAAAATCACTATCATTCACCGCAGGGACGCCTTGAGGGCTACAGCTATTTTGCAAGAGAAGGCGATGAAGGATGAGAAGATCGAGTTTAAGTTCAATGCCTCTGCGGTCGAGATATTAGGAAAGACCGCTGTAGAGGGTATAAAAGTCAAAGATGTCAAGACCGGCCACGAGGAGGTTCTGGCTTGTGACGGTGTTTTTGTTTTTATAGGGTTTACCCCTGATACCGATTTTTTAAGAGACTCGTTGCACTTAAATGAAAAGGGATACGTTGTAACGGATGAACACATGATGACTTCTGTTTCCGGTATTTTTGCCGGCGGAGACTGTAGGCACAGGCCTTTGAATCAGGTCGTGACCGCGTGTTCTGATGGGGCAATTTCAGCCTTTTCTGTCGCGAAATATCTTGAAAAAAAGAAGATTTAATTTGAAAAAAATATCATCGATAGTTCTAAGAATCAGCATAACTTTGTTTTTGCTGATTTTTTTATTTAGGAAGACCGATATAGCCGGCCTATCCGGCATTGTCCGCCAAACGGATGTGTGGCGCCTTGCGCAGGCCTTTGCGCTTTTTCTTTTCTTGAATTTCCTGATCCTTTTGCGCTGGCAGGCGCTTTTACAAGGCCTGTCTATCCGCGTACGCCTGTCGCGAATTTTTATAACTTACCTTTCTTCGTTATTTTTCAATCTCGTTTTGCCCAGTACCATAGGAGGCGATACCGTAAGGACGATAGATATGGCGCGGCATACTGCTCATGCTTCCAGCGGCGTATTGGCAACAGTGGTTTTGGATCGCGTAGCAGGATTTTTTGGCCTCATGACAGTGCTTGTCGTGGCTCTTTTTTTTGGTTACCGTATTTTAAACGATCCGGCTATAATCGTCGTTGCTTTTATTCTTTTGGGCATTATTTTGTTTTTAACCGGTATAGCTTTCTGGGGCCGTTTTTTCAACTTTATCTTTCGCCACGTTCCGTTTGAGAGATTAAGGAAATATCTCTACAAGATCCACGACGCGACCGCGAGTTTTAAGGAGCACAGAGGCGTATTGTTCTATGTTTGGTTTTTATCCTGTATAGTCCAGGCAGGCCTGCCTATTATGTATTATCTGGCATCCGAGGCGGTGGGCGCGCACGTAAGTCTTGCCTACTTTTTTATATTTGTTCCGGTTATAACGGCATTTTCAGTTATTCCTGTTTCTATCGGCGGGCTGGGTGTCCGTGATACGGCGTGCGTGGCTTTATTCGCTAAAGCCGGTATGGCAGCAGAGAAGGCCTTTGTTTTATCGCTCATTAACTTTGGTTTTATTTTTGTCGTCGGTGTTTTTGGGGGTTTGATGTATGTCTTTAGTCTATATCGTAGACGGGTATAACGCTCTTTTGGGCTGCGGCCTTTTTGAGAACAAGGAATTAAAAGACGCAAGGGCAGCATTCTTGGCCTTCTTGGACCTTAATCGGCCGCACGGGTCTTTTCGCAACAAGCTCATTGTCGTCTTCGACGGCTCTGCCGATTGTTTCGGGCCAGTGCACGATAGCCCCTTTGAGGTCATCTTTACCCGCGGCAGTAGCGCCGATGAGAAGATAAAAGAAATGGTGGCTGCGTCCCTGGATCCCAAGAACATCGTTGTAGTTACCAATGATAAGGCGATAGCGTTTTTTGTGCGGCCGTACGGCGCTGGGGTCGTAAGCGTAGGTGAATTTTTAAAAAGTAAAAAAAATAGCTTGGTAGGCAGGGTGAGGCTTATGTCTCAAAAAACAGAACCAAAGATAGACCTCAATATAGTTGAGCGCGAGGCTATAACGAAGGAGTTGGGGCGTATATGGCTAAAGAAAAAGTCTTAGTCAGCGCTTGTTTGGCCGGTATCAATTGCGTTTACGACGGGACGAATAAGCTTAATCCTGTTTTTGCAAAGATGTTTGAGCGCGGTGAAGCGTTGATCTTTTGCCCTGAAGTCCTGGGCGGATTAAATATACCTCACGATCCTTCCGAGATCAGTGGCGGTGACGGATTCGATGTACTCTCGGCTCGTGCCAGGGTTGTTTCGAAAAAAGGCGATGACGTAACGCCTTATTTCTTAAAAGGCGCGGAAAAAGTTTTGAGGCTGGCCCAAAAACACGGCATAAGATGCGCCGTTATGAAGTCCAAGAGCCCGTCATGCGGCTGCGGCTTTATCTTCGACGGGACTTTTTCAAAAAAGCTTATTGCAGGTTATGGGGTTACGGCCGCTCTCTTGAAAAAGAACGGGGTAGAAGTAGAGAGCGATATTGAATATTTAAAAAGGAATGCCGAGAAAAAGCGCAAATAATTACTGGATAAAATTCCTCGGGACTGCGGGCGCCAGGTTTGTCATGATCAGGCAGCTGCGGGCTTCCGGCGGTCTTTGGCTGAAGTCCGGCGAGGAAAATATACTTATTGACCCGGGTCCGGGCAGTATTGTGCGCTGCGCAGCTTCGCGGCCTAAGCTCGACCCGACGAATTTAAACGCGGTGATCTTGACGCATCGCCATCTGGACCATTCAAATGATATAAATGTTATGATAGAGGCAATGACTGAAGGGGGATTTAAAAAGAGGGGCGTTGTTTTTGCGCCCGCAGATGCCTTAGGAGACGATACGGTTATTTTAAAGCATGCTATGGGGTATGTGGGAAAGATAGAGACGCTTGAACCCGGCAAAACTTATCAAGTCGGCAATTTCTCGTTTGAAACTACGCCGCGCTTGAGGCATCCTTGCGAGACTTACGGTTTGAAGTTCATGATGGATAAGACGCGCGTTGCTCTTTTGACGGATACGGAGTATAGCCTTGAGCTAAAAAATTATTTTCAATGTGATTGCCTTATCATCAACGTTGTTTTTTTTGAGCCCCGTCCAGGTGTGCAGCATTTAAGTTTTTCTGACGTAAAGACGATCGTCAAAGAATTAGCCCCCAAGAAAGTCATCCTGACCCATTTCGGCATGACTATGCTTAAAGCGCGGCCTCATGAATTGGCGCGCAGCCTGTCGTGGGAGACAGGTATCAGTGTGGAGGCGGCAAGAGACGGCATGACAGTTGTATTCTAAGTGAGTACATATATGTACTCACTTATCCTTGACACTTACATTTGAATTCTTTAAGGTAGGTGTCAAGGATCAGCTTCGGCAAATAACTTGACGGACGCCTTATCGCGTGATATTTTGCAACCAGGAGCATAAGACATGACAAAATTTATTTTTATTACGGGCGGGGTAGTTTCAAGTTTGGGCAAGGGTATCGCGTGCGCCTCTATCGGCAAGATATTGGAGGCCAGGGGTTTTAAGGTCGCGCTTGTCAAGTGTGACCCTTATATCAACGTAGACCCGGGGACGATGAACCCTTTTCAACACGGCGAAGTCTACGTGACGGATGACGGAGCAGAAACGGATCTTGACCTGGGCCACTACGAGCGTTTTACCCATGTCAGGCTCACAAAAGACAATAATATCACTACCGGTAAGATATATTTCTCCGTCATTTCCAAGGAGCGTCGCGGTGATTATCTTGGCAAGACCGTCCAGGTTGTGCCTCACATTACCGATGAGATCAAAAGTTCTATCAGGAAGCTCTCCGAAAGCGGGCATAACGATATCGTTATAGTTGAAATAGGAGGCACGGTCGGAGACATAGAGAGCTTGCCGTTCTTAGAAGCCATACGCCAGCTCAAGCAAGAGCTAGGGGCCACAAACGCTATCAATATACATCTGACCCTTATTCCTTATATCCGTTCGGCTGATGAGATCAAGACCAAGCCTACACAGCATAGCGTGGGCAAGTTAAGGGAGATCGGTATACAGCCGGAGATCCTGCTTTGCCGCTCGGAAAAACCTATTGACCAGGACGTTAAGCAGAAGATCGCCCTGTTTTGTAATGTCCGTGAGGATGCCGTGGTCGAGGCGTTGGACGTTAAGAGTATCTATGAAGTGCCTCTGATGTTTAAAAAAGACTGCCTTGATGACCTGATCTTGGCTTGCCTGCGGCTTAAGTCAAAGAAGGGGGATCTGCGCAAGTGGAGCCAGGATGTGGTTGGGGTCGTAAAAAATCCGAAAGAAACGTGCCGTATAGCGGTTGTAGGAAAATATATCACGCTACAGGATGCATATAAATCCATTTACGAAGCCCTGATACACGGCGGAATTGCCAATCATGCCAAAGTCGAGATAATAAAGATAGATTCCGAAGATGTCAAAACCCACCGCGTGCGTGATCTATTCTGTGATATCGACGGTATCCTCGTGCCCGGAGGTTTTGGTTACCGTGGCATCGAGGGTAAGATCAATGCCATTGAGTTTGCGCGCAAGGAGGGTATACCGTATTTCGGTATCTGTCTTGGCATGCAGACTGCGGTCATCGAGTTTGCAAGGAATGCCTGCGGCTTAAAAGACGCTAACTCTACGGAGTTCAATTCCAAGACGCCATATCCTGTCATATCCTTGTTGGAAGAGCAGAAGAGGGTTGTGGTGAAAGGCGCAAGCATGCGTTTAGGCGCCTATCCTGCCAAGATCGCCCGAGCCACACGGGCCCACTATGCCTACAAAAAAGGCCTGATCTCCGAAAGGCATCGCCACCGTTATGAATTCAACAAGGATTTTAAGAAAGTTCTGGAAAAACACGGGATGATCGTCTCCGGAGTTTCGCCGAACGGCCTTCTTGTGGAGATCGTAGAGCTAAAAGATCACCCGTGGTTTGTGGCGGTCCAATTCCATCCGGAGTTTAAATCCAAGCCTGATAGCTCCCATCCGTTATTCCGGGAGTTCATCAGGGCAGCCCTCAAAAAGAGATAGAAGGAAGAAAGAAGAGAGAAGAAAAAGCATATGGCATGTATGCGAAAACGAAATTCATTTGTCCTTTGTTTTCTGTCTTCTATTTTCTGTCTTCTGTCTTCTGTCAGTATGGCAGGATGCAGCCAGCCTTTGAGGACGCTTATGGAATTAGGGAGTGAACAACAAGGGCAAAAGGATTATGTGGCTAAAGCCAGGATGAGTTTTAAGGTGTTGTTGTGTGATGTAAGAGCCAATCGTATAAAGATCGGGACTACGAGTACGGTTGTCAAAACCCGTTACGGCGAACCTGCTTTAGAGAAGGACGGTACGTTTCTTTACCGCGACCCGGTTGATTTCCTTCATTCGTCTAAGGTCTACCTGACTTTTGACGCTGACAAAAAATTTATCGAGGCAAGAATAGAGGAAAGATATGCCCGATAACCCATCTAAGCTTCTGGACCTTGCGCGGATAAAAGATTATCAGGCTCGTTATAGGGCTGATATCCACGATGACGTTTATTTTGGTTTCCCTGTCAGCGGTATCCTTGATGCCGAAAATATCCTATTGTCAGGCGGAAAAAATACCATTGGTTATTTTTCTATGGAGTATGGCCTGGCAACGAACGTATATAATGTTTTTAGTTCTGTCCTGCCGCTTACAACTGACAATAAGTTATCTGATAACGAAATTATCTCTAATGACCGTATCGCGGATTACTTGTTTTCTTTAAAGATCGATTCTGCCTTGGACCTACCTATCTACAGCGGGGGTTTGGGCGTTTTGGCTGGTGATACCGTAAAGACCTCCGCTGATAAGAAGATCCCCATGGCCGCTGTCGGAATCCTCTGGAACAAGGGGTATTTTAAACAGAGATTCTGGTTTAAGTTCGGGCAGCTGCCGGAAGAGATGAAGTGGGATCCTGCAACTTTTCCTGGCCTTATCCCTTTGGAAGACAAGATCAAGCTGGAATTAAAAGATAAGGATATTTATCTGCGCCTATGGAAGTATTATGTTTTTAACCGGGAGAGAAACTTTGCAATTCCACTTATTCTTCTTGATTCCAATGTAGAAGAAAATGATGAAGTAACCAGGAGATTGACGGATAGGCTCTATAAGAGCGATGACTCGGACGGCCGCCTTTTGCAGCGCCTGATACTGGGAATGGGCGGTATGAAGGCCCTGGAAGTATTGGGGTATAAAATAAACCTTTACCATTTGAACGAAGGCCATGCGGCTTTTGCGTTTGTCCAGAAGGCAAGGCAGATGGACGCCAAAGAATACGAAGCGGCAAAACTCCAGTTCTGTTATACGTGCCACACACCTGTCCCGGCAGGGCACGACCGGTTCGCCATCTCTGATCTAGAGCGCATTATGAAACCCCAGGATGTAGAGGCCGTAAAGAATTTTGGTTTGGAAGGCAGGGACCGCGATGTGGTGAACCTTACCCTTCTTGCAATGAATACGTCCAGCAGCATAAATGCCGTATCAAAGAAGCACGGCGAAGTTATGAAGCTCCAGTTTCCTGCCTATAAGAAGCGCATTAAGGCTATAACCAACGGCGTGCATTCTCCCACGTGGATGTCTGAACCGATCCTCAAGGCCTTGGATCCTTATAGGGAGGCACTCGGCGATTTTCGCCAAGATCCGACACTTTTAAAGAATGTTTTGAAGTTAAAAGATGACCCTGATTTTAGAAAGGCCGTGTGGCAGGCACATCAGGAGAACAAGAAAAGTCTGTCTAGGTTCCTTAGCCGTTGGCGTATCAGAGAAGATGTTTTGACGATCTGTTGGGCCCGCAGGATCGCTGCCTATAAAAGGCCAAGCCTGATCTTCCAGGATATTGAGCGCCTAAAAGGTATGGCCAACCGCATAGGGCCCATCCAGATCCTTTATGCAGGTAAGGCCCATCCTAATGACAGCCTGGCTTTTACCTACATCAATGATATTATGAATAGCATAGATAAAGCCAATGGCTCCGAGGGTAATCTAAAGATCCTGATGCTTGAGAATTACGATATATATATTGCCAAGATGTTAGTATCAAGCGTAGATGTCTGGCTCAATAACCCCTTGCCGCCATACGAGGCCTCTGGAACCAGCGGCATGAAGGCCATAGCTAACGGCGTGTTGCAGTTGAGCACTTTGGACGGCTGGGTCGCCGAAGCCGCGGATAAGCGGATAGGCAAGTTTTTCGGATATAAAGACGATGGTAAGACTTTTACCGATGGTATGGTCTTGAGGTTGGAGGAAGACTCTAAGGCGCTCTATGCATCCTTAGAGGAGATGATGCTATTTTATTACGGCATCAATAAGGATGACGGATTGAATATCCGCTCTCCTTGGATAGACATGATGGTCGAATGCATCGCAGAAGCCGCATATTTTAATACACATCGGATGGTCGCAGAATACATGCAGGATGTGTGGAAGTTTTAAATTGTTGTTATAGTTCTTTCGTGCTATCATAATTTACAAATAGAAAATTGGCTGATTATGCGTAAAGAAAGAGCGGCATCTGCTATTGTAGCTGCAACAATATTAGTACTTTCAGGAGGTGCTGCTATGGCAATGGAACTCGGGAGCCCGGCATTCGAGAATAAGGGTGTGATCCCTAAACTTTTTAGCTGTGAAGGGAAAGATGTGTCTCCTGCCCTTGAGTGGAGGGGCGCCCCTGTTGGGGCAAAGAGCTTTGCCGTTATTTGCGATGATCCGGATGCGCCCATGGGTACATGGGTCCATTGGGTTATCTATAATATCCCCGCCGGGAAGCAAGGAATGTCCGAGGGTGTTTCGCGGACTGCTATGCTGGACGACGGTTCAAAACAGGGTTTTACTGATTTTCAAAGGCCTGGCTACGGCGGCCCATGCCCTCCGCCTGGAAGGCCCCACCGTTATTTTTTTAAATTATATGCCCTTGATACAAAGCTGGATATCAAGGCTAAAGTTACCAAAGAGGTATTGCTTGAGGCTATGGAAGGCCATATCCTGGCAGAAGCGGTACTTGTGGGCACGTACCAACGATAAAAAATATAAGGTATACCCCATAGTCTAGGCACCCGCCACTGCATCAATGGCGGGTAGACTTTGGGGTGATTTGCACACAAAGAAAAGGAGGGCAAATCATGGGTTTCTTTTTAGTTCTAATAAGCCTGGTGCTTATCATCAAAGGTGTAATGATGATCATGTCTCCAAAGAAGGTAGTTAAATTTGCGGATGATATCTTGAAAGCCAAAAACCTTCGCGCCTGGGGTGTCTTACCTTTAGTTATCGGGATACTTCTATTATTTTCTGCGTCAGCTAGCGCCATTGCATGGCTCATAGTTCTTTTGGGGTTGGCAGAGATCGCAAAGTCCGTCTATATTTTTCTGACCCCGCTTGCCAAAATAAGATCACACTGGTGGTTCAACCTTTCGGATAACGGCCATAGGGCACTGGGGATCTTGGTCCTTATTCTTGGCGTGATCATCTTTATTTCGAGAATATAACTTTTTTAAAAGGATCAAAAAGAGGCCGGCATCACAGGTTTTTTGGCTGTGGTTCCGGCCTTTGTATTTGATTGTGCGCTGTAACTAAAATAGCCGCGATTACCCACCATTGCAGGGAAATTTCAGGATGGAAGAAGGTCGTGTCCACTAAGTTGTGGATGAGAAAAGCAAGGTTCCCTATCCAAAGGCCTGAAAAAAACTTTTGTTCATGAGCAGGAAAGTTGCACGGGTTTATCCTGATCGTTGCCGTAGCAATGCCCAGGAGTCCGATAATGCCAAGCAATCCCGCCTCTGTCCATAGTTGCAGATAGGCATTGTGTGCCCACCATCCTTTAAAGAATGGGTAATTTCCAAGCCCTATGCCGGCAAAGGGGTGCTGGTGAATAAGAGAAACGGCATGTTTCCAATAGGAGAGCCTTTGGTTAAAGGAAAATAAAGGCTGGTTAAATTCATGAGGGTTATTAGACCTGAACAACATGATAAGGATAAGCCCTAACGTAAAGAAAGAGGCTACTATTCCTATCCGCAGATTTTTTCTATTTTGCCTTTTTTGTATCACATAGAATATGGTAGCGGAGGCCAGCAGGCTTGCCGTGGCTCCAAGTGATTGGGTGGAGAGCATGACCAGGAGGCCGGACGAGGCAGCCATGATGAAAAAAAGATTTTTAACCGATAACCCAAGGATGCGGCAAGAGGTTTCATTCTCCTTTTCAAGAAGCAAGGTTATGGCCGGCGGGATAAAGATGATAGAATAGCCGGCAAGATCTGCCGGTAGTGTAAAAGGCATGAAGGCGCGCCCCCGCGATAAAAATTCAACGGCAAAATCCCAATGGATGTTGTGGTAGGCAAGATAATCCATGGCACGGAATGTGCCGCGGAGGAACCATTGGATGGCGCACATGCTGACAATGGCTGCGTTTGCAATAAGGCAAAGGATGAGTATTTTCTGCCGGGATAAAGATAGGTTCCTGACGGCAAGAAAGGCAGAAAGACAGGCTGCGTATTTGTAAAACTGTGAAAAGCTGTTTTCAATGTCTTTGGATAATGCGGTTGAAATAAGTATGGCTGAAAAAAGCGCGCTTAAGGAATAAAAGACAGTTTTATTTTGGTGCATAAACACGGTATTTAATCGTTGGTCTCTTCCTGCCGTGGCACAGCCTTTAGGGATGAATGACAAGAGACTGATGGTTATAAGGCATAGCGAGAAAAGGATGTCTTCTTTTGGGTATGTGATTGTTGGCAGGAATGGCCTAAGCGATAGGATGAGGACTAAGAGGGCAAATATGACATTATTGAGCATTATGTTATAATAGTTAACGCTGAAAAATCAGCGTTAACTATTCCATAGGGGCTTTGCCCCTTTGGCGTCCGCCATTGAAATGATGGCGGACTGTCACCCCTTAAGGGGATTGCCCGCAATCCCCTTAACAACCCCAGGGTAGTTTCCACTTTTTTTGTTGGAAACTATATACTAAGCTATGGAAAATGTTTTGTCAATGCATTCGCGCCCGCTTGTAGGCAAAGTTGTTTCAGTTGTCATCGTCAGTTGTCTCAAGGAAGACCTCCTATTAGATTGCCTGCATAGTGTTTCGCGCCAGACCTATCCTTATCTGGAATGTTTAGTTTTCTTAAATTGCTCCGAGCATAAGGACTTGATCCGATGGCAAGAGCGTTTTGGAGGTTTTAAATTTTTTTGTTTCCCCGATAATCAGTTGTATTGTAAGCCGCATAATCAGGGCATACGTATTTCTACAGGTGAGTATGTCTTATGCCTCAATGATGATGTGGTTCTTTCTCCTGCTTATATAGAAGAGGCTATAAAGGTTATGGAGGCCGATGCAACCTTAGGGATATTGAGCGGCTGTCTTTTAAGGAGTGACGGCGAAACGATCGATTCGGCTGGGTTGGTTTGGTCCAAGTCCAGGAAGCCGCATGACAGGGGGTATGGCAAAAGGCTGCACATAATGTATCAACCGGGTTTTGTTTTTGGCGCCAGCGGAGCCGCAGCCTTTTATCGGCGCCGGATGCTTGAGGATATTAAAGAAGGAAAAGATTATTTTGACGAGAGTTACGGCATTTTTTACGAAGATTTTGACCTGGCCTGGCGGGCCAGGAGGATGGGGTGGAAGGCTTTTTTCCATCCAGCCTCTATTGCTATCCACAAGAGGGGTGCGACTACCCGTACACAGATGTGCCGCCTTTTGGGATTTTTAAAGAAGTTCGCTCTTGTGAACTTGCCGCACGACCTGAAGCTGCGGCTTGTGCGCAACCGCTATGCTACGATCATTAAGAACGATACCCCATCGGCTTTTTTCATGGACCTGCCATGGATACTTTTTTATGAAGTTAGGCTCCTGGCCTATCTTATTCTTTTTGACCGGCGCGTCTTGCTGGATGTTGCCAAAGACCTAAAGTTTTTTTCTTTGGCGTTAGCCAAGCGCAGGGCTAAAAATAGATGAAAAAACACCTAACTAGATCCCGCCTTTGGCGGGATAAATTCAGGCAAATCACTTACGTTCGTTTCACTCCGTAAGTTATGCCTTCATTTATGGCCATTAAAGTTCTACATATCGTTACTCAACTTGAGTTGGGCGGGGCGCAAAAAAATGCGTTGGATATTTTATCGCATCTCGACCGGCTTAAGTATGAAATACATCTTATTTCTTCTGATGGTTTGTTGAGCGCGCAAGCCAGGGCTATCCCTGGCCTTCGATTCAGGAGCATCGATTTTTTGAAGCGCGCCCCAGGGCTTTTTTCTGACCTTAGGGCGCTTTTGTTTTTAATCTTTTATATGCGCAAAAATAAGATAGATGTCGTACATACGCATAGTTCAAAGGCCGGTATACTGGGGCGCTGGGCAGCGCACTTTGCCGGAGTACCTGTCATCATTCATACGGTCCATGGATGGGGGTTCCATGATTACGTAAGAAGTTTTTTAAATAATTTTTTTATCTATTTGGAGAGGATAACAGCCGGGATTACTACGCGTTTGATAGCTGTTAGCGAGGCAGATGTCCAAAAGGGCCTGGCCCATGGTATTGGTTTGGCAGAGCAGTATGTTTTGATCCGTTGCGGGATCGCGTCCGCGCCTATTAAGGAGCCTGGTTTTTATTTGACACAGAAATATTCATTGGGATTTACCAAAGATGACTTGATCGTAGGCATGGTAGCTTGCCTTAAACCCCAGAAAAACCCCCTTGATCTTATTGCAGTTTCCGAGCGCGTGCTCGAAGGCTATCCACAAGCCAAATTCCTTCTTGTCGGTGACGGCATCCTGCGTAAAAAAGTTAAAATAGAGATAGAAAAGAGAAGGTTAGAAGATAGTGTTTTTATGCTTGGCTGGCGCAAAGACATTGAAGACATCATGCCGTTTTTTGATATAGTGGTGCTTACGTCATTATGGGAAGGCCTGCCTCTTGTTTTTTTAGAGGCGATGCACTTGGCCAAGCCCATTGTCGCGTATGATATCTGCGGCATAGGCGAAGTTGTAAAAGACGGGGTTAATGGTTTTTTGGTGCGGCCCGGAGACGTAGAAGGATTCAGCGCAAAGGTCAGCCTTTTGCTTAGAGACGAAGGATTGCGCAGAAGGATGGGGCAATTCGGCCGCCATATTGTCTCCCAAGAAGCTTTTTCTCCGAGCGCTATGATGAGGCGCATAGAGGCTCTTTATGAAGATGAGCTTCGGAGGTTGATCCCATGAGCGTGCTTATCCTGGGGGCCGGCTTGAGCGGGTTATCTGTGGCAGGCGCCTTAAAATGCGATTATGAGATCGTTGAAAAAAATGATACCTGCGGCGGCCTGTGCCGCTCCAGTTGCATCAATGGATTTACTTTTGATATGGCCGGCCACGTGCTTCATTTTAAGGACAGCAAGAATTTTATAAGAGCCAGGGATCTGTTGGGCAAAAATATTGTTTCCAACAGAAGAGATAGCAGGGTCTGGATGCGCGATTCGATCATTGCTTACCCTTTCCAGCATAATTTTTTAAAAGCTTCTTCAAAAATAGCCGATGAGTGTTTGGATGGATTAAGAAAGGCGCGTCGTGGTGTAAAGGGCAAGCCGGCTAAATCCGATCGGACTTTTAAATCATGGATCTTTGAAACTTTCGGGCACGGTATTGCCAGGCATTTTATGGTTCCATACAATGAGAAACTCTGGCTATATCCCTTAGAAACCTTGAGCGCGCAATGGGCTAAAGACTTGGTGCCTGTGCCGCGATTAAAAGATCTGCATGCCCGGCACGAGGCCGGCAATATCGGTTACAACGCCCGTTTTTGGTATCCGCGCTCCGGCGGCATGCAGGCGTTGGTGCGGGCGCTTGAAAAACGTATAAAAAAAGTCAAGACTGCCTGTAGGCCTATGCGTTTGGACCTGGAGAAGAAGGAGGCGATTCTTGACGACGGTTCAAGTTTTAGGTTCAGTAAACTTGTTTCTACGATCCCTTTGCCCGAGTTATGCGAGATGATCAGGCCGATGCCTAGCCGAGTGGAAAAAGCCTTTTCAAAATTAAAATATGTCTCCGTATTCAATGTGAACCTTGGCATCTCTGGGGCCGTGGACTCCGATGCACACTGGATATATTTTCCGCAGAAAGATATTATTTTTTACCGTATGGGAATCCCAAGTAATTTTTGCAGATCGCTGGCTCCTGCGGGCTGTTCGTCGCTTAGTTTTGAGATATCTTATTCTAAAGATTTTCCCATTGATAAGAAGCGCTCTATTGATAGGATACTATCGGATTGCAAAAAAGCAGGTTTTGCGTTTGCCGGATCAGATATACTTGCCTTAGATATCCAGGATATCAAATATGCTTATTGTATTTATGACAACCAGAGGGAGAAGGCCTTAAAAGTTATCAGCGATCATCTAAAAGAATACGATTGTTTCTTAGCGGGCCGCTATGGAGCCTGGCAATATTCATCTATGGAAGACTGTATGGTTGAGGCTGTAAAGATTGCACGGATGGTCTCGACATGAAGATCTCTGTCATTGTTGTTACCTATAATAACCGTATGATCATAACGCAGTGCATTGATTCTGTCCTGGCCCAGCAGTATCGCGATATTGAGGTTATAATTGTCGATAACGGTTCATCCGACAGGACGAGCGATATTATTAAAGAGCGTTATCCGCAAGTCAGGCTTATCTGTAACGAATCCAATGAAGGGGCAGCCAAAGCAAGAAACTTAGGTGTAAGATCAGCATTAGGTGACTGGGTCCTGACACTCGATGCGGATACCGTGCTTGACAAAGATTTCTTATCGAACTTCGTCAGGGCTATTGAGATAAAGAAAGGCGATCGGATCGGGGTCGTCGTGCCTAAGATATTATATCCGGATAAGGAGACGATCTATAGCCTTGGCAACGAATTGACGTTTTTGAGGCGCTTTTATGATGTTGGCAGGGGCGCCAAGGACGCAGGCCGCTACAAAAGACTGAAAAAAGTTTTTGGGGCGTGTTCAGCCGCAGCGTTCTATAATAGGGGTATGCTTGAAGATATAAAGGAAAAAGGTTCTTATTTTGACCCCGACTTTTTTTTCATGGCCGAAGATGTAGACTTGGCCTGGCGGGCTCGAAAGAAAGGGTGGGGAGTTTCGTTGTGCCCTGGTTCTTACGCATATCATGAGGGCGACAGTTCAAAGACGCCGCGCAATGAGCGAAGTTTTTATTCTATTCGGAATAGATTCCTTATGATGTTTAAAAATGATAGCTTCTTTTATTTTTTGTTGAGCTTTGTGCCGCTTGCGTTTTTTGAATTGCTCCGGTTTATTTTTCTTCTTTTGAAGGGCAGGGGAGGGGTTTATACCGCTGCCGTATCATCTGCTTTTCGTATTTCGCTAAAATATAACATTAAGGTGGATACTGTCAAAAGTTTTATGAAGAATAAGCATGGTAAGGGTATCTGATATGAAGATTTTTTTAACAGTAAAAACATTGTTTTTAGGATTTTCTTGTGTTGCATTAACTATCTATGTTTATAGATCGAGTAAGAATTTGTAGTTGAAGAGTCAAGTTCTCATAGTGGTAGATAAGACGATGCGTTGTTGTTCTTTAAGATAATGGGATTAAGAAGCCAGAGACAGAATTTTAGACCACTTGCCTTGGATGGTCGAGATAGCGTTAAGGCTCGGCATCTCAATGGGTGTTCTATGGCCTAATGCCATATGCGGCCGCAGGAAGTTGTAATGAGTTGCAAATAGCGCGATAAGTGACATAGCGCCATTGTTTGATTTAAAGCCATGCGATGGACGAACGTGGAATTTGAATGTTCTGTTAAGGCGTTCAATAAGTTGTTTAAACGGCCTATAAGTCGTTGATTCTTCGTCAAGATTTTGCAAGCCGATGACTTGGTGATGTTCAATGGGCGGCAATTCTTCAGGACGCCGCGAATTTAAGAACATAATGCCTGCAGAATAAGAAGGATTAGCATCTGTTATTAGCGTGAGTTTTTGTTCGGGTCCTGCTGTGCGAATAGCCTCAGACATTGCAATGGCCGCAGGCAGAGTTTTTCTGGAATGGGCTAAATGATAAGCCGTGATTTTATGGTTTTTTGACGATATGAACAAAAACACAAAGGCATCTTGTCCTGAGATCCTGATATACGTCTCATCGCCCGCTGATATGTCGTCAACAGGGCCTTTGAATCGCATGTTAAATGCGTGGCAATGGTATGAAGCAGCTTCGGCGTAATTTAATACGGTCTGATAAGAGACGTTGATATTAAAGACCCAGCGTAAGATAAAGGCTGTCTTTCTGGCGCTGACGGCGAATGAGACATAAAAAGACAGGATAAGGCCTAATATATTATCGGAGTTATGAATCTTTGTTATATCAATTTTAGGTTTTATCGGGCTTGAATGTGTAAGTTGTCCAGGTTTAAAAAGATATTCGCGATAGGTGTAGCATAACTTGAATTGAGATGATTTTGTTCTGCGGACAGCATTTTCTGATTCATTGAGTTTTTTGATAGCGCGAATACGATGAGGGCAGTTGTCGTTGGAGCATTTATATATAGTGACATCAACACGGGTTTTCCAGCGGAACATGGCGCCTGAGCAATATGGGCAGAAGTATTTGGCTTTTGAAGCTGTCCGGAATCGTTTTTCCGTATGGAAGTTAGAAGAGCAGATTTTACAGCGTAATTGTGTTCTTTGACGGCCGTTGTTGTAATACAGATACGTATGAGGCGCCTGGCAGAATGGGCAGGATTCTTTTTCGGAGACGGGCTGGCCGTGCTGCATTTTAACAGGCCTAAGTGGTTTAGCGTGTTTAGCCTGGTAAGCAGACAGAAGAATCTTGTAATCTAGATTCTGGGCTTTTTTTTAACGTTGTCGGTGAAGGGCGGAGTTTTATCGACGTAAAAATCCCGATAATTCGGGTGTTGTTCTTTAAAAGCGTTCTTTGGTTTAGACGGCAAGCCGGAACGATTCTTCAGAACGGTTGATAGTTCTTTGACGATCATTTCGATTTGTTCACGGTTAAACCGTGAGCAGATCCAGATAACAAAACGAGAGATTTGATTCATGGGATTTATCCTCCTTACAGTACTTTGTTAATTTTTCATAGGTAAACGTTTTTTGTTCTTTGTCAAAGAAGCATAGGTTGAGAAGAGAATGAGCTTAAGCAAAGCCTGTTTGCATTCGTTTAGGCTTTTGCCTTTGAGGCTGGAAGAGATGGAGCGGTAAAGATATCCGTTCTGCCTGATCCAGTAAATGAGGCTCCATACTAATAGAACGATCATCCAGTAACGCATAATCTTAAGCTTATGCCTGAGCTGGTAATGATCAAAGCACAGGCTGTCTTTAAGCTCTCGAAACAGCCGCTCAATGGCCCAGCGTTCCAGATACGTTGAGACAGCTTTACGGTGAGACATCATCAGATCGTTGGTTACGATAACTCTGATGTCGCGATCATCTTTGTCTGATAAGCCGCCAAG
>JACRLT010000018.1 GCA_016235185.1 Candidatus Omnitrophota bacterium
AGAAAGGGGCTTCAATAAACTATTGGGTAAACTGATCGTTACAATATTTCTCATGGGTTATGCCTCCTGTATTAAATTGTAATACAAATCGCTTCGTTTGTCAAGTGTAAGAATTTACACTTCCGATGCGGGTTCGGAAAATTCGGCATAAGAGCCAAATAAATAGCCTCTCTGTATGCTCAAGTACCCTTTTAAAAGTTTTATGGTCTTTCTTGTGATCTTCGCTACTTCAACAGCTGATCTAGGCATTTTATAACCCCTTCAGTTTCCTTGAGATATCGTCCTGATAATCTTCCGGTTACTTTTCTGCCCAACTCCTTCATTTCTTCCGGGTAACGCGTCTCGATATTGCATCGCTTCTGCCGTCTTCAGATCGTAATCAGAAAGTTCAACCCACTCCAAGATATCTTCTTTTTTCTTGCTCTTATCAGCCATCTTTATCGTTGCGCGTTTTTTCCATTCCCTGCCGCCTCCAACTACACGGTTGCCCTAAACCTGCCCGATCTTTTTCTCTGCCAAATCGACGACTTCGCGAGCGCAGGCAAGCGCTTCTTGGGCATCCTCGGTATCATATTCTTCGAAAGGGACAGCGGGCATCGGCAAAGCATCCGGATACCGCGTTGGAATATAATACTTATCCAATAATCTCGCGGAATCCCTTAATTTTTCAAATTCCTTGTCTTTTGCCGCGGCTTCAGCAACCAATTTCACAAGGGCGTGGATCGAAACAAATCTCTCCCCGCTAAAAAAAAGAAATGCCTTTAAGGCCTTCTGCGAGGCCTGTTCCGCCATAAAACAAGCATCGGAATAAAATTCTTCATCCAGATCGCGTTCGGCGCGCAATAAATCATGCCTGGCTTGTTTAAGCCACCTCTGCGCATTAAGCAGCTTTTCTTTCATAGAGGATTTTCCCTTCTTTTAAAACATTTTCCATGAAAAAATTTTTGTTTATTTTCATCTGCTCCATCTCTTCCGGCGTATAGACCAAGATATCCACGGCCTCATCCAACCGCGACAAAAGCGCGACATCCCTAAGCCGCTTGACAAACGGCCTATCCGTTTTTTTCACCAACACCAGGTCGATATCGCTATAGGCATCCATCGTACCCGTCGCCGCAGAACCAAAAAGAATGATCTTCTCGGGGTCATATCTCTTCAAATCTTCAACGAGTGTATTCAATTTATCGGCTAATGTCATACCCATCTAAATGGATGTGTCCCTATTTTTTATACGTTTACCCCGGCCTCCAAAACTTCCTTTAAGAAACTACGCGGCGAAACTACCCGCATCTCTTGGGGAGTATAACCTCGAGCCTCAATAGGCCTCATTATTCTGACAGAGGCGATTCCAAGAAGCTCCAATCTTTCCCTTAAATCCATTTTTTGGAAATCCCGGGATATAATTACAAGATCAATATCGCTATCCTCTCTCTGCCTGCCTCTGGCAAAAGAACCATAAAGTATCGCGCGTTCAACGCGGACTCCCAGAATTTCTAAAGCTTTTTTATACTCCCCGATTATTTCTTTAACCGAGGATCTTGTTTTATGCATGACACCACCTCCAAGGCCTGCGACAAATATCTCTCTGCGATCTCTTTGGGGTAACTGTGAACAAGCTTTGCCAGATCCTCCGGATATCTGGTGACTACTCCCGTATTATTAATAATACCGACAAAATCCAGTAAATTGCCCGGCAGTTTTATCTTCCCAATCGTCATCAGATAAATCAAATCGTGCGTTTTGGGAGGCACTTTCTTTATTTCCGCGCACACGATCGCTTTAAGCGCTTTCTCAATAACAAGATGGCACATAAAGATCACATGGACGTAACGGCCGGATTTTTGCATTTGCTTCGCCGTGGCCAAATCGTATTCGACCATATCCAGCCAATTTTTTTCCTCTTTTGTCATCTTAATTTTTCCTTATAAATAGATGTGTCCCTACCTTACCTAAATTTCTTTACGGCCACCGCGCCTGAACACAATTTGAGCTGATGGCTCATACCATTACCTCTACCAATTGCGCGTGGCGGCTTTTGGCCTTCTCATTCATCACTGCCAGCCATCCAATGATAGCTTCTTTAATATTGGCCTTGGCTTCGGCTGCGGTTTTACCCTGAGAAACACACCCAGGCAACGCCGGCACTTCAGCAACATAATAACCTGTTTCATCTTGTTCAATAATAGCCTGCAGCTTCATTTTAATCTCCTCCTTTACTGATTATGCTTTCTCGACGCGGATTTGGAAAATCCTCTGTTTTCACCCCAAAAGTTTATCCGCATCTAATTTCACTATCATAGCTTATATAAAGCGTCTTCAACTATGTCTATTTCAAATCCTTTATCAACTGCTCAAGATCGTCCGGAACAGACACGATCTTATTGCTTTTGCTGTCTATCAAAAACATGGCAGGCGTGCTTAAAATGGCGTAATCCCTTGCAACAGCACTGTTTACCCCACCCTGTGGATAAAGATGTTTCCATCCGGGGAGGTCAGCTATTGCGGCTTCCCATCTCTTTGCCTGTGCTTCCGTTTCATCCAAACCCACAGCAACAATATCAAGTTTCTTTTTGTTTATGCCTTCATTATACCATTGCGTAAGTCCGCTTACCAGCTCTTGGCAGGAGGTGCAATCAGCAGACCAAAACAAAAGCAATTTATGCGGCGCCTTGCCCCGCCATTTATGAAACTCAAAATTATTGCCTTCATTATCTTCAATAACAAAATCAGGCGCTAAAGCTCCGGGGACTAACTTCTGTATGCCTGCGAGCCGCTTGGTTATCTGTTGTTTTTTTGAAGTCAGGCAATTCGGGTTATTGATATGCTCCTCAAGCATAGCCATGCCTTGCTTTATGCCGAGAGATTCGTAGCCAATATAAAAATAATCCGCCATCCAGCCGTAAACGCTCGGATGGCCTTTTGATGCTTTCTCGCAAGCAATGCGCCCGGCTTGAGTAAATAGCGCATCGCGCGATTCCTTAGTTGTGGCCTGCATCGCATAGAGCCTTATATAGTCGTCCATAAACTTAGACAGCTCGCGCGAGCGGATAATAAGCGGATCGCTAAGATCAATGCCGTCAAAATAGTTTTTCAATATCTGGTTGAGCCGCTCCTTCTCACTGCCGCTCCATGCTGTTGCCGGAATATGCTGAAACTGGAATAATCTTGCGACATAGAGATCGTGATATTTCTTGGCCTGTTCGCCCAACCATTGGTTATATTCGGCCCTGCGTTGTTCAAACTCTTTTATCGCCTGGCCGTAGAAATCTGATCGTGGCCGGTCATAACTTAACAAAACCTGCCTAAGTAATTCAATCGGCATGCGCTTTGCGCTGTTTTCTTTTATAAAATCGCTGTAAATCGTGTTTTCTTTTTCGCCTGCGCCAAATTTTGTCTTATCGCTGTTGTTTATGTACGGTGGATTTACGGTTAACTCAATATCTTGCTTGTTGATAAAAATGTTTCTCTCCGCGGGATAAGGGGCGTCAGTTTCTTTCGCGCGATAATCAAGCCTTAACAAGAATTCTCCCGGTAGGTATTCAGCGGGTATTTTAAAGGTAGCGGTTTCGCCGTTCTTCACGCCTGATACTTCTCCGATAGGGTTTGCATAAACAGCTTTTAACCCGTTAAAGGGTATGACGGAAACTTTAGCGTCAAATACTTCCTGCAAATGAACTCTAATGGTGCGTTCGACAGCATCTTGCGCCTGCGCCGGGCCGACAAAAACCGAAACATAGGCAAAGAAAAACAAAAATAGGACCGTCCCCAATTTCATATTAAAACTTTCCAGGTTATTTCTGATACATGGTCTTACCGTATTGTTTGATCATTTCCATTAAAGACCCTTTTTCGGGGTTTAAGAATTCGTCACTGCCAAAACCTTTCAGCTCCACTCTTGAATCAACCGCTATAGACGTTTTTGAAAACAGGCTTATTTTCTCCAGAATGCTCATCGTCTCAAAATCCCTGGAAATTACCGCCATATCAAAATCACTGTCTTTCCTGAAAGACCCGCTGGCATAAGAACCGAATAAAATAACCCTTTCGACTTGAATGTGCGGCGAAAGAAAATCAACAACTTCCTTAGTTATCTGATCTATGGTAGCAGCTGTTTTAAGCATTCCAAAACTCCTTTGGTTTTTAAAAATACTTCCTGGGCTCGTATTTTATCCACTTCTTTGGCCAATTTCATTCTCTCCCCGGGATATCTGCTTTCGAGATAGAATTGATTAAGTTCCGATAATAAGGCGCGATTAGCACCTCCAACATCTATATCCAACACATCGATAAGATATAAAAGGTTATGCGTTCTCGGCGGCACTTCTTTTTTATTCTTCACATAAACGGCTTTTAACATTTTCTCAACAGCCTGCTGACACATAAAAATAACATACAGATATCGGCCTCCAGCCAACATGGTTTCTGCCGCTTGTAAATCTTCTGCGGATATTTCTAACCACTCCAGGATCGCCTTTTGCATTTATCGATCACCCTCTTTATACCTCGCCGGGTAAATTGTTTCGCCTGCCTGCCGGCAGGCAGGGATTTTTTCCTAAGTTTAGCCGCATCTAATTTCACTATCATAGCTTATATAAAGCGTCTTCAACTATACTATTAAAACTTCATAATCATATGGAAGTTGCAAGCAAGACATGTGTGGTGGCGATTTTCTCTTCTTTAGTTTTCTGTCTTATGATAATTTCCACATCGCGGTCTAAAGCATTTAATAATTCAAAAAGATGGTCTAAAGAAAACATGCTAAGCTTGCCGTTCATAAGACAAGAGACTTTTGATTGGGGGATGCCCAATAGTTGGGATGCCTTTTTTTGAGTCAGGCCGCGTTCTTTGATGATTTCTGATATGCGCAACATAATCTCGGCGCGGGCCATAACCCTTTCAGGATTGGCAACTCCAATATCTGCAAATATATTGTTGGTCCCCTTGTGGATTTTTTCTTTTATACTCTTTATGTTCATGGATTACTCTCCTTGATTATATCTGGCCTTATAATCCTCATGCGCCATTCTTAACCGCTGCTTAATCAGTTCCATTTCCTGTTGCGGCGTTTTAATTCCATGCTTTGACTTTTTCTGAAAACAATGCAACACATATACCGCCTTCTGGAATTTTACTGTATAAACTGCCCGGTAGGTATCACCGGCGAAATTATCAATGATTTCAAGTACGCTGGCGCCTCCGAATCCTTTCAGCGGCTTGGCAGATAAGGGCTTGAGGCCTCTTTGAGCCTCAAAAAGCGCATATCCGATGTCTAATCGTACGTCTTCAGGAAATTCCTTAAGATCTTCCCGGGAAGACCCTGCAAAATATAATTCCTTCAGAGTTCTTTCTTCAATCATAATATACCATATTTGGTATAGTTAGTCAAGCAGGAAACTACTTTCCGATGCGGGTTTGGAAAATCCTCTGTCTTCAACGATATCAACTATGTCCCGCTATTTTTCTAAATTTATAGTTTCCAATAATCTCTGGGCATTATGACCTTGATGCCTTTGTAGTTTTTTAGTTCAAGTAAATCTTTATCTCCTGTAATTATTACGTCTATTTCATTAGTTACCGCGTCAGCTAAGATTTGA
>JACRLT010000002.1 GCA_016235185.1 Candidatus Omnitrophota bacterium
CTTCACGGGGTCAATGAAGCCCCAGGTAAACGATACAACCTATAACCTATCTACTCTCCAGACCATTCGAGCTACTATATCGATAATCCAGAGAATTCACCAACTCATTTGACTTTTATCGTATCATCTCCTTGATTTTGCTATATACAGCTTTACCTTACAAAATCAACTCCGCAGCTTGTTCCAAAAATTATCGAAGAAAATTTTGGAACGCTTAAGCCAGGAGCCTTTACTCTCATTTTTCTACTAGTTTAAGCATTATCGCCTTCTGTACATGCAACCTGTTTTCCGCCTCGTCAAAAACAACGGAATTAGGGCTGTCCATAACATCATCAGTGATCTCCATACCCCGATGAGCAGGAAGGCAATGCATGACCAACACATTTTTTTTTGCAAACCCCAGTATCTCTTTATTGATCTGATATTTTTTAAATATCTTGGCGCGCCTGGCAGCCTCGCGTTCCTGGCCCATACTGGCCCAGACATCCGTATAAAGTACATCCGCATCGTGGGCCGCTTCTCTAGGGTCAGGCGTTACCACGATAGATGCGCCGGATTTTTTGCCTTGAGCCTGCGCAAATCCCAAAATATCCTTGTTCGGCGTATATCCTTTAGGACAGGCGACCTTCATATTCATACCAAGCATGGCAGTGATCTGCAAAAGCGAATTACATACATTATTGCCGTCTCCGAGATAACTAAGGGTCAGGCCGCGGACATTCCCCCGCTTTTCCTTGACTGTAAAAATATCAGCCAAAGCCTGACAGGGATGGAAAAGATCGCTTAAACCATTAATAACAGGCACGAGAGCATGCTGCCCCAGCTCTTCGACCTCTCTATGTTTGAACACCCGGGCCACGATAAGATCGAGATATCGCGATAAGGTCTTTGCCGCATCCTTTATGGATTCCCGCACGCCTATATTGACCTCGGCAGGCGAAAGCGACATACACTGCCCTCCAAGTTGCCATACGCCTACCTGAAAAGATACACGCGTCCTCAACGAAGGCTTCTGAAAAATAAGCCCTACGGCCTTATTCTTAAAAGCATCCTGGAACTTATTTTTTTTCAGCTCTTCTGTCTTTGCGAAGACTCCCTGTATCTCTTCTACGCTAAAATCTGAAATGGAAATAAAATCTCTTTTTTTAACTGGCATCGAAAAACTCCTTAATTTTGCACATTTAAGGTTTATTGCCCTGCAAAATTAACTCCGCAGCTTGTCCCCACTGTTTCGTTTTGCTTCGCTTTGCGAAAGCAAAGCGAAACAAAACGGTGGGGACGTTTAAGCCAGGAGTCAATCCATCCCCTTAAGGACACCATCCAGAATCCTTACCGCCGCGTCGATCTGCCGCTTGGTAACATTTAACGCCGGCATAAGCCGCAGGACATAATCGTGCGTGCAATTGATCAAAAGGCCGCGCTTTGCGCATTCTTCAACGATCTCCTTGCCTTTAATGTTCAATTCGATACCCACCATCAATCCAACGCCCCGGACTTCTTTGATGGCCTTATGCTTTGCGCTCAAATTTTTAAGCTTCCCGAAAAGGTAAGGCGACATTTTTGCCACATTGGCAAGCATCTTATCGCCGACGATAGCCTTGAAAACACCCAATGCGGCCTTGCAAACAATAGGGCTGCCGCCAAAAGTCGATGCATGCATACCGGGCTGCAAGGTATCGGCAATCTCTCTTTTGGCCAACATGCAGCCGATGGGCAGGCCTCCGCCCAAAGATTTGGCGAGCGTTATTATATCCGGCTGGATCTGATAATTCTGATACCCGAACATCTTTCCGGTCCGGCCCAGACCAGTCTGGACCTCATCGATGATCAAAAGCATTTTTTTCTCATCGCACAACTTGCGTACCGCTGTGATAAAATCTTCTGTTACCACATTGATACCGCCTTCGCCCTGCACCACTTCCAGAAGGACCGCAACAGTCTTCTCGCTTACCGCGCAAGTTAATGCGCCAAAATCATTCAATGGTAAATTGGTTACAAAGCCTTCGACCAAGGGTTCAAAACCCTTCTGGTATTTTTTTTGGCCCGTAGCAGTGATCGTCGCAAGCGTTCGGCCATGGAATGCATTCTCGAAAGTAAGGATCTCATATTTAGGTGTAGCGAACTTTGAGCCGTAAGCCCTGGCCAGCTTTATGGCCGCTTCGTTAGCTTCAGCCCCTGAATTCGAAAAAAATACCTTTCCGTCAAACGAATTACGGATGATCTCTTTTGCCAGCTTTGCCTGGGCGCTATGATAATAATTATTCGGAAGATGTATGAGCTTTCCGACCTGATCCCGGACCGCGCTCATTACCGCAGGATGACAATGGCCGACGTTGCCCACGCCCCACCCCGGGAAAAAATCAAGATACTGCTTGGCGTCAATATCATAGACCTTCATGCCCTTGCCCTTAACGAAGATATACGGCATCTTCGTATATGTCGGCATGATGTAATCGCTATAAGCGTCAAAAATATCTTGTTTCGTCATGGCTTTGCTTAGGGCTAATGGCTTAGGGCTAAGCCCTACGCACTACGCCCTATGCTTATTCTTATTTTACTATTTCCGTTCCTATACCCTGGTCTGTAAATATCTCCAATAAAAGCCCGTGCGGTATCCGCGCATCTATTATATGAGTTTTTTTAACCCCGCCTTTGATCGAATCAATGCAGGCCGCTACCTTGGGTATCATGCCTGATTGAATTACATTCTGGTCGATAAGCGAACGTATCTCGGTCAAATCTAGGCTGCCTATCAAAGACTCCGGCTCCTCGGGGTTACGCATCACGCCGCGCACGTTCGTCAAAAGCACGAACTTTTCAGCCCCCAATGCCGCGGCGATATTGCAAGCCGCTTCATCGGCATTGATATTATAAACAACGCCTCTATCATCTACGCCCATGGGCGAGATAACAACGATAGAATTATCTTTTAGTTCTTTTTCGATAAAATCTGCCTTAATGCTGACTACTTCTCCGACAAAACCAAGGTCGGCTTTTGCCGCAAGCTTTTTGGCGCGTATTACTCCGTGGTCCTTGCCGCTTATGCCTACAGCGACGCCTCCGATCTCATTGATCTCGCGGACTATGAGTTTGTTCAATTCGTTCAGCTCTGCTTCGACGATCACAAGCGTATCTTTATCCGTAACCCTCATACCGTCTACAAACTCGGACTTTTTACCCAGCTTCTTCATCTTCTCGGAGATGTTCGGGCCACCACCATGTACAAGCACGGTCTTGATACCCATGAAACTCAAAAAAACCAGGTCTTCTAAGACCCCTTTTCGGATGGAATCTTCGCTCAATATGCTCCCGCCGTATTTGATGACAAAAACTTTTTTGCGGAACTCTCTTATATACGGTAAAGCCTCTATTAGAACATCCGCCTTCTTGATCGCTTCATCCATTAGTTATACTCCGCGTTGATACGCACATACTCATAAGAAAGGTCGCAAGTATATACGCGCTCGCAGGCTTTGCCATTGTTAAGATCGACATCCACCTCTATAAGATGCCCTTTTAAAAAGCCGTCGTTTTTAAAAATAACTGGCTTGCCTTTTCTAAAAACCGGCTGGCCGTTTAAAGCAATGTCCATCTTCTGCCAGACAAGGCCGCTATCAACAGCCCCTAATGCCGCAGCAATACGGCCCCAATTAGGGTCACTGCCGAACATGGCACATTTAAAAAGATTCGAATTAGCGACGCTTAACGCAAGACGCTTGGCCTCGTGGCTGTTCTTTACACCACGGACCGTGATCTCTATAAACTTAGTCGCGCCCTCGGCATCACGGACGATCATCTTCGCTAATTCCAGGCATACCATTTTTAAGGCCTTGGCGAACACATCATAATCGCGGCCGGCAACGCTGATAAGCTTGTTTCCTGCGGCAGCGTTTGCCAAAACAACTGCAGAATCATTGGTGCTCATGCAACCGTCAATAGTGATGGAATTAAAAGAAGACGTTACGCCCTCTTCCACAGCCTTATCTAATGCCTTCTTTGAAATTGCCGCATCTGTCAAAACATACGCGAGCATAGTAGCATGCTTCATGTTCGGGGCTATCATGCCTGCGCCTTTTGCTATGCCCGCAAAACTAACTTTCTTGCCGCCGATCTTGATACTATTGGTGACGATCTTGGCAAACGTATCAGTAGTCATTATAGCCTCTGCCGCACTTTTTAGTTTCTCTTGCGATAGCGAAGACACGAGGTGCGGTACAGCAGCCACGATCTTTTCCATAGGCAAAAACTTGCCGATTATCCCGGTTGAAGAGACCAGGACTTCATAGGGCTCCAACGCCAACTCCGAGGCCACGGCCTGCGCTGTGGTAAGCGCATCCTTCGACCCCCGGGCACCGGTCATACAATTAGCATTGCCGCTATTAGCTACAATTGCGCGAACAGGTTTATTGCCCTTAAGGATCTTAATACAGGCTTCTACCGGAGCTGCCTTGACCATGTTTGTCGTAAACATCCCGGCTGCTACACAGGGCCTTTCGGAATACAAAAGCGCCAAGTCCAATTTCGCGCTCTTTTTTATATGCGCACAGACACCTGAAGCCTTAAAACCTGAAGGGAGTACGGTGTGCCGTAGTTGAGAGTTCATAGAAGAGCAGCCTTTTCGTCAAAACCACACATGATATTCATATTCTGCACAGCCTGTCCAGAAGCACCTTTCACAAGATTATCGATAGCAGAAACAACTATGAGTTGCTTGGCGGCGGCATCATAAACCAGCCCAATGTCACAGAAATTGGTACCAACCACGTCTTTTAGTTCAGGCAGCCGGCCCAATCCCCTGACGCGCACAAAAGGCTCTTGTCTATAGAACCTCTGATAAATGCCCAGTATTTTATTAACATCCAGCGCCTTTTTTAGTTTAATATAAATAGTCTCATAAATGCCGCGGTTTACAGGCAATAAATGAGGGCAGAAGATAACATTGACCTTGGAAAGCGATACTTTCGAAAGCTCCTGATTTATTTCCGGGGAATGCTGATGAACGTTAAATTTATATCCTTTGAAGTTCTCGTTTACCTCGGGATAAATATAGCCCAATTCCACTTTCTTTCCGGCGCCGCTCACCCCTGATTTAGCGTCAATGATTATACTGTCTTTATCTGCCAAGCCGGACACAAGGGCCGGCACGATACCTAGGATCGCGGCAGTCGGATAACAACCAGGATTGGCTATGAACTTCGCGTGCCGTATCTTCTCCCTGTAAAGTTCAGGCAAACCATAAACAAATTTTTTCAAGTTAGCCTTATCCTTATGGGCCTTGTGATACCACTCTTTATAGACGCTGAAATTCTTGAGTCGATAGTCAGCGCTCAAGTCCACGATCTTCTTATTTTTTTTGGCAAACTTAGGGACGACCTCCATAGAGACAGTATGCGGAAGAGCCAGAAAAATAAGATCGCACTTGTCCGCTGCCTTTGCGGCGTCGAAATTCTCAATTTTCAAGTCGATCAAACCTTTTAGGCGCGGGAAGACATCCGATATAGGAATGGCATTTTCAAGCGTAGCTGCCAAATATGTCAACCTGACATTGGGGTGTTTTATTAATAATTTGATCAGTTCTTCGCCAGTATAACCCCTGGCTCCTGCGATGCCGACTTTCAACATGTTCTTCTTCTCCATGATATGCCTGTTTT
Source organism: Candidatus Omnitrophota bacterium (assembly GCA_016235185.1). Classification (GTDB taxonomy): domain Bacteria; phylum Omnitrophota; class Gorgyraeia; order Velamenicoccales; family Velamenicoccaceae; genus UBA9636. The sequence continues at coordinate 5,652 of JACRLT010000002.1, forward strand.
TCCGCCGGAAATAACTAAAAATGTCGTCTCACTATGTTAAAATAAAAAACTCGACTAGTCAAGGATTTTCGTCGATGAAACAAAAAACCGCTGAGTTTCTTCAGCGGCATTTGATTTTACTTTTTTAATTCTTAATTCTTAATTTATAATTTTCTTTTCCATTATCTCTTAGTCCACTGAAATCTCTTGCGTGCGCCCTTCTGGCCGTACTTCTTGCGCTCTTTAGCCCTGGGGTCGCGGGTCAGAAAACCGCCTTTTCTCAAAATACGCTTGAACTCTTCGTCTACCACAGATAAGGCACGCGAGATCCCGTGCCTTATGGCTCCAGCCTGTCCGGTAAGCCCTCCGCCGGCAACAAGCGCTGAAACATCATATTTATTGCTGGTATTCGTTGCCACAAAAGGCTGATTGATAATGATCCTGTCTGTCTCCCTTGAAAAATAAACTTCAAAGGGTGTTTTATTGACGACTATCTTACCCTGGCCGGGAATAAGCCGAACCCTTGCCGCGGCCTCTTTGCGTCTGCCGGTTGCTGTCTGTTTGATCGTTTCAGCCATATTAAACCTCTAATTTCTTAAAATTTACCTTCTTATAGGGGTGTTCCTCACCCGCATAGACTCTTAATTTTTTAAGCATGTCGCGTGATAGCGGCCCCGATGGCAACATCCGGCGCACAGCCCTTTTTATGACTTCAGTGGGCTTAGTCGCAAGCATGTCTTCAAGAGAAGTCGATCTCAAACCACCCGGGTATCCGGAAAAAGTTAAATATTGCTTCTCTTTAAGCTTGTTGCCGGTCACCCTGACTTCTTTAGCGTTTACAACCACCACATGGTCACCGGTATCAAAATTCGGCGTGTACGTGGACTTATGCTTACCCCGTATCACCGTAGCAATTTTTGCTGCAACGCGGCCAAGGACTTTGTTCTTTGCATCTACAAAAAACCAGTCTTTTTTGTTTACGTCAGTATTTGTCTTAGTAGCTATATATGTTTTCATGGAAATCCTAAAATTATTTATCCAGTGACATCCGCCACAGTTTTAGTGGCGGTCAAGAGGGAAAATATAACATATTCATCATGTTATGTCAACTTTTTTTCTTAATTTTTTTCTTAACTTATCACCGAAAGATATCACAGCCAAGACTGCCAAAAATAATCCAAAACAGGCCCAGAACGGTACTCTCGCTGGTATAAAGCGCCTGCGGAAAGGACAGCGTTCGTTTGAATAAAGCACGACTATGCCGGTCTCCCCTACTTTCTTTAAACGGTAGCGCTCCACAAGAGAAAGTAACTCGCGCGAAAGCCCGCCATCAGGCTCTTTAAACAAAAGAATGAGCCGCGCCTGTAATACCGGGTCTATAAAATTAAAAGGCAATACTTCATGAAGCATGGCAGTGGATGTGGCGCGGTGAGCCAAGTCGAAGATCATGCCCCCACCGTAGTTATAATTTGAAAAGACAATATCGTCTGCAGAAGAATTGTCTTCCACCAGGCGTACGGCATCATCTATAAGAACTGGATGATAGAAGCTCCGGCCTTTATCCGTATGCGCGCCTGTCTGCCTGTTTAATTTATCAAGAAGCCAGGAGTTGACAGTCAATACATGCGATCTCTGCAAAGGGGACGAAACAATGGCCGGTGTAGCCACATAAAAAATAATAAAGAAGACAACAAAGAACACTATGCGCGCCCATCTTCTATTTTTTAATAAAACCCGCTTCCATAGATGCTCTAAGAAAACCGCAGCCAAAAAACTCAAAGGTATCAACCCCTGCCCTGAAAGAAAACGGTCCAGATTTGATAAGATCAAAACAGCCATGGTGGCCGTCAATGCCACAAAGAATAAATAAAGGCCTTTTTTAGAAAAAGCCAGGATCAATCCAAAAAACGCAAGAATATAAAGGGACAGATTGACGGAAAAAAAGAAAAATTCGAATACCTTCGCGTTATAGAGAAAAAGATAATATCTGGCCTGGTGATACAAAAAAGGCGCTGCAAGCACGCAGGACCAAAGACAGACCCAAAAAGCATTCCTTCTTATGCGCGTATCTAAGAAACCGTAAAGTAAAATGGCACCGAAACCCAACCACGACATCAATGCATGGGTGTAAAAAGACAGGGTCAAACAAAGCAAAGAACCGATGTGTCTGTCTTTCTGCAAAAAATAGAACGACAAAAGGACAAACAAAAGGGCAAGCGCAAAAGGGGCATTGTTGACTATCGCCAAATACAACGGGTACGAGGAGGCCACAAGAAAGAGATTTAAAAAGGCCAGCTCTTTTGAGAAAAGTTCCCTCAAAATACGCCAATTTATAAAAATAAAAAAGGGATAGATCAATAGATCAAAGAGCCGCGCTACTGTAATAGATGAAAAACCCAACTTAAAAACAGCAAGCTCTAAAATATGGAATAAAGGCGGATAAAGATGGGGCCTGCCAAAAGGCGCATATTCCCAAAAAGACACACCAACCCAGCCGCCGGCGTCGGCAAAACCCCTCATAACAGACAAGTGATAATAACAATCTATGAATAGGGGAAAATTTAACCAGTTTAACGCCTGCATGACCAGGACAAAAAGAAAAACGCAAATTGCATAAAGATCCCACCGAGTCCAGGCCAAAATAGGTTTATACAAAAGTTTGCTATAACCGGCCATAGCGTACATCCATAAGATACAGCCCTGCTGCCGGCGCGCATGGGCCGGCGCTTCTGCGGTCTTTCTTTGTTAATATATTTTTTACGTCTTGCGGCTTGATCCTGCCGCGGCCCACCTCAACTAATGTGCCCACAATATTGCGCACCATATTGCGAAGAAAACCACTGGCTTCTATATCAATAACAACCCAATTTGAAACACCGATAAATGGAAAAAGCCCGCTACCCCTGCTCTTTTTTATACCTATCTTATAAATATGTGTTATGGACTTCCTGATAACGCGGTCGCTGGCCTGGAAAGATTTAAAATCGTGGCGGCCCAGGAGAAACTTTGATGCGCGCCGCATCTTTGCGATACTGATAGGATATCTAACCCAGCTAGACAGGTGCCTGACAAATAAAGGCTTGGCTGCGCTATTGGCTATACAATAGCGATATATTTTTCTCTGGGCGCAAAACCTGGAGTGAAAACCCTTGACCGCTTCTTCTGCGCTTATGACGGATATATCCTTCGGCAGGTAAGCATTTACGGCCGAGGCCAGCTTAGTTATATCAAAAGGCTTATCTAACTTAAAATGCGCCACTTGAGCTAAGGCATGTACGCCTGCATCCGTCCTTCCCGACCCTTCCACCTTGATTTTCTTTTTGAAGATTTTTTGTAAGGCATCTTCAATAGTTTCTTGAATTGTTTTTTTCTGGTGGCTGGTGGCTAGTGACTGGTGACTGGCAGACGATGTATGCCTCGCCGTCTGCCGTTGCCAGCCGCAATAATGCGTTCCGTCGTATGCGATATTGAGTTTTATGATAGGCATAAAATAGTTAACCGGTTAGCCAGTTTTGCCGGTTAACCGGTTCAAGTATTAACAGGCCAACCGGATAACCGGCCAACCGGATAACTAAACATTATCGTTTAATAAGCAGCTCCGCTATCTGGACTGCATTTGTCGCGGCACCCTTGCGCAAATTATCGGCAACAACCCACAGCCACATCCCTTTCTCATTAAAAGGGTCCTTCCTGATACGGCCTATAAATACCTCATCCTTTCCTTCCACGTCTAAAGGCAAAGGATAACCGCAGTTCTTTACATCGTCGACAATTTTAATGCCGGGTGCCTCGCTTAAGGCCTTTTTGACCTCATTTATATCCAAAGGTTTCCTGGTCTCGATATAGACTGCTTCACTGTGGCCGGTCTTAACCGGGACGCGCACAGTCGTCGCAGACACGAGTATCTTCTCATCATGCATGATCTTATGCGTTTCCTTGACCATCTTCCACTCTTCGGAAGTAAAATCACAATCAGCAAAACCTCCGATATGTGGGAATACATTGAATGCAATTTGCTGAGGCATAGCTCTTTCAGACGACAGAGGACAGATAACAGATAACAGATTTTTCTGACTCCTGTCTTCTGACTTCTGTCTTCTGAAACATATTTCTTCTGCCTGGCTAAAAAGTTCTTCGACCGCCTTGCTGCCGGCGCCGGATGCAGCCTGATAAGTAGAAACGATGACTCGCTTTATCTTATATATTTTATGGATAGGCGCCAGTGCCACTACCATCTGGATAGTAGAGCAATTCGGATTAGCTATAATGCCCCTCTTGGCGCGCTTTACGTCTTTAGGATTGACCTCCGGGACAACAAGCGGCACATCCTGCTCCATACGAAAATCCGCGCCGTTATCAATAACTACTGCTCCAAATTTCACAGCTTCAGGCGCATAGGTCACAGCCGCGCCTTTTTCACCCTCTGTGCCTGCAAATAAAGCTATGTCTACACCTTTAAAACTCTCCGGCGAGATCTGCTCAACATGGTATACCGAGCCATCAACAGTAATATCGCGGCTGCTGCGGGCAAGTACTTTCAAAACCCCTGTGGGAAAATTGCGCTCTTTTAAAACACGCAGCATCTCAATGCCCACAGCGCCTGCCCCTACGACCGCCACATTATATTTTGATTTCTTCCTCATCTTTCGCCTCTACAGATTTTTAACGACCAGATCGCCTACTTCAGTCGTAGAATAGCCCATCTTCCCCGCGGCGAGAGACTTCATCTTGTGCTGAACGATCTTTATCACAGCATCTTCAACAGCCTTGCCCGCTTTGACTTCGCCGATATTCTCTAAAAGCATGCCTAAAGCGCATATTGCGGCCAAAGGATTGATGACATTCTTGCCTGTGTATTTAGGGGCTGAACCGCCTATGGGCTCGAACATGGAAACTCCCTGTGGGTTGATATTGCCGCCTGCGGCAATACCCATTCCACCCTGTATCATTGCTCCAAGGTCGGTGATGATATCGCCGAACATATTATCCGTGACGATAACATCAAACCACTCGGGATTTTTAACAAACCACATAGTCGTGGCATCAACATGGGCGTAATCAGTCTTTATGTCCGGATAATCTTTGGCAACCTCGTTAAACGTCCTCTGCCAAAGGTCCCAGGCGAATGTCAATACATTGGTCTTGCCGCAAAGGGTCAATTGGTTTCTCTTATTCCTCTTACGCGTAAATTCAAAGGCATATCTAATACAACGCTCGACACCCTTGCGCGTATTATGGGAGATCTGGATAGCGACCTCATCCTTTGTGCCCTTTTTTTGGAATTCGCCCAGCCCTTTATATAAACCTTCGCTGTTCTCTCTTACGACTACAAAATCAATGTCTTGCGGCTTTTTATCTTTTAACGGGCAAAAAGCGGCATTGTAAAGTTTTACAGGGCGCAGATTAATAAACTGGTCAAGCGCAAACCTTAATTTCAATAATACCCCTGCCTCCATTATCCCGGGTTTTACATCCGGGTCACCGACAGCGCCCAAATAAATTGCGTTATATTTTTTTAACTCTTCCACATCTTTATCGTCTACAAGCTTCCCGGTTTTAATATATCTTTTCCCGCTAAAATCAAATTCCTTTGTTTCGTACTTAAAACCGAACTTTTTGCCGGCCGCATCCAAAACTTTAAGGCCTTCTCTGACAACCTCCGGCCCTGTTCCGTCGCCTGGGATAACTGCAATTTTATGCATAGCATCTCCTCAACAACAATTACATTTTCAGATATCAGAGAACAGAAAAAACTTAAAATTTTCTGTCTTCTGTCTTCTGCCCTCTGTCTTCTCTTTCACCCAATTCACTAGCCCGCCTTTTTCGATAATAGCGCATACAAAATCCGCAAAGGGCTGGGCATGATAAGTCTTGCCGCGCGTTAAATCTTTTATCTGTCCACTCATTAAGTCCGCTTCTAATTCGTCACCTACATTTATATCGTCGGCGGTATCCAGCTCGATGATCGGCAGGCCGATATTGATGGCATTGCGGTAAAATATCCTTGCGAAACTCTTGGCTATGACCAGGGAAACGCCGCAGCCTTTGATGGAAATAGGCGCGTGTTCCCTTGACGAGCCGCAACCAAAATTGTTGCCTGCGACTATAATGTCGCCCTGCTTTACCTTCTTATGAAAATCGGCATCCAATATCTCCATGCAATGCTCGCCCAATTCTTGAGGATCAATGGTATTCAAATACCTGGCCGAAATAATATCGTCGGTATTGACGTCATTACCGAACTTATGTACTTTACCTTTAATAATGATCATATTTTTGCTTAGAGCATATGGCTAAGGGCTTAGGATTAACCCTTTGCCCTATGCTCTTTGCTCTATGCCACATTAGCCGGATGCGTTATGTATCCCGTAATGGCGCTGGCTGCGGCCACCGCAGGGTTTGATAGAAAAACAAAACTATTTTTGTCACCCATGCGCCCCATGAAATTCCTGTTGGTCGTAGCAATACACGCTTCGCCATCCGCTAATATCCCCATATGCCCGCCAAGACAGGGCCCGCATGTAGGAGTAGACACCACGCCGCCAGCTTTCACAAAAACCTCAAGCAACCCTTCATTCATCGCCTGAAGGTATATCTCCTGGGTCGCAGGAATAATGACCAAGCGGACTTTAGGATCTACTTTTCTTCCCTTTAAAATTTTTGCGGAAATCCTTAGATCCGATATCCGTCCGTTAGTGCAAGAACCGATGACAACCTGGTCGACTTTAACCTTGCCCACTTTACTGACAGGCTTTACATTACTTGGCAAGTGCGGCAGGGCAACTGCGGGCTCCCAGTTTGATACGTCATATTCCTTGATATCACAATAAACGGCGTCTTTATCAGATTTGAGCTGGTTCCAAGTTTCACGTTTCAAGTCCCAAGGTTTTTTACTTGGGACTTTGGAACCCTGGGACTTTGAGACTTCTTTCATGTATTCAAATGCAATCTCGTCCGGCTCTACAATGCCTGATTTCCCTCCAGCCTCGATCGCCATGTTACACATGGCGAACCTGTCATCCATGGGGAGTTTACGGATAGCCTCACCGGTAAACTCCATAGCGCGATAACGGGCGCCTTCTACTCCGACATCGCCGATAGTATAAAGGATGAGATCCTTGCCGCCCACCCATTTCGGCAACTTGCCTTTGTAGACAAATTTTATTGTCTCTGGAACCCTTAGCCATACATGGCCTGTTATCCAACCAACTGCCAGGTCAGTCGAGCCGACACCTGTAGAAAATGCGCCTAAAGCGCCGTAGGTACAGGTATGAGAATCAGCTCCTATGATAAGATCTCCGGGGCCAACCAGCCCCAATTGCGGCAGAAGCGCATGCTCGATACCCATGCGGCCAACCTCATAGTAGTGTTCTATCCTATGCTTGGCTGCGAATTCCCTCAAACGTTTTGCCTGTTGGGCGCTTTTGATATCTTTTGCGGGAGTAAAGTGATCCGGGATAAGCGCAATTTTTTTACGGTCGAAAACTTTGGTGAAACCGGATTTTTCGAATTCGTCTATCGCGATAGGCGCCGTTATATCGTTACCAAGCGTAAAATCAAGCCCTGCCCAGACAAACTCGCCTGGTGTCACGGCTTTTTTACCGCAATGCTTCGCCAAAATTTTTTGTGTGATCGTCTGTTTCATAGATTGCTTAGAGCTTAGGGCTTATGGTAAAAACTCCATGCCATTAGCCCTTTGCCCTATGCGGCTTATCCCTGATATTCCTTTACGGCGATGGTCGCATTATGCCCTCCAAAACCGAGTGCATTGGATATGGCAGCCTTTATCTTCAAACCGCGGGCTTTATGCGGGATATAATCCAGGTCACATTCGGGGTCTTTGTTGTCAAGATTAATGGTGGGCGGAGCCACGTGATATTTCATAGCCAAACAACAGGCGATAAACTCAACGCCGCCGGCCGCACCCAAAAGGTGGCCGGTCACGGACTTCGTAGAACTGATCGCTACCTTATATGCGTAATCACCAAAAACTTTCTTTATTGCTAACGTTTCGATCTTATCATTCAAATGCGTAGACGTCCCATGCGCATTGATATAATCGATATCCTTAGGCGTCAATCCTGCATCTTTAAGAGTAGCCCTCATAGCCCGCACACAGCCGTCTCCCGAAGGGTCAGGCGCGGTAATATGGTAAGCGTCGCCAGACATGCCATAGCCGCCAAATTCACAATATATTTTAGCCCCCCTCTTTTTAGCATGCTCCAGCTCTTCTACGATGACAATGCCCGATCCTTCGCCCATCACAAAACCGTCTCTGTCTTTGTCGAACGGACGCGAAGCCTTTTCGGGTTCGTGATTACGGCAGGAAAGGCTTTTTAAAGCGCAAAATCCTCCGATACCCATCGGGGTAACTGCGCCTTCCGTGCCTCCGGCGATCATCACATCTGCGTCTCCATACTGGATGATACGAGCAGCATCGCCTATGGCATGATTACCCGTGGCGCAAGCTGTGGCCACACATGAATTAGGCCCCTTAAATCCGAAATGCATAGAGACATGGCCGGATGCTTCATTGACTATCAACATTGGAATAAGGAACGGGGAGAGCTTGGACGGGCCTCTTTCCAGCAACACCTTGTGCTGCTCTTCGATAATGCGCAGACTTCCTATACCGGAACCTATCAAAACACCGCAGCGAGTCAGATCCAACTGCTCAAAATTAAAGGCAGCATCTGTTACGGCTTCTTGGGATGCCGCAACAGCATAATGGACAAACCTCTCGGTATGCTTGACTTCTTTCTTGGAAAGGAAGTTCTCCGCATTAAAATCTTTTACCTGGCCTGCGATCTTAGAATCAAAGGCAGACGCATCAAAATAAGTGATCTGGCCTATCCCGCTTTTCCCTGACTCTAAAGCCTTCCAGAGATCATGGGTATTGTTTCCTACGGGAGTAACGGCCCCCAAACCAGTGACAACGACTCTACGCTTCATCGGTCCTCACTAATAAATACCCCGACGCAAGCCGGGGTATGGGAATTGCTGATGGCCTTAATGCAACGCACGAAAACCACCAAACTACTTTTTCGCAATCTTTTCTTCTATATATTTGACGGCATCGCCGACAGAAGTCATCTTCTCGGCATCCTCGTCCGGGATCTCGATACCAAACTCTTCTTCCAGTGCCATGACAAGCTCTACGGTATCCAGAGAATCTGCTCCCAGGTCCTCAACGAAAGAAGCCTCGGGCGTCACCTCTTCGGGTTTTACGCCCAACTGTTCAGCTATGATAGCCTTAACTTTGCTTACTGCGTCACTCATTATGCTCCTCCTCAATTTGTTTGCTGATTTACCATCAGCAAATTGACCCCGAGTTTCCGACTATTACAATCCATTGAAACGAGGGGTATTCGTTTTTTCCTTTAATCCCTCGCATTGCTCGGGATGAAATCTTCCATCGTTGACATAAGATTTCACATGCTCATGCCGCCATCCACTACAATGGTCTGGCCTGTGATATAGTCGGAATCCGCACTTGCTAAGAACAAACACGCATTCGCGACGTCAAGCGGCACTCCTAATCTATTTAACGGGATATTCGCCAGCATCGCGCTTTTCTGTTCCGGTGTTAGTTTATCCGTCATTGCTGTCTGGATAAAACCCGGCGCGACGGCGTTGGCATTGATATTACGGGATGCAAGCTCTCGGGCTATGGATTTGGTAAAACTGATGATGCCGCCTTTTGAAGCTGCATAATTGGCCTGTCCCGCATTCCCCATGATGCCAATGATCGAGGCGATGTTTACGATCTTGCCGCTCCTCTGCTTGATCATTAACTTGGATGCGGCCTTGGTGCAACTAAACACGCCCTTTAAATTCACTGACAGAACACGATCCCAGTCCTCTTCGCTCATCCGAAGCAATAAATTATCTCGTGTAATGCCCGCGTTGTTTACCAATATATCAAGATGTTTAAAATTGTCAAGAATTATATTCATCATTTCTTCAACTTGCTTCAATGCAGTGACATCCGTCTCAAAACTCAAGGCTCGTCGGCCAAAAGCCTCGATTTCCTTGACTGTAGCGGCAGCCACATCTTTATTCACATCGCATATAGCAATGTCAGCCCCTTCACGGGCAAACAAAAGAGCTATCTCGCGGCCTATGCCTCTGGCACCACCTGTGATCAAAGCTACTTTGCCTTGTAGTTTCATGAATACCTTTCTATTGCCTGGATCTCTTCCCACTTACCCACATTCACAACCTTGACAGCAGGATCTATCTTCTTAAATAAGCCTTTTAAGACCGTTCCCGGGCCGATCTCGAAATAACAGTCAACACCCTGGCTCACCAGATGCCTCATTGAAGCTTCCCAATAGGTAGCCGAATCCACTTGTTTGATCAAATTGAGCTTAATGATATTCGGGTCTGTCTGTTCCTTGGCATCCACATTAGAAATGATCGGGTATTTGGCTTTATTAAAATGGATCTTATCTATTTCAGCTTTTAATTTGACCGCGGCATCTTTCATAAGCGAAGAGTGGAATGCGCCGCTGACATCAAGAGAGATAACACGCTTGGCGCCCTCCTCCGTTGCCTTTAAAGCCAGGGCTTCGATCTGGGTATTCGTCCCGGAAACCACAACCTGGCCCGGACAATTCAAATTGGCTATCTGTGCGCCGGTAGTTTTACAGATCTCCTCGACAACCTTGACATCTATCCCCAGAACGCAGCTCATCTTCCCCGGGTTTTTGACGCTGGCTGCTTCCATAAACTCCCCACGTCTTCTTACCAAGTGTAGGGCGTCATGAAGATTAATTATGTCTGCGGCGACAAGCGCGGAATATTCCCCCAAACTCAAACCCGCTACATATGAAGGGACAAAATGAGGATGGGCCTTCCTAAAGACAAACAAGGCGGCCATGCTGGCCGTTACTACTGCCGGCTGACAATTCTTTGTACGGGTCAGCTCCTCGAACGATCCCTCAAAACACATCTTCGTCAAAGGCAAGTTCAGTATCGTGTCGGCCTCTTCAAAGATCCTGCGTGCTTCGGGAGAATTTTCGCAGAGGTCTTCACCCATACCTACGTATTGAGCCCCCTGTCCGGGAAACAAGAATGCAGTCTTCATAAATTTTACTTAGGGCTAAGAGCATCAGGCCTAGTGTTAAACCCTTAGCTCTATGCCATATGCTCTATGCTACTTTTGCCACTGGATAACGCAGGAACCCCAGACAAGGCCGGCGCCAAAAGCATCCAACACTACAATGCTGCCGCCTTTTATCCTGCCGGAGTGGTAGGCTTCACATAGTGCCACGGCTGTAGACGCAGAGGACATGTTGCCGTAACTGGCAACATTAAAAAAGATCTTTTCTAAAGGTAGTTTCATCTTGCGCGCTACAGCGTCTAATATCCTCATATTGGCCTGATGAGGAATAAAACAATCTATATCATCCACGCCCAACTCGCATTCTTTTAAGGCCTTGCACGCTGCATCGGACATGATCTTAACAGCAAGTTTAAAAACCTCATTGCCCTTCATCTTGATAAAATGTTCCCTATTCTCAACTGTCTCTTTTGAAGCCGGGCGCTTGCTGCCGCCTGCCGGGAGCATTAGGAGATCACTTAAAGATCCATTACTTCCCAGATAACTACCAAGTATACCGCCGTCTTCAACCGGCGCCAATACCGCAGCTCCTGCGCCATCGCCGAAAAGAACACAGGTATTCCTGTCTTTCCAATCAGTAACGCAGGATAATTTTTCAGAACCGATAACAAGCGCATTTTTATAAACTCCACTGGCCACAAACTGCTGGGCCACAACAAGCCCATATACAAATCCTGCACAGGCTGCGCTGATATCAAAACATGCGGCATTTTTAGCCTTTAACTGGTCCTGCACGATACACGAAGTCGCAGGAAAAGGCATATCCGGCGTAATTGTAGCTACGATGATCAGATCAAGGTCTTCGGGTTTTATCTTTGCGTTTTTGAGGGCTTCAATGGCTGCATTGGTTGCAAGAGTACTTGTAGACTCATTTGCTGCGGCTATGCGGCGTTCTTTAATGCCTGTGCGCGTAGTTATCCACTCATCACTTGTGTCAACCATGCCCTCAAGGTCTTTATTTGTTAAGACCTTCTTAGGCACGTAACATCCGAGGCCTACGATACCTACCTTCTTGCGTTTGTTCTTCATATCTTAAACTCTGGCCGTGATCTTCTTGGCCTTTTCCATAATGTTTTGGTTGACATTGCGCTCGACTTCTTTCTTGGCAAAAAGTATGGCATTCATTACAGCCTTGGCGGAAGAACGGCCATGGCCGATGATAACTACGCCATCCACACCCAACAAAGGAGCTCCGCCATATTCCGAATAATCGATCTTCTTCTTAAAATTCTTAAAACAGCCTCTGGCTAACAGATACGCTATCCTGCCCAATAAGCTCGAACCCAATTCCTGCTTCAGGAAAAACGACATAGTCTCGGCGATGCTTTCAGCCACCTTTAAAGTCACGTTTCCTACAAAACCGTCGCAAACGATCACGTCGCACTGCCCTGAAAAAATATCTTTGCCCTCAACATTGCCTATAAAATTGACCGGGCTCTGTTCCAAAAGCTGGTATGTTTCTTTGACAAAATCCGTACCCTTTGATTCTTCCTCTCCTACATTCAAAAGGCCGACTGCGGGATTCGTCTTGCCCAATATCTGCTCAAAATAAGCGCTGCCCATAATGCCATACTGGACCAAATGAAGCGGCTTTGGATCAATATTGGCGCCAGCATCAATGATAAGCGAGACGCCTTTGCGATTCGGCATGACAATAGCGATGCCCGGACGTTCTATAGTTTCCAATAAACCCAGTTTTAAAGTGGCGGCGCAGACCACGCCGCCCGTGTTTCCTGCGCTAAAAAATGCGTCGGCCATTCCGTCCTTTAAAAGGTTGATGCCGATATTCATCGAAGAGTTCTTTTTCTTGCGGATAGCGTTGGCGGGCGACTCATGCATCTCAACTATCTCATCAGCATGGACTACTCCTATGCGTGAAGGATCAAACTTATATTTCTTAAGCTCTTGCCTGACCTTGGATTCCTGGCCGACAAGATACACAAATACATCAGACTTGCTTAAAGCCTCGATCACTCCGGCGACTACGGCTGCGGGGGCATAATCACCGCCCATCGCATCAACAGCAACTTTAACCATGTATGTTATCCTTGGCCTTTTTTCTTCTTCTTTTCTTCTTTTTTGGCCTTTTTAGTTGCAAAATCTAAAACAGGCTTACCATCATAAAAGCCGCAAGACGGACATACCCTGTGCGCCATCTTGGGTGCTTTGCATTGAGGGCAATCGCTTAAGTTAGGCGCTGTCAATTTCCAATGCGTCCTTCTCCTTCTTCCGCGTGCCCTGGAATGTCTTCTTTTTGGATTAGGCATAATTCGCTCCTTTTAGTCGCTCACATTGCGCTTGCACATGCAAGCGCCTTCATTCAAATCTACGCCGCAACGGGCGCAAAGCCCCAGGCAATCCTCGCGACATAGTATTTTTTGCGGATAACTCAAGATCAATTCTGCGCGTATATCTTCATCAAGCTCGATAGTTCTTTCTGACAGATCGATTGAGTAGACAAGATCGAATGTCTGATCGAGCGGGCTTTCGAAATCCCTAAAACATCGGCTGCAAGTCAGGCAAAGAACGGACCTTAACAAAACTTTGACTTTAATAATGCCGCTGTCCCTGCTGGCAATTGCCTCGACATCCAAAGCGGCCTTATATTCCATTCCCGGGACATCTATTTCAAATGTCTTAGGATCCCAGGCCTCGCGGAAAATTATTTCCTGGCCGTCCGCAAGCTTGGCAACATCGATCTTCACGCTTTTACTTTTAACTTTGCCTTCAGGGCAGCTTCTATCGACGGCGGCACAAAATATGAAAGGTCAGCTCCCAGGCAAGCCGCTTCTTTTAAAAGTTTCGAAGAGACATAGCTATACTCTTCTGAAGGCATCAGAAATATAGTTTCAACTTCATCGGCAAATTTGCGGTTCGTCAAGGCCATCTGGAACTCATACTCAAAATCAGAAAGCATCCTCAAGCCCCGGATAACAAGGCTTGTCTTATTCTTACGCGCGAGATCAACGACAAGGCCGTTAAAGCTGACTACGGTAACTCCCTCAATATCCCTGACCGCATCTTTCAAAAACTTGACCCTCTCTTCTACGCTAAAAAGAGGCGATTTTTGCGGATTATGCGCTACGGCCACAATGACCTCGCCGAACAACTTTACCGCACGCCTTATGACATCGATATGGCCGTTCGTAACAGGGTCAAACGTTCCAGGGTATAACGCTTTCTGGCACATAAAAGTTTACCGGTTGGCCGGTTTTCCGGTTAACCAGTTAACGGGCAAACCGGCTAACACATTTTTTGAAAATACGAAACAACTATCTTACCGTACTTTGTCTGCTTATAAAGCTTAAACGCAGCCATCTGAACCTCAAAATCTAGCTCATCTGTGGCTGCGTGCTCCACAACAAGAAAACCATAAGGAGCTAATATATCACTCAAGTGTGGGGTTTTCAAGAGTTTTTTTGCAAGGCCCTTATGATACGGCGGATCAGCGAAGATGACGTCAAAACAACGCCCTCTCTTGGCTGCTATAGCTATTGCATTAAAGGCATCCTGACGGTAATTTTCCGCCTCGCACGTTGAGCCGCGCAATAGCCCAAACGCCTCCAAGTTACTTTTTATCAATAAGTTGCACTTCCTCTCTATGTCCACGAAAACAACATTCCTGGCACCGCGAGATATAGCCTCTAACCCCATAGCCCCGCTGCCGGCAAACAGGTCCAGCACAACCTTGTCCTTAAAGTCCTGGCCTAAAGTATCAAAGATCGCCTGTCTGACCTTATCCTGCGTAGGACGAATATGGCCAGGAAAGCCTATTTTTCTGCCTTTATACTTGCCTGCGATTATCCTCATCTCCCCTTACTCCCTGTTTCCCAATTAAAGCTGAAACTGTTTCCAAGTTGTTCGGGACAGTGGGACTCACTCTTTCTTATTTGCTGTTTTCTTCGACGAATTTCTTTATTGCCTCAATATTCTCCACGATCAATTTTGCCTTGGTCAGGCCAAAGGAAAAAGCATATTTGTCCTCTTGGTCCCTTTTTAAAATAAGGATCGGCTTGCCCTTAAACTCCCCGCGCTCGACTATACAACCCTGATTTTCGTTTTCCACTTTCCTCTCCTTTTGTTGTGTTTCACCACTTTCCCCTCAAAACCACAGGCACTATAAAACTTACCTGGATTTATTCCAGGGTATCCCCCTTATTTTTTCTGGCTGTTGATGGTACGCAGCACCTGTTTGTGACTTCTCCCAAAAAATCAACCTCCTGACAGCTACAAGAGACGAAAATAGAGCTACTATAATAACCACCATTATAAAATACTTTAGTTTAAAGTCCAGCAAACTGACCACGCCTATAAAGGCACACGATAAAACAATCCCAAGAGCCATAAGTATAGGGCCGCCTATAATACCCAACCCTGTCGCATCAGGATAGACATGAGCAACAGCATCTACGAACAAAACTAAACCCTGGAAAAATAGCGACACCCCAGCTAAGCCTATCAATAGACATAAAACGGCTATAATCTTTGCCACAAAGGACGCCTTCTTTCCGTGTTGAACTAATAAGAGCGCTGTAATTACAGTTGCCAAAATTAGTAAAGTTGCTTTCAATATTTCAAAAATCATAACTATCTCCCTTCAATGAGGATAAACCAGCGCCACTTCCATCATTATGCAATTCCCGAGGTCCGACCTCGCCCCCGATTGGCGAGGTCGGACCTCGAGCACGGCGTGACTCTGAGACTCTAGACCGTTTCTATCCATCCCCATGTCCCCTGGGGACACTTCCATCAAAACCATATGCACTATAAAGACTTATCTAGAACCGGTCCAGAGGTTCGGACAGAAGCCTACGTTGCCACTTACCTTCTATCCAACCATCATAAACTTCTTAAATACAAAAAACCGCCCTAGACTTTCTCGCGAAGTTTCTTCATCCGATGAAAAAAACTTCGATAAACTTCTTCATTACGTCTGATACCGACTTTAACAACCAGAACTTCAATATTTTTCCGATTGATTTTATAAATAACACGAAAATCTCCTACTCTCAGCCGCCAATAGCCTTTTAATTCGCCTATCAAAGGCTTGCCGTAAAGCAACGGATCTATGGTGAGTTTTTTGCGGATATGCTGCAGAATAAAACGTTGATTTTCCGGACTTATCAACTTAAAATCTTCCGACAAAACAAGCTTGTGGATTTTGACAGTCCAAACAGTATTCATCTAGCCGTAATTATTTTTTCTGCTTTTCTCAAATCAATATAGTCAGACGGCTTGCTTTTTAAGTCTCTTTCTTTGGCCAGATATCCTAGCCCTAAGTCTTCAGCCATCTCAACAATAGCCTCCATTTGCTCATATTGTTCAACCGGTACAATAACAGCCACAGGCTTATGCCGCCTTTCAAGCAGAACCTTACACTTACCCAAGACGCTCAACACTTTGCTAAAATGGACTCTCAATTCGGATATCCCAACTAGTGCCGTATTTTCCTTGACTGTAATCATCTTTTCACCTCCACATAAAGCATATCATAATTACATTAATTAGTCAATTAAATGTTATGTCCAATATTATGTTTAATGTTATTTCAAAACTTGCGACCTTGTGTCGTGTGACTTGTGACTGCGGCGGAGCCGCTCACCCCACCATCATAAACGTCTCAAACTCCGGAACACCTTCTTCTAAAACCCACTATCTTATCCACGCGATCTTCACTTCGCGCTCTACCGCCTTAAACTCCTTATCTCCGGTTAAAACCTCTCCCTTATGAAGCTTAGCCAGCGCCGCGGCAAAACAATCAGCATAAGACATTTTATAGCCGGCTTTCAGGCGGCCCGCTTCCCGGGCCAATAATATATCCACATCTACAATTTCGATAGGCAGGGTTTTTATGAGATTTTCAATCTCGCTGACCTTCTTCGCGCCACACTCGCGCAACACAATATAATAAACCTCGCCATAATTGACAGATGCCATCAAAAGAGGAATATTCTTTTCACCCGCCTCAACAAAGGCCGCCTCGATCTTCTCGAAACCCACCTCTTTTTCTAAAAAAACTAATAGGCCATGAGCATCAAGCGCTCTTATCATTATCAGGCCTCTCTTTCATTATCCCTGCGGCGCTCCTCGATCAGCGCCTTCGACAATTTCCCCTTTGTACCTAAAACACCGGCCATCTTTTCAAAATATCCCGGCGTTACTGCCCTCAAAACAAGCGTATCATCCTTTTCTTCAATAAAAAGCCTGGTACCCTTTTTAATATGCAGTCTTTTGCGGATCTTAGAAGGAATAACGATTTGACCTTTTGTCGTAACGGTAGTAGTTGTCATTTTATTCATCCTCCTTTCAAAAAAAGTATAACACTGTATCAATAGTAAGTCAATTAATAAATGTCTTACTTTAATCCGGGTTTGTGGCAATGTAAGCTTCTGTCAAAGCAGACATAAAATATTTTTTGCCAAAAGTTGACTAGGAATTAGGGCAAGCGACGTGCCCGACACAATGTCGGGCTCTTACGAGATTGCACTAAACCGCAGTCAACGGAAAAAAATATAGTCTGCGGACAGAAGCTTTCGTCGCCACTTACCTCTATCCAACCATCATAAACTTCTCAAACTCCGGGAACCGCTTATAAAGCTGCTTCTTTATTTCCGTATTCGGACGCGCCTGAAGCTTTGGATCCGCATTTAATAGCTTTGTAGCTTCCTCGCGCGCGGATTTCAACAAATGGAATTGTTTTAACGGGTCAGCGATCTTTAATTCTGTCAGGCCTGACTGCCGCTCGCCGAAAAACTCACCCGGCCCCCTTATCTTTAAATCCTCTTCCGCTATTTTAAACCCGTCAGACTCTTCTACAAAGACTTTTATGCGGGCCTGCGCATCTTCAGTATTGGGCTGTGCCAACAAAAGACAGAATGAAGCATGCTCGCCGCGGCCTATCCTGCCGCGCATCTGATGCAACTGTGATAGGCCGAACCTCTCTGCATGCTCAATGAGCATCACTGTTGCATTCGGGACATCAATACCCACCTCAAGGATAGTTGTGGCAACAAGGATATCAAGCTCGCCCTGCCTGAATTTTACCATGACGTCTTCCTGCTCATCCCTTTTTAAGCGGCCATGGATCAGCCCGACTTTCAGATCTTTGAATATCTTTTGGCTGAACTCCTTATAAATAGCCTTGGCAGAGCTAATTTCAAGTTTTGGATTTTCCTCTATCAAAGGACAAACGACAAATGCCTGCCGTCCGAATTTGACCTGCGTCCTGACAAACTCATAAGCCTCTTCTTTTTCCTCAAGGCTAAAAGCCTTTGTTTCTATTTTTTTTCTCCCTTTTGGAAGCTCTGATATCACCGAGACATCCAGGTCGCCGTAAAGCGTCATAGAAAGAGTGCGTGGTATGGGCGTGGCAGTCATTATCAAGCAATCAGGATTAACGCTCTTTTTTGACAAAAGCGCCCTTTGTGAAACACCAAACTTGTGCTGTTCATCCACTACAATAAGACCTAATTTGTTAAAATCCACGCCCTCCTGTATTAGCGCATGCGTTCCGATGACAATATTGACTTTGCCGTCCTTAATATCCCTCAACAAACTTTGACGCTCTTTATCTTTCAAACTGCTTGTTAATAACCCTGGCTTTATGTTTGTCCATGGTCTATGGTCCATGGACGATGGACTAAAAGTTGAAAGCTGCGCTTTCAACTTTTCATAATGTTGCTGTGCGAGGATTTCTGTCGGCGCCATAAATGCCGCTTGATAGCCGCACGATGCTGCTAAAAGCGCAGCAATAGCAGCTACGATCGTCTTGCCGGAGCCGACATCACCCTGTAACAGCCGCTGCATACAGAAAGGCGCTCGCATATCTGCTTTTATCTCTTCTAAGACTTTACGCTGGGAATCAGTCAAAGAAAATGGCAGTGTCTTAATAAAGGCAAGAAGCAAAGTATCGTCGATCTTAAAAGATATGCCTTTCTTTTCTCTGCGCTTTAACTTTCGCAGGATAAGTGGTATCTGATAAAGGAAGAACTCCTCAAAAGAAAGCCTGTTGTAGGCATCGAGCCGCGCAGCATCGTTCTGCGGAAAATGGATATTGATAAGGCTTTTGACTATATTGCCCAGGCTATGGCGGTTGCGGATGTCGAACGGCAAGACCTCGGTAAGCCTCAATATATGATGGTCGAGAACGGCCTTGGCTACTTTTCTAAAAACTTTCTGGGAGATTCCTTGCGGCAGGGAATAAACCGGGACTATCCTGTTTATATCAAGGCTTTCTGCGGCCTCATCGCCTACAATTTCAAATTCGGGGCTTGCCATCTGGATGCGGTCGCGGTAAAGTTCTGCGCGGCCAAAAAGGATAACGCGCTCGCCTATCTTAAAATAGCGCCGCAAAAACGGCTGATTGAACCAGACGCAAAAGATACGGCCCGTATCGTCGGCAACTCCGACCTCTAATATATCCACCCCCCGATGGAAGCCTCTGCGGGCATTCAAGGAGACTATCTCGGCGCAAACCGTCGCCTCCTTGCCCAACTCTAAAGATGCTATAGAGACCAGATGCGAGCGGTCTTCATAACGACGAGGGAAATGGTATAAGATATCTTCAAGGCTTGAAATACCGGCTTTAGCCAAGACTTCAGCCCTGCGCGGGCCGATACCTTTAAGATATTGTACGCAAGAATCAAGGGTTAAAGCCATGAATTAATAAAAGGCAGGATATTTATGGTATGCAACCAGAACCACTGGTGCTGATCCTCACGCCATCGGTATTAAAGGTATACACACAAGAGCCGCCAGTGACCTGAACATTGGGCGAGACACCGCTATTAACACTGTAATTATTAAAATAGCCGTCACTGATCTTTAAGCCCAGTACTGAATTAGTGTTTGCCGTACTCGATGTAGACGGATAAGACCCCTGCGTAAGAAAATAATCCTTTGCTACACCTGCAATAGATCGAACCTGGCCAACTGCCCCTTTGTATTCTGTATTTCTTTTTGACTGAAGGTAGTTAGGCACTGCGAAAGAGACCAGCGCTCCTAAAATAATAATAGTTACCATTATTTCTATAAGCGTAAAAGATTTTTTTTTAGAAAATTTCATATCACCGTCAATAGTCTAAAGTTTTGGTTATAACGCCGGAGGCCAGATCAACCTGGAGCCAGCGCGATGCATTACCTTTGCGCTCGGCCCTTATCGCGGTTGGATTATTCCAGTTATTAATAGCAGCATAATTAAAAAAACTTCGGGAGTCGGCACTCGGATCAGACATGCTCATTCGAGCCCAGCTCAAAGGCTTGCTCCCGCTTACAGTCTCACCGTCAAACATGAGACGTTGGTATCCTGCATAAGCCCTTAATAAAACATCCCTTGCCTCTGCACCCCTGCTTTTTTCTACGAATGCGGAATACTGCGCTATTGCTACGGAGGCAAGGATACCTACTAGAACAATAGTTATTATAACCTCGATTAATGTAAACCCTCTTCGTTTTTTCACGCTATTTATTCTATTATAAAACATAAGGTAATTCAATAAGTTCCTAAAAAACAAAACCCCCACCGTTTTGTTTCGCTTTTGCGAAAGCAAAACGAAACAGTGGGGGAAAATTAAAGGGGCGCCGTTCTACTCTTCCAGGCCCTTGAGAGCCAAGTACCATCGACCTCGAGGAGCTTAACTACCGTATTCGGAATGGGAACGGGTGTTTCCTCCTCAGTAAAGGCACCCCAAATTCAGGACAATTTCAGTAAATTTTTTCTGCAACAAAACCAAGAATCTCTTCAAAGACAAAATTAAGCGGCCAAGCCGATTGACAATTAGTATCCTTTAAGCTGAAATCCTTACGGATCTTACACTTAGGACCTATCAACCCGGTGGTCTACCGGGTGTCTATTCTTGTGTTGCCACAAGAGGGAAGTCTATTCTTAGGGCGAGCTTGGCGCTTATATGCCTTCAGCGCTTATCTCTTCCGAACATGACTACCCAGCCTTTGCCCTTGGCAGAACAGCTGGAACACCAGAGGTTCGTTTGTCCTGGTCCTCTCGTACTAAGGACAACTCCCTTCAAACTTCCTTGCGCCCACACTGGATAGAGACCGAACTGTCTCACGACGTTCTGAACCCAACTCACGTACCCTTTTAACCGGCGAACAGCCGGACCCTTGGGACCTTCTCCAGCCCCAGGATAGGATGAGCCGACATCGAGGTGCCAAACCGCGCTGTCGATATGAACTCTCGAGCGCGATAAGCCTGTTATCCCCAGAGTACCTTTTATTCGTTGAGCGATACCATTCCCACAAACTAGTACCGGATCATTAAGCCCTGCTTTCGCACCTGTTCTCCCTGTCGGGATCACAGTTAAGCTACCTTATGCCTTTACACTCGACAGACGATTGCCGACCGTCTTGAGGTAACCTTTGGGCTCCGCCGTTATATTTTAGGAGGAAACCGCCCCAGTCAAACTCCCCGTCTGGCAATGTTCCCCCGCCGGATTCACGGCAAGGGGTTAGAATCTTAATACAATAAGGGTGGTATTTCACCGACGACTCCTCCCGAGCTAGCGCCCGAGACTCAAAGTCTCCCACCTATCCTACACATATCGGACCAAAATTCAATACCAGAGTAGAGTAAAGGTTCTGGGGTCTTTTCGTCCAAGTGCGGGTAGACAGCGTCTTCACTGTCACCACAATTTCGCCGAGTCCCTCGTTGAGACAGCGCTCCAGTTGTTACACCATTCGTGCGCGTGGAAACTCACCCCACAAGGAATTTCGCTCATGTATTTCCAAGACTTTCATCCTGGCATGGACTCTCACTTGATCCATTATTTGCTGCCCGATTCATGCTTGAGGCTATTTCCTTAATCCTACGAAAACCATCCTCCGTAAGATGTTCACCTTTTTGCATCATCAGGACAACTTTCCGAAACTTCAAAAAATCAATCCATTTTTTGGACTTTAGATTATTTTTCTCAAAAAAGGGCACTATCACATCCGACAGATTTTTTAAATCTCTAACTCGCCAGCAAAACCGTTCCCCATGATTTGAGCGAACGACACCACAATTCATGGTTGCGCGAAGTTCATAAAGCAAACTAATATCTCGCTTATGTTGAACCACAGTTAATTCTGGCAAAATTTGATATCCTAAACGCAAATCATCATGTTTACTGATACCAATGTGAAAGCAACCTTCTCCATCGACAAAACCTACAATCCAATCTGAGGATAATTTTGAAGTTCGGCTTGGACCTCCAACGTTTGGTCTCTGAGGGGTCATAAAAACTCCTTCTGACTTCCCTGCGGATTGTCCCATAAATGCTGAATTTTTACTGCTCCGACTTACGTCAAGCGAGTATCAACATCCTTCGGGAGTTTCCTGCATATAGTTGGTTATTATTCTCTGATATTACTACCAGAGCAGGCTAGCTTTTGAGTTAACCTTAGGACCGTTATAGTTACGGCCGCCGTTCACTGGGGCTTCGGTTCAAAGCTTCTCCTCCCTTGCGGGGGATGACCTCTCTCCTTAACCTTCCAGCACCGGGCAGGTGTCACACCCTATACGTCCTCTTTCGAGTTTGCAGAGTGCTTGGTTTTTGCTAAACAGTCACCAGAGCCACTTCATTGAAACCCTAGAATGCTCCATCCGAAAGGACTTCACATCTTAGGGCACCTCTTATTGCGAACTTACGAGGCTAGATTGCCGAGTTCCTTAACGAGGGTTCTCTCGATCGCCTGACCATATTTTGGAAGTCTACCTGTGTCGGGTTGCGGTACGATTGGTCGATCACTCACTTAGATGTTTTTTCTCGGCAGCGTGGCTTAAGATCACTTCGGCCTTTCCGTAGATCGGCCTCGCATTCGCTTCTCACCCGCCACTATTAAATGGCGGGCTACGGGCTTAGACGGACGCGTCCAACAGTCCGCTGACCCCAGCCTCCTGCGTCAACATCAAGATGATAACGCTTTCGACCAGTTCCGGAATATTAACCGGATATCCATCGCCTACGCGTTCAACAGCCTCGGCTTAGGATCGACTCACCCTGGGTGGATTAACCTTCCCCAGGAAACCTTAGACTTGCGGCGTTACGGTTTCTCGCCGTAATTTGCGCTACTCATACCGACATAATCACTACTGCTTCGTCCAGCGGTCCTCTCGGTCCGCCTTCAACCTATAACAGTACGCTCCTCTACCACTCATCCGACGACGAATCGTCAGATAAATCCGCAGTTTCGGTAATAGGCTTGAGCCCCGATTATCTTAGGCGCAGTACAACTCGACCAGTGAGCTGTTACGCACTCTTTAAATGATGGCTGCCTCTGAGCCAACATCCTGGTTGTCTGTGTTGTCCCACATCCTTTACCACTTAGCCTATTCTTTGGGACCTTAACTGGCGGTCTGGGCTGTCTCCCTTTTGACAATGCAGCTTAGCCCGCACTGTCTGTCTCCTAAGATAAGAAACGTTAGTTTTCGGAGTTTGGTTGGGTTTGGCAACCTGGTGGGGTCCCTAGCCCATTCAGCACTCTACACCTAACGCTCATTTACTCAAGGCCGTCCCTAAAGACGTTTCGAGGAGAACCAGCAATTCCTGAGTTTGATTAGCCTTTCACTCCGACCCACAACTCATCCCGGAACTTTTCAACGTTCATGGGTTCGTACCTCCATGTACCTTTCGGTACACTTCGCACTGGTCATGGGTAGATCACTCAGCTTCGGGTCTATACGGACAAACTAATCGCCCTATTCAGACTCGGTTTCCCTACGCCTCCTCCCCTTAAAAGGATTAAGCTTGCTTGTCCGAATAACTCGCCGGTTCATTATGCAAAAGGCACGCCGTCACCCGTTTCCCGATTGCTCGGGACATAGGGCTCCGACCGCTTGTAAGTATGTGAATTCAGGTTCTATTTCGCTCCCCTCACCGGCGTTCTTTTCAACTTTCCCTCACGGTACTTGTGCACTATCGGTCCAATTATTGTATTTAGCCTTGCCCTGTGGTCAGGGCGGATTCCTACGGAATTCCGCGTGCTCCGTAGTACTTGGGATACCGTCTCAAGAAGATCTCTACTTTTCGCATACCGGGCTATCACCGTCTTTGGCAGACCTTTCCAGGTCATTCTGCTAAATAGAGACTTTGTAACTTCCCGACACCTCTGTACAGGCATCCAGACAGTCCCGCAACTTTCCGACGACAACGCGCACAGGCTTTTCAATCGTCGAAATTTAGGCTCTTCCCGCTTCGCTCGCCGCTACTAAGGGAATACCATTCGGTTTCTTTTCCTCCGGGTACTGAGATGTTTCACTTCCCCGGGTTTCGCTCTTCTCTGCTATTTAATTTACAGAGACGTATCCCGACATAACTCGGGATGGGTTGCCCCATTCGGACATCCCGGGATCAAAGCTTGTTTGCAGCTCCTCCGGGCGTATCGCCGCTTACCACGTCCTTCATCGCCATAATTGACCAAGTCATTCCTCACATACTCTTTGTAGCTTGACCACAAAATTTGGTCTTTGATTTGAGAGTTTTTACTCAGTTTTGGTTCGAAAAAACTTACTGAAATTGTCAAAGAACGAGCCGTCAACGTTATGACGGAAAATTTATTATATGGAAAATCCAAGAGAAATCTGGTGGAGGCGAGCAGGATTGAACTGCCGACCCCCTGCTTGCAAAGCAGGTGCTCTCCCAGCTGAGCTACGCCCCCAAAAAAACCTTCCGGGCAAAGTTAGCTAAGATTATGCTTGTCCCGTTTCTCTATATTTCTCATCTCGGAAACGGGATCCCGCCATAGCTTAAATAGCATGGCGGGACAAAGCACGCGCTCTCCCAGCTGAGCTACTGCCCCGTAATGATATGGTGGGCCCAAGTGGACTTTCCCACCCCCAAGCTAAAAGTCAGGCGGGATCCCGCCCATCATTCAATAGCTTGGCGGGAGAACCACTGCGTGAGCCCCATTCAAGCTTGCGCTTAAATCAATGGGCCCATCAGGACTTGAACCTGATACCCCCGCGTTATCAGCACGGTGCTCTGCCAGCTGAGCTATGGGCCCATAAAAAACTCAAGAACACAGATGATTAATTGAACCCATAGGATCTTCCACTACACACAAATAGCACAGACATAAAACAGATAATAACCATCCGCGTCATCTGTGCCTATCTGTGCTTTCTGTGTCTCGAAATATTTAAATAGCCAAGTCGGAGCGTTAGGTCTTTTTGACTAGCTCGCGACCTAAACCTTTGTAAAACATCCCGATGCGAAATCGGGATTTTTCCCATTTTTCCGTGAAGAAAAAATAGAAAGGAGGTGATCCAGCCGCACCTTCCGATACGGCTACCTTGTTACGACTTAGCGCCAGTCACCAGTCTTACCTTAGGGGCGTTGTCGCCACTTCGGGTACTACCGGCTCCCATCGCTTGACGGGCGGTGTGTACAAGGCCCGGGAACGTATTCACGGCGGCGTAGCTGATCCGCCGTTACTAGCGATTCCAACTTCATGGAGTCGGGTTGCAGACTCCAATCTGAACTGGGGGATGCTTTTTGCGATTAGCTCCACCTTGCGGTTTGGCAACGCTCTGTACATCCCATTGTAACACGTGTGTAGCCCAGGGCATAAGGGCCATACGGACTTGACGTCATCTCCACCTTCCTCCCGTTTATCACGGGCAGTCTCCTTAGAGTGCTCGCCAGAACCCTTTCGGATCCTTCGGTAGCAACTAAGGATGATGGTTGCGCTCGTTGCGGGACTTAACCCAACACCTCACGGCACGAGCTGACGACAGCCATGCAACACCTGTATAGGCACTCGGCTTAACGAGTCGTCCCCCTTTCAGGTTCCTACTACCTATATGTCAAGCCCTGGTGAGGTTCTTCGCGTAGCGTCGAATTGAACCACATGTTCCACCGCTTGTGCGGGCCCCCGTCAATTCCTTTGAGTTTTAACCTTGCGGTCGTAGTCCCCAGGTGGAGCACTTAACGAGTTATCTTACCTCTCCCCTAGCTTTCGCAGTTCAGTGTCAGTTGTGATCCAGAGAATCGCCTTCGCCAATGGTGTTCCTCCTGATCTCTACAGATTTCACCCTTACACCAGGAGTTCCATTCTCCTCTCTCACACTCAAGCCCAATAGTTTGGAAAGCAGTTCACCGATTAAGCCGGTGGATTTCACTCCCCACTTGTTGGGCCACCTACCTGCCCTTTACACCCAATACTCGGAATCTCGTCGAGCTCTCTCTACGAACGAC